>JBDHSU010000111.1:0-13217 GCA_039808325.1 Variibacter sp. | reverse complement strand
CAGAAGCCGGGGCTTTACGCGATGGCCGACGTCCTCGGCCTCCAGGCATGATCCCGAAAAGTGTGAAGCGGTTTTCGGATGGATCATGCCTGATCGGAAGATCGAAACATGATCCCGAAAAGTGTGAAGCGGTTTTCGGATGGATCATGCGCAAGCAAAAGACGAAAGCGGCATGACGATTCAAGAATGACGACTTAAAGAAAAATCACTCCGCTTCAGGATCGACCAACACGCAAGGATCAATGCTCATGACGGATCGTCTTCTCGTGCTCGTGCGTCACGGCCAGAGCGAGTGGAATCTGAAGAACCTGTTCACCGGTTGGAAGGACGTCGATCTTACGGAGAAGGGCGTCGAGGAGGCGCGGACCGCCGGACACAAGCTCAAGGCGCAAGGCCTTCAGTTCGATGTCGCCTTCACCTCGTCGCTCAAGCGCGCGCAACGCACGCTCGATCTCATTCTGGATGAACTCGGACAGAAAAATCTGCCGATCATCTCCGACCGGGCTCTGAACGAGCGCGACTACGGCGATCTCGTTGGCCTCAACAAGGACGATGCGCGCAAGAAGTGGGGCGACGAGCAGGTTCTCCAGTGGCGGCGCTCCTACGATGTGCCGCCTCCCGGCGGGGAGAGCCTGAAGGACACCGTCGCGCGCGCCTTGCCGTATTTCGTGCAGGAGATTCTGCCGCGCGTCCTGCGCGGGGAGCGCACGCTGGTCGCGGCGCACGGCAACTCGCTGCGCGCGCTGATCATGGTGCTGGAACGCTTGACGCCGGAACAGATCCTCAAGCGTGAATTGGGAACCGGCGTGCCGATCATTTATCGGCTGAACGCGGATGCCACCACGGCATCGGCGGTCGATCTGGCGTCTTAGAGCGGGATGAGGAAAAGTGTGGAGCGGTTTTCCGCCCGCATCCCGCTCTAAGTTATGAGAGTCGATCACGTTCATGATTTTGGATCGATTCGATCCAAAATCATCTCGATCCAAAATCATCGTGATCTCGTTTAAGGAGCAAGACGCAAGAAGCGCGCTTGCAAGCGGCAAGCACGCCTCTCCGTGCGGATTGAATGTCGTCGCTTATTTCGTCGGGCTGGCTGGATTGCCGCGCGGCGTGTTGCTTTGCTTCTCCGTCGCCGAGGAGGAGCCGCTTTCGCCGCCGCCGCCGCCGCCGGTTCCCGCCTTCGACGCGCCGCCGTTGCGATTCATCGCACCCGAGTTGCCTTTGGTCGTCGACGGTTTTTTCTTGTTGACGGTCGTTCCCTGCTGGGACGGGGTTGCGCTCGATGAGCCGCTTTCGCCGCCCGCGCCGCCCCCCGTGCCCGCGGGGCTGTTGGACTGCGCGAAAGCCGGCGCCGCGACAAATGCAAACGCCAGCGCCGTGCCAATCAGAACTTTCCTCATCAGATTTCTCCCGGTTGGTTCCTCGATCTTGAGGCCAACGGGCTGGGCGGCGGAGTGTTCCGGTATGGACAGCGTTCAATCGTGGAATGAAGGGAAAAAAGGTCGGGAACTTTTGACGTGCCGCCATGCGCTCACATTTGTGAAGCGGCCGCGTTATCCGAACACGGTGCGCGTGGGGCCGCGCTTGGCTTCCCACAGCGCGGCCGACAGCGCCGCCGCGAAGCTTGCGCGCGACTGCGGATCGAGACAGCCGGCGATGGCCAGGCGGCGGCCGCGCGACACCAGGAACAACTGCCGCAATCCGAATTCGCCGAACTCCTCGCGATCCAGGCGCACCCACAGGGGATTGGCGTTCCATTCCTTGACGGCGCCGCGATCGGTCACCTGCCGCACGATCAAGACGCTCGGTGTGACGACGACCTCCTCATAGGCCTTCGCGCTGCGGTAGCTCATCCGCAGCGCCCAGTAGACGAGCAGGACGTCGAGGCCGAGGAAGCCCGTGATCGGCCAGGCGCCCATGATGAGAAACATGATGCTGGTCGCGGCGCCGATGGTGCCGACGGCGAGCATCACCGCACGGAATCCCGACGACCCCATCGACCGGTAAGGCCGCAGCACGGCGGAAAATAGGGGGGCTTCTCCCTCGCGGCTGTTGTCGTTCGTCATGCTCCCCAATATACCGGAAAAATGGTCCAAAAGACGACCCGCAATACGCCCGCCAAGCGCGAAGCCCAAGCGTCGAAAGCGACGGTCCGGAAGGCGACGCTGAAGGCGGGCGCCGCGCCGGCGCCGCTACTCGCCGCCGCTCGCAAGCGCAACGGCAGCAAGGCCAACGCCGCGGCGGTGCGCGACGCGGTGAAGCCGTGGACGGCGGCCGAGATCGCGGAGGCGTTCCGGCGCTGGCGCGACGCCGATCCCGACCCGAAGGGCGAGCTGCACTACGTCAATCCGTTCACGCTGCTGATCGCGGTTTCGTTTTCGGCGCAGGCGACGGACTCCGGCGTCAACAAAGCGACGCGACCGCTGTTCGCGAAAGTCGACACGCCGCAGAAGATGGTGGCGCTCGGTGAAGAGCGGTTGCGCGACGCGATCAAGAGCATCGGCTTCTTCAACGTCAAGGCGCGCAACGCCATCGCGCTCTCGCGCAAGCTCATCGCGGATTACGGCGGCGAGGTGCCGCGCGATCGGGAGGCGTTGCAGGGGCTGCCTGGCGTCGGGCGCAAGACCGCGAACGTCGTCCTCAATATCGCATTCGGCGAGCCGACGATGGCGGTCGACACGCATGTGTTCCGCGTTTCGAACCGCACGGGGCTTGCGCCGGGCAAGGACGTGCAGGCGGTCGAGGCGAGGCTCGAACGCGTCATTCCCGATGAATTCAAGGTGCATGCGCATCACTGGCTGATCCTGCACGGGCGTTATGTGTGCAAGGCCGTGCGCCCGCTTTGCGAATCCTGCCTGATCAACGATCTCTGCCATTGGCCGGGCAAAGCCGCCTTTCTCGACGGCGCAAAACCGGCAAGGCCGAAGGTGTCCGCTCCCGCCACCCGTTAACCGGAATGCGGACAATCGCTTTACAGCCATTGTCGTCTCGGGAATGCTTCTGACCGTATCGCGTGAGGACGGGGAGGGGCAGATGCGTTGGTATTGGGCGGCAGGCATCCTTGCGGCTTTGGCGCTGTCGGCGCCGCAGCGTGCGGACGCGGGCGTGCTCGTGTCGATCAACAAGTCGACCCAGCGCATGACCGTCTCCGTCGACGGCGAAGTGAAGCATGTCTGGCCCGTTTCCACCGGTCGTGCCGGTTACGGTACGCCGAACGGCCAGTACCGTCCGCAGCGGATGGCGCGCACCTGGTTCTCGCGCAAGTATTACAATTCGCCGATGCCGTATTCGATCTTCTATCACGGCGGCTTCGCCATCCATGGCAGCAACGCCATCCGCCGGCTTGGGGGCCCCGCCTCGCATGGCTGCGTGCGGCTGCATCCCGCCAACGCCGCGACGCTGTTCGCCCTGGTCAAGCGGGAGGGCATGGGAGCGACCCGAATCTCCATCTCCGGCGCCAGCCCGACGATGATCGCCAGAAAGCCGCGCGCTCACCGCACCCGCAGCGCGGAGGCGCGCCCGGACTATCGCTATTATTCCGACGATCGGACCGAGTTTCGTCCCGTTTATCGCGATCGGGGTTGGGACGATAGCTGGGACTGACCGGGATTATCGTTAAGCACGGCCTTTGTGCCGCGCGTGAACCAAATACCGCGGCGACGGTAGCGAAACCGACCCTCCCCTGTTAAAAGGGCGCGCCCGCGCGGCTTCGCGCGGGCCGTCGTCTCGAGGGTCTCCCATGCGCAAGGCCGATATCCGGCGCACCACCAAGGAAACCGACGTCGCGGTCGCGATCGACCTCGACGGCACCGGCGCGGCCGATGTCGCGACCGGCATCGGTTTTCTCGACCACATGCTGGATCTTCTGGCGCGCCACGCGCGCATCGACATGAAGATCAAGGCCAAGGGTGACCTGCACATCGACCACCATCACACGACGGAAGATGTCGGCATCGCGCTCGGGCAGGCGGTGAAGCGCGCGCTCGGCGACATGAAGGGCGTGACGCGCTACGCCGACGTGCACCTGCCGATGGACGAGGCGCTGACCCGCGTCGCGATCGATATTTCGGGCCGCCCTTTCCTGGTGTTCAAGGCCGAATTCTCCCGCGACAAGGTCGGGGAGTTCGACACCGAACTCGTTCGCGAGTGGTTCCAGGCGTTCGCGATGAACGCCGGCGTCACGCTGCACGTCGAGACGCTTTACGGTTCGAACGATCACCATATCGCGGAGTCCTGCTTCAAGGGGCTGGCGCGGGCGCTTCGATCCGCCGTCGCGATCGATCCGCGCGCGAAGAACGAGGTGCCGTCGACAAAGGGCCGCCTCGGCGACTGATCGGAGCACGTCATGCCTGTCTATACCGTGCATGAGCCGCCGCTGAAGGGCGGTGAGGGGCGCGCGGCGCCGGAGCGCTTCCGGTTCGTCCGCGACGGTTTCCATTTCTGGGCGTTCCTTCTGGGGCCGCTATGGATGATCTGGCGCCGGCTGTGGGTGGTGCTGATCGGCTATATCGTCGTCTGCGTCGTGACGAGCTTCGCAATGTTCGCGCTCGGCGTCCCGGCATCGGCGGCGGCTTTCGTGCAGTTGCTGATCTCCTTCTTCGTCGGGCTCGAAGCGGGCTCGCTGCAACGATGGTCGCTGCGGCGCTGGCGTGAGGTCGGGATCGTCTCGGGCGATAATCGCGAAGCGGCGGAGCGGCGCTTTTTCGACGGCTGGGAGCGCGATGAGCCTGCGGCGGCGCCCGCCGCAGCCGTCACGCCTGTGCCGCCCGAGATTCGTCATCGCGCGCCGCAGCCGTCGGATATCATCGGCGTGTTCCCCGAGCCGGGGATGCCGCGATGAGCGTCGCGATCGTCGATTACGGCTCCGGCAATCTGCACTCGGCCGCGAAGGCGTTCGAGCGGGCGGCGCGTGAAAACGGCGCGGGGCAAGCGATCGTGGTGACGCGCGAGCCGGAGCAGGTCGCGCGGGCGGACCGCGTCGTGCTTCCGGGCGTCGGCGCCTTCGCCGACTGCCGCCGCGGGCTCGACGCCGTTCCCGGCATGGTCGATGCGTTGGAGGATGTCGTGCGCAAAAGGGGCCGGCCGTTTCTCGGCATTTGCGTCGGCATGCAGTTGATGGCGGAGCGCGGTCTCGAATACGTCGTGACCAAGGGGCTCGGCTGGGTGAAGGGCGAGGTCGATAAGATTCACCCGTCCGATCCCGCGCTGAAGATTCCGCATATGGGCTGGAACACGCTGGATCCGGCGGCGGCGCATCCGCTGCTCGAAGGCATCCCGGTCGGGCCGAAGGGCCTGCATGCGTATTTCGTGCACTCCTATCATCTCACGCGCGGCGATCGCGCCGACCTGGTGGCCGAGGCCGACTACGGCGGCCCGGTCACGGCGATGGTCGGGCACGGCAATATCGCCGGCACGCAGTTTCATCCCGAGAAGAGCCAGCGTCTGGGGCTCGCGCTCATCGGCAATTTTCTGAAATGGGCGCCGTGAGCGATCCGTCATGATCCTTTTTCCCGCCATCGACCTGAAGGACGGCGTGTGCGTGCGCCTCGAGCAAGGCGACATGCAGCGCGCGACCGTGTTCAACCGCGATCCGGCCGCGCAGGCGCACGTCTTCGAGTCGCAGGGCTTCCGCTATCTGCATCTCGTCGACCTCGACGGCGCCTTCGCCGGCCGCCCGATGAACGCGCAGGCGGTGGAGCGCATTCTCGAAACGGTCGGCATCCCGGTGCAGCTCGGCGGCGGCATCCGCGACCTCGCGACGGTCGAATCCTGGCTCGAGAAAGGGGTGACGCGTGTCATCATCGGGACGGCCGCGGTGCGCGATCCCGGCCTGGTGAAAGAGGCGGCGCGCCGCTTCCCGGCGCGCGTCGCGGTCGGGCTCGACGCGCGTGACGGCCGCGTCGCGGTCGAAGGCTGGGCCGAAACGTCGGAGCTTGCCGCGCTCGACGTCGCGCGCCGGTTCGAGGACGCAGGCGTTGCGGCGATCATCTATACGGATATCGCGCGCGACGGGTTGCTGAAGGGACTCAATCTCGACGGCACCATCGCGCTGGCGGAGGCGCTTTCCGTTCCCGTCATCGCGTCGGGAGGGCTTGCCTCCCTCGCCGATGTGCGCGCGCTGCTCGCGCCGCGCGCCGCCAAGCTCGGCGGCGCCATCGCCGGCCGCGCGCTTTACGACGGGCGGCTCGATCCCGCGGCGGCGCTCGCGCTTCTCGCCGCGCATGGCGGCGCGTGAGCCATGTTCAAGGTCCGCGTCATTCCCTGCCTGGACGTGAAGGACGGCCGCGTCGTCAAGGGCGTCAATTTTGTCGATCTGCGCGATGCCGGCGATCCGGTCGAGGCGGCGATCGCCTACGATGCGGCCGGCGCCGACGAACTGACGTTCCTCGACATCACGGCGAGCCACGAGAACCGCGAAACGATCTTCGATGTCGTGCGGCGTACCGCGGAAGCGTGCTTCATGCCGCTGACCGTCGGCGGCGGCGTGCGCGCCGTCGAGGATATCCGCAAGCTGCTGAGCTCCGGCGCCGACAAGGTTTCCATCAACACGGCGGCGGTGGCGCGCCGGGCCTTCGTGAAGGAGGCGGCGGAGAAATTCGGCGATCAATGCATCGTCGTCGCCATCGACGCGAAAAAAGTGTCGAAGCCGGGAGAGCCCGATCGATGGGAGATTTTCACCCATGGCGGGCGTAACCCGACCGGGATCGATGCGATCGCCTATGCGCGCGAGGTCGCGGAACTCGGGGCCGGCGAAATCCTGCTGACCTCGATGGACCGGGACGGCACCAAGGCCGGCTACGACATCGCGCTCACGCGCGCCGTGGCGGACGCGGTGCCGGTGCCGGTGATCGCTTCCGGCGGGGTCGGGTCGCTCGATCACCTCGTCGCCGGCATCCGCGAGGGGCACGCGACGGCGGTGCTCGCCGCGTCGATCTTCCATTTTGGAGAATTTACGGTGCGGGAAGCCAAGGATTATATGGCGCGTGCGGGGTTGCCGATGCGGCTCGATCCGCCGGCGGATCCGCCTGGGGCCAGGTGAGGACGGAATCGCTCATGAGCGCCTTCACAATTCACGATCTCGAAAGGCGTGTCGCGGAACGCGCCCGCGTCGAAGATGGGAAATCCTATACCCGCAAGCTGCTCGATCGCGGCGTCGCCCATTGCGCCAAGAAGATGGGCGAGGAAGCCGTCGAGACGGCGCTGGCCGCCGTCGCCGAGGATCGCGAGCACTTCGTCGCGGAGACGGCCGACCTGCTTTATCATCTGCTGGTGCTGCTGCGGTCGCGCGACGTGCCGCTGACGGAAGTTGAGGCGGCGCTCGCGGTGCGCACCGGCATGACCGGCCTCGAAGAGAAGGCATCGCGGCCGAAGTTCTGAGGCCCGGAGACAGCGATGGATCAGCGCCCAGACGACGGCATTTCGCCTTACCGTATCCTCACGCGTGCGGAGTGGGCGCGCCTGCGCGCCGACACGCCGATGACATTGAGCGCCGAGGAAGTGACGCGGCTGCGCTCGCTGCACGACCGGCTCGACCTCAAAGAGATCGAGGAGATCTACCTGCCGTTGTCGCGGCTCCTTTCGATGTATGTCGCGGCCACGCAGCGGCTTTTTCACGCGCAGCAACGCTTTCTCGGAACCGGCGACGCGAAAGTGCCGTACATCATCGGCGTCGGTGGCTCGGTCGCGGTCGGCAAGTCGACCACCGCGCGCGTGCTGCAAGCGTCGCTGGCGCGCTGGCCGAACGTGCCGAAGGTCGATCTCGTGACGACCGACGGCTTCCTCTATCCCAACGCCGTTCTCGCCGGCGAAAACCTGATGGAGAAGAAAGGTTTTCCGGAGAGCTACGACATCACCGCGCTGCTGCGCTTCCTCACCGACATCAAGGCGGGGCGGCGGCCGGTGCGGGCGCCGGTCTACTCGCATCTCGTCTACGACGTGCTGCCGAACCATTGGGTCGAAGTGGACCGCCCCGATATCCTGATCGTCGAAGGTCTCAACGTGTTGCAGGCGGGACGGCCGCCGAAGGACGGCAAGGCCATTCCGTTCGTCTCCGACTTCTTCGACTTCTCGATCTATCTCGACGCCGACGAAGACATGCTGTTCGGATGGTACGTCGATCGCTTCCTGACGCTGCGTGGCACGGCGTTCCGCGATCCGAAGTCGTACTTCCATCGCTACTCGCAATTGAGCGACGACGAGGCGAAGGAGGTCGCCGCCTCGATCTGGAATCGCATCAATCTCGTCAACCTGCGCGAGAACATCCTGCCGACGCGGCAACGCGCCGACTTGATCCTCAAGAAGGGCCCGAGTCACCTCATCGACGAGGTGGCGCTGCGCCGGCTGTAGGATTCAAGCCGCGTGACGCTCGGCGGCCGCGCCGAAATGCGCGATGTAGCGCTGATCGATGTGGGAGACGGGCAGCACGATCAGCACGTCCGTCGTGCCGAAGCGATGATCGACGACGGCGCCGTCGCCGACGCGCGCGCCCAGCCTCAGATAGCCTTTGACCAGCGGCGGCAGATCGCGCCATGCGGCGCGCGGGTCGATATCGTTGGCCGCGAGGCATGCCATCGGAACGCGGCGCGAGGGCAGCGCCCGCGCCCGCCAGTCGTCGTCAGCCGCCGCGAAGTGATGCAGATACGAGAGGGGCTGCGCCAAACTCTTCAGGTCGGTGCCGTCCAGGCTGGCGCAGCCGAACATCGCATCGATGCGATGTTCGAGAACGTAGCGCCAGATCGCGTGCCACAAGAGGTTGACGGTGCGGCGGTTGCGGTAGGGCGGGGCGACGCAAGAGCGCCCCAGCTCCAGGAATTTCAGATTCCGATGACGCGCCAGGAGGAGCGCGATGTCGAATTCGGCGGCGCTGTAGAAGCCCCGATGCCGCGCGGCGACGTCCTGCCGCAGCAGGCGATAGGTGCCGACGACGCGCGGCGCGCGCTTCGTCCCGCGCGAGCCGATATTGTCGATGACGAGCAGATGGTCGCAAATCTCATCGTACGCGTCGGCGTCGCGGCGCAGCAGGCGCGCGGATAGGCCTTTCGCGGACATCTCGCCATAGAAGACGCGGTAGCGCAGGCGCTGCGCGCGCCGCACGTCCTTCGCGTCGTTCGCGAGATGCACCTCGAGCGAGCCTAGGCGCCCCAGAGGCCGGGACGCCCCCGCTGTTCGCGGCACCGCCCGTATCGACGCCGGCGGCGGCGCCAGCGGAATTGGCGCGATGGTCTGCTCTCGAGCGGGATTCTGCAACATGCCATGCCCCATCCTGTGAGGGGCGGTGCGAACGGAGGTCACGCGATTCGCGCCGCCATTCCCTCGGGCGCGTTCAAGCATGGGCGCGGCAAGGATTTATGACAAGACGCGCCTGCGTCGCACGGCGCGCGCGGGTATCACGCGGCCGCGCGCTTCGGATCGCTCAACGTTTCAAGCGTCGTGATGAGTTGCTCGCGATGCAGCGGCTTCACCAGAAAGGCGTTCATGCCGGCGGCGAGGCAGGTGTCGCGGTCGTCGGCGAAGGCGTTGGCGCTGAGCGCGACGATCCTTGTGGGCGGCGCGTCGTCCTCCTCCCTCTCCATCGCGCGCATGCGGCGGGCGGCCTCCACGCCGTCCATCACCGGCATGTTCACGTCCATGAGCACGAGGTCGTAAGGCGCGTCGCCCTCGCGCTCGGCGCGCCAGAGGTCGAGCGCGGCCGCGCCGTCCGCCGCCAAGGTCGGCCGATGCCCGAGCTTCTCCAGCAGCGAGCGCGTCAGCAGTGCGTTGATCTCGTTGTCTTCCGCCACCAGCACTTTCAGGCTGACCGCGGCACTGTCGGGCGCCGTCGGCGGCGCGGCGGCCGGATTCAGCGGTACGGCGGTCTCCTCCGCTTCCGTTTCGGCCCCCGTCAGGACGGCGAGGAGCGACGCGCTGCGTACCGGCTTGATGAGGTAGCCCGTCATTCCCGCCTCGCGCAGCGCCGGCAGATGCGCGCGCTCGGTGGGGGTGATCAAGGCCAGACGCCGGGAGGCCGACCGCATCCCCGCCTGCAGAACGTCCCGCAACGCGGGCAGGCCGAGGGCGCTGTCCGCCAGGATCGCGCTCCAGGGGCTTGCGCCGGCATCGCGAACGGCGTCGGACATGCAGGTCGCGATGCTGACGCGCGCGCCGGCATTCTCGATCCGCCGGCCGATCAGCGGCGTGATCACCGACGGGCTGACGATCAGCACGTCGGCGCCGTTCAGGTGCGGAAGCGCGGCCTGCGCCTCGACGGCCTCAGCCGCATCCGGAAGCGGGATGGTGACGCTGAAACGCGCGCCGCGGCCGGGTTCGCTTTCCAGCCGGATGTCGCCGGCCATGCTTTCGACGATCCCCCTGGAGATGGCGAGGCCGAGCCCGGTGCCGCCGAAGCGGCGCGTGGCGCCCGCGTCGGCCTGCTCGAACTCCTTGAAGATGCGCTGCTGGGCCTCCGGATCGATACCGACGCCGGTGTCCTCTACGGTGAAGGTGACTTCGCCGCTTCGCGGGCCGGACGTCACGATGACGGCGACGCCGCCGGCTTCGGTGAACTTGATGGCGTTGCCGGCGAGATTGAGCAGCACCTGGCGCAGGCGGTCGGCGTCGCCGACGACGGAATGCGGCACCCCGTCGTCGACATAGGTGCCGACGTCGAGGCCCTTGGCCTGCGCGCGCGGCGCCAGCAGCTCGACCGTGCCCTCGACCAGCGTGCTCAGCGAAAATGGACGGCGTTCCAGCGCGATCTTGCCGGCTTCGATCTTCGAGAAGTCGAGCACGTCCTCGATCAAGGACAGCAGCGTGTGTCCGGATGTCACGACGGCGTTGACGTAGGTCGTCTGTTCCTGCGTCAGCACGGTGTCGCGCAGCAGATCGGCCATGCCGAGGATGCCGTTGAGCGGCGTGCGGATCTCGTGCGAGACGACGGCGAGGAAGCGCGATTTGGCGCGGCTTGCGCTCTCGGCCTGGTCGCGCGCCTCGGCGAGGGCCCGCGTCGCCTCCGTTTGTGCGGTGACGTCGCGGCCGACGCTTTGGCGCGCGGTCTGCGCGTGGCGCGCGTCGCGCACCACGACTTCGCGCCAGGAAATCCAGCGGCCGCCGTTCGGCGTCGCGATCTTCTGGTCGTGGACCCGGGTGCCGTCGGGCAGCACCGTCGCCTCGCTTTGTTCGACGACAGGAACCCGGAACTGCGTTCCGACGATCGTATCGCGCCGCTGTCCGACAAGCGCGCAGAACGCGTCGTTGGCGTAAGTGACGATTTCTCGGCTGTCGCGGCGCACGATGACGTCGCCCTGCGCGTCGAGGAGGCTGCGCGCGCGCTCTCCCGCTTCTTTCAACTCCCAGTTCCGGTCGGCCGCCGTCTCCAGACGCTCCTCCAGGAGACGGATCTTCTCCCGCATGTCGTGCCGCACGCGCCGCAGAAACAGCCACGCCGCGGCGGCGAGCCCACAAAGGAGGACGACGAAAACGCAGACAACCAACAGCACGAACACACCTATGGCAACGAATCCGGATCGTACCGCCGGAATCTTGCGATTCCCTTCAGTCGCGGTCAGCGCCGCCGCGTCTGCGGACCGGCGCACAAACCTGGCGCGGTTACGGTTATCGGCGGCTTAATGCGCTCCTTGGAACCGGCGCGGCCGCGTTTGGTTTTCGCCGATGGAGCTTTCCCGAAAACCGGTTTCCACTTTTCGGGATCGCGCTCCAAAGCGCGGGCCGTTTCGTGCGTGCGGCGCCTTGACGCGCCGAACGCTAACGAAAGCACATGAATTGTGATGCCGGTTCGCGCTTTCGTGCGGCATATTCTTTGCTAAGTGAAATATTCTTTTGCCGAAGTGAAGCGTACGTTCCTAAGATACGTGGCTGAACCACCGGATATGCCGGTGAAATAAGGTTAATCGGGATGAACTTTGGCGTTGTTCGCGCCGTATTGACACTACTATGCGCGGGAAGCTTCGCAATTATCGCCGATGCGACGGACGTGCGCGCGCAAACGGCCGTCAGATTCAGTCTCGACAGCAAGATCGACGGCGCCGCGGCCCCCTTCTTCCTGGCGCTCGATCGGGGCTATTTCAAGCGCGAAGGACTCGACGTCACGATCGATCCCGCCGCCACGGGGCTGGAGCCGATCACGCGGCTCGCCGGCGAGACCTACGATATCGCGCTCGGGGACTTCAACGCGCTGGTTCGATGGCGCGACCAAAATCCGACCACCGGCATCAAGGCGGTCTTCATCCTGCAAAATCTCGCCGGTTATGCCGTGGTGTCGCGGCGCAGCCGCGGGGTGGCCAAGCCGAAGGATCTGGAAGAGGCGAAGATCGTCGTCTCGCAGGCCGATGCGGCCGCCGCCCAGTGGCCGATCTTCGTCAAGCTGACGGGCATCGACATCGAAAAGGCGACGATCCTGAACACCGGCATTCCGGTGCGCGAGCCGATGCTGGCGGCCGGCGAGGCCGACGCGGTCGTGGGGCTGAACTACGGCGTGCCGCTGAACCTGCGCGATAAAGGCGTGCCCGCGGACGACATCGTCGTCATGCGCATGAGCGATTACGGGCTCACACTTTACGGCAGCGCGATCATGGCGCGTCCCAGGTTCCTGGCCGAGAAGCCGGAGGCGGTGAAGGCGTTTGTCGCAGCGGTGAGTGCCGCGCTGAAGGACACGATCAAGGACCCGGCGAAGGCGATCGATGCCCTGGTGCAACGCAACGGCAGCATCAATCGCGAGGTCGAGTTGCAGCGGCTCAACGTCATGCTGAAAGAGAACGTCCTCACCGCTCAGGCGTTAGCGAACGGCCTCGGCGCGATCGACGCCGCGCGGTTCGACAAGACGCTGGAGCAGATCGGGCTTGCCTATAGCTTCAAGAACAAGCCCGCGCTCGGCGACATATTCGAAGAGGGCTTCGTGCCGGAATCGGCCCGGACGGGCAACTGAAGCCGACGCGGGTCGGCGAAACGCGTTCACGAAGGCTCGGCCGCACCAGATCACGATGATTTTGGATCGAATCGATCCAAAATCATGAACGTGATCGATTCTAATATTTAGAGCGGGATGCGGGCGGAAAACCGCTCCACACTTTTCCTCATCCCGCACCAGATCACGATGATTTTGGATCGAATCGATCCAAAATCATGAACGTGATCGATTCTCATAACTTAGAGCGGGATGCGGGCGGAAAACCGCTCCACACTTTTCCTCATCCCGCACCAGATCACGATGATTTTGGATCGAA
>JBDHSU010000110.1:0-13382 GCA_039808325.1 Variibacter sp. | reverse complement strand
GTTCGCGTGAAGAAAACGCGTCAAAACAAGAACCTAGAGCGTTGCTTTTGATTCCATCAAAAGCAAAAACGCTCTAGTTGGCGCGGCCTTTGCGGGGCTGCGGGCGTCCGGCTTCGCGGCCGACGATCTGTTCCGCCAGTTCAACGAGCGACTGGCGCACGCCCGCCGTTTCGATGCTCGCATAGGCACGCAGCAAGCGAACAGCGCCCGCCGTTTTGAGGAAACTCAGCGCGCCGGTGACGCCGTCGCCGTCGCGAGCATCCGCATGCGCCGGATTCTCGAGAAAGAAGCCCACGGGAACGCCGAGGATCTCGCTGATCCGGATCAGGCGTCCGGCGGCGACACGATTCGTGCCCTTTTCGTATTTTTGCACCTGCTGGAACGTAATTCCGAGCTTATCGCCCAGTTCCTCCTGCGACATGTTGCAGATCAGGCGCTGCGCGCGGATGCGTTGCCCGACCTCGCGGTCGCGCGTATCCGGCGCTCGCGTATTCTGATCGCGTTGTATCGAAGACCTACTGCCGATCTGCTTTTTGACCATCTTGCCCAAGCCCGCTGCTGCGATTTGAAGTAATTTGCAAGTGTAGACGCAACCTTAGGTTTGCATCGTTCGTACAGCGACCGAGCTGTATCGCCCCAATAACCGACGCAGCATTTCAATCTTCTTTGGCTTTTTATGGATCAGTCGCAATTTTTATTGAGCCGACCCCGTGCGCCCTGCGTGTCAGCGGCGGCGGGGCCGCGCGAGCCCTGTGTTCCGATCGAAGCCGTCAGGCGATCGTCACGCCGCCGTCGGCGACGATGACTTGACCGGTGATGAAGCTTGCCGCCGGCGACGCGAGAAATGCGGCAACGGGGCCGATCTCGTGGGGTTCGCCGATGCGGCGCAGCGGCGTCTGCGCGTTGCGGGTCGCGAGATTGTCGGGGTCTTCCCACAGCGCTTTGGCGAAATCGGTTTTCACGAGTCCTGGAGCGATGCAGTTCACGCGCACGTTCTTCGGTCCCCATTCCACGGCGAGGTTGCGCGCCAAGGCGAAGTCCGCCGCCTTCGAGATGCCGTAGGCGCCGAGGACGCCGGTACCGCGGATGCCGGCGATCGAAGAAATGATGACCACCGCGCCGTCCCCGCGGGCGGCCATCTCCGGGATCACGAGGTTGCAAAGCCAGAGATTGCTTTTGACGTTCGAGCCCATAACCTTGTCGAACGCCTCGTCCGGCAGGTTGGCGAGCGGTCCGTAAACCGGATTGACCGCGGCGTTGCAGACGAGGATGTCGATGCGCCCGAAAGTCTCGCGCGTCTTGGCGACGAGCGTTTCGACGTCCGCCTTGCGTGAGATGTTGCAAGGGATGATCGCCGCTTCGCCGCCTTTCGCATTGATTGCTTTCGCCACCTCTTCGCAGGCTTCAGCCTTGCGGCTGGATATCACGACCTTGGCGCCGAGGCTTGCCATCGTCTCCGCGATAGCGCGGCCGATGCCGCGGCTCGATCCGGTGACCACGGCGACCTTTCCGGTCAGATGAAACGGTGTCGTCATGACGCTCTCAATGCTTGGGCGCGTTGCTGTTGGCGCGATACTTCTTGAGTTCGAGCTTCGCGATCGTCTCGCGATGCACTTCGTCGGGACCGTCCGCCAAACGCAGCGCGCGCGAGCGCGCGAAGGCGTAGGCGAGATGGAAGTCCTGGCTGACGCCGCCGCCGCCGCAGACCTGGATGGCGCGATCGATCACCTTCTGCGCGACGTTTGGCGCCACCACCTTGATCATCGCGATCTCCGCGCGCGCCGCCTTGTTGCCGACCGTGTCCATCATATGCGCCGCCTGCAGCGTCAGCAGGCGCGCCTGGTCGATCTCCATGCGCGATTCCGCGATCCAGTGGCGCGTCACGCCATGCTCCGCGATGGTCTTGCCGAATGCCGTTCGCGAGACCGCCCTCTGGCACAGCGTCTCCAGCGCGCGCTCGGCGACGCCGATCGAGCGCATGCAATGATGGATGCGGCCGGGGCCGAGCCGGCCTTGCGCGATCTCGAAACCCCGCCCTTCCCCGAGCAGCATGTTGGACGCCGGCACGCGCACGTTGTCGAACACGACCTCGGCGTGACCGTGCGGCGCGTCGTCGTAGCCGAACACCTTGAGGGAGCGGATCACGTTGACGCCGGGCGCCTCCATCGGCACCAGGATCATCGATTGACGCCGGTACGGCTCGGCGTTCGGGTCCGTGAGCCCCATGAAGATCGCGATCTTGCAGCGCGGGTCCATCGCGCCGGAGGTCCACCATTTGCGCCCGCTGACCACGTAGTGGTCGCCGTCGCGACGGATTTCGGAACGGATATTGGTTGCGTCCGACGAGGCGACGGCCGGCTCCGTCATTGCGAAGCACGAGCGGATCTTCCCCTCCATGAGAGGTTCCAGCCATTGCTTCTTGTTTTCGGCGCTGCCATAGCGCGCGATCGTCTCCATGTTGCCGGTGTCCGGAGCGGAGCAGTTGAACGGCTCGGGGCCGATCGGCGAGCGCCCCATCACCTCGCAAAGATGCGCGTACTCGACATTGGTGAGGGATTCCGAGAACTCTTCCTTCGGCAGGAACAGGTTCCACAGTCCGGCGGCCTTGGCCTTGGCCTTGAGTTCTTCCATCAGCGGCGGCACATGCCAGCGGCTCGGCAGCGCGTCCAGTTGCCGCTCGTACTCCGCCTCGACCGGATAAATGTTCTCCTCCATGAATGCGATGACCCGCTGGCGCAGGTTTTCCGCATGTTTCGAGAGGGGAAAGAGCATCGGCTTCTCCTCGATAATCCAAGCGTCAGATTAATCCTCCGGCCTCGGCGAGCCGCGCGAGATGATAGTCGGCGTCGCCGAAGAGCGTATCGGTCATGGTGACGCGCTTGAAGTAGTGGCCGACCTTCAGTTCCATCGTCATGCCGACGCCGCCGTGCAACTGCACGGCCTGCTGGCCGACGAACTTCCCCGAGCGGCCGATCTGGACCTTGGCGGCCGCGACGGATTTGCGCCGCGCCTCCGCGTCCTCGTCGCGCGCCGTCATGGCGGCGAGCATGGCCATGCTGCGCGCTTGCTCGACCGCGACGAACATGTCGACCGCGCGATGCTGCAGCGCCTGGAAGCTTCCGATGGCGGCGCCGAACTGCTTGCGCGTTTTCAGATACTCGACGGTCAGCGCGTGCATCGCCTCCATCGCGCCGACGGCATCGGCGCATAGTGCCGCGCGCGCCTCGTCGACGACGCGCTCGATAACAGGAAAAGCGGCGCCGATATCGCCGATACGCGCGTTTTCCGGCACGGTGACCTGCGCGAAGGCGATTTCCGCCGCACGCCGGCCGTCTTGCGTCGGATAGCCGCGCCGGGAAACGCCTGCCGCTCGCGCGTCCACGAGGAACAGGCTGAGCCCTTTCTCATCGCGTTGCGCGCCCGACGTGCGCGTGACGACGATCAACATGTCGGCGCTGTCGCCATGCAGCACCAGGCTCTTTTCGCCGTCGAGAACCCAGCCGCCCCCGGCTTTCTTGGCGGTCGTTTTGACGTCGGCGAGATTGTAACGCGACTGGCGCTCGGCTTGCGCGAAGGCAAGACGCAGCGTGCCGTCCGCAATCTTCGGCAGGATCGCTTCCTTCTGCTGCGCCGATCCGCCGTGCCGGATGACGCCGCCGCCGAGCACGACGGTTGCAAGATAAGGCTCGAGCGCGAGGGCGCGGCCGAACGCTTGCATCACGATCATCGTGCCGACGCCGTCGTCGCCGATGCCGCCGTGCGCTTCGTCGAACGGAAGTCCAAGAACGCCCAGCTCCGCGTATTGACGCCAGAGCGGCAGGCTGAAGCCTTCCGCAGACTTCGCATATTCGTTACGCCGCTCGAAGTCGTAGCGGTCGGCCATCAGCCGCGTAACGCTGTCTTGGAGAAGCTGCTGTTCTTCGCTGAGATCGAAGTCCATCGCCTAAAGCCCCAAGATCGCCTTGGCGACAATGTTCTTCTGGATCTCGTTCGAGCCGCCGTAGATCGAAACCTTGCGGTAGTTGAAATAGGTAGGTGCAATGGGACCCGCCCAGTCCGGGCCGACGGGCGGCTCGTTCCAGCCCGCGTCCTGATCCGTCTGATAGGGCAGGGCATAAGGCCCGACGACTTCCATCAGAAGCTCCGTCGTCGCCTGCTGCAATTCGGAGCCCTTGATCTTGAGAATCGACGACGCCGGATCCGGTCGGCCTTTCTCGCGCTTGCCCTCCGCGGCGATGACTCGCAACTGCGTCATCTCCAGCGCCTTGAGTTCGATCTCCACCGCGGCGAGCTTCTCGCGAAAGCGCGGGTTGTCGAGGATCGGCCGTTCGCCGTCGAACTCCTTCGCTGCGAGTTCCTTGATGCGGCGGATGCGATGCTTCGACATGCCGATGCGCGCGATGCCGATGCGCTCGTTGCCGAGCAGGAACTTCGCGTAGTCCCAGCCCTTGTTCTCCTGGCCGACGAGGTTCTTCGCCGGAACCCGCACGTCGTCGAAGAACACCTCGTTGACCTCGCGGCCGCCGTCGATCGTCTGGATCGGACGGATGGTGATGCCCTTCGTCTTCATGTCGATCAGCAGGAACGAGATGCCTTCCTGTTTCTTTGCCGCGTTCGGATCGGTGCGCACCAGGCAGAAGATCCAATCGGCATATTGCGCAAGCGTCGTCCAGGTCTTCTGCCCGGTGACGACATAATGGTCGCCGTCGCGCTTCGCGGTCGTCTTCAGCGAGGCGAGGTCGGAGCCGGCGCCGGGCTCGGAGAAGCCCTGGCACCACCAGTCGTCGATGTTGCGGATGCGCGGCAGGAAATGCGCCTTCTGCTCTTCGTTGGCGAAGGTGTAGATCACCGGCCCGACCATGTTGACGCCGAACTGCAGCGGCTGCGGCGCCGGCGTCGCCTGCATCTCCTCGAGGAAGATGTATTGCCGCATCGGGCTCCAGCCCGTCCCGCCATATTCCACCGGCCAGAACGGCGTCGCCCAGCCCTTGGCGTTGAGAATGCGCTGCCAGGTGACGATGTCGTCCTTCACCAGCGCGCGACCCTCCTCCATCTTGGTGCGGATATCCTTCGGCAGCGCGCTGTCGAAGAACGCGCGCACCTCCTTGCGGAAGGCGATCTCCTCGTCGGTGAAGCGCAGGTCCATGGCTTCGGCTCCATTCCACCGTCATTCTGCGAGACGGCCGCTTCGCGGCCGTCTCAGGATGAGGGGTTTTCCTCGTCGCTCGCCCAACGCGTGAGAACCGCGCCGGCAACGGTGGTCCTCATCCCGAGGAGCGGCCGAAGGTCGCGTCTCGAAGGATGGCGGCAGGTCTTCATCCCAAAATCTCGAACAAGCCCGCCGCGCCCATGCCGCCGCCGATGCACATCGTCACGACCGCGCGCTTCGCCTTGCGCCGGCGCCCTTCGATCAAAATGTGCCCGGTGAGGCGCGCGCCGCTCATGCCGAACGGATGGCCGATCGAGATGCCGCCGCCGTTGACATTGTAGATGTCCGGATCGATGCCGAGCCGGTCGCGACAGTAGAGGCATTGGCTGGCGAACGCCTCGTTGAGTTCCCACAGATCGATGTCCTCGATCCTGAGTCCGTGGCGCTTGAGAAGCTTCGGCACCGCGAAGACGGGGCCGATTCCCATCTCGTCCGGCTCGCAGCCCGCGACCGCGAAGCCGACGAAGCGGCCCATCGGTTTGAGGCCGCGCCGCTCGGCTTCGTCGGCGGCCATCACGACGCACGCCGATGCGCCGTCGGAGAGCTGGCTCGCATTGCCGGCGGTGATGGTGCCGCCCTCGCGCACCGGCTTCAGCACGGCAAGGCCGTCCGCCGACGTGTCGGGCCGGTTGCCCTCGTCCTTCGTCAGCGTGACGGCTTCCGTCGTTTCTTCCTTGGTGTCCTTGTTCACCACCCGCTTCGTCGTCGAAAGCGGCACGATCTCGTCGTCGAACTTGCGCGCCTGTTGCGCGCTCGCCGTGCGGCGCTGGCTTTCCAGCGCGAAAGCGTCCTGCGCCTCGCGCGAGACGTTGTAGCGCTCGGCCACGATGTCCGCCGTTTCGATCATCGGCATCCACATCTCGGGCTTATGCTTCTTCAGCCACTCCTCGTAGACCGGCACGCGCTGGTCGTTGACGAGGCTGCAGCTTTCGAGGCCGCCGGCGACGACGGTCGTCACTTCGCCGCTGATGATGCGCTGTGCAGCCATGGCGATGGTCTGCAGGCCGGAGCTGCAGAAGCGGTTGACGGTGACGCCGGGCACCGTCACCGGCAGTCCGGCGCGAATAGCGGAAAGGCGGGCGATGTTCTGCCCGGTTGCGCCCTGCGGCACGGCGCAGCCCAGGATAACGTCATCGATCTCGGCCGGATCGAGCTTGGCGCGCGCCGCGGCATGCGCGATGACATGGCCGCCCATGGTGGCGCCGTGAGTCATGTTGAACGCGCCGCGTCCGGCTTTGCCGATCGGCGTGCGCGCGGTGGAGACGACGACGGCTTCCTGCACGAGAGCCTCCTAGTCTGGGTAGGGTGAAACAGCGGTCAGGCTGCCGCCTTCTTGCTGCCGCTCAGCGACGCGAACGTTGCTTTCTGGTCGGCGAGGCGATTGAGCATCGCGCCGGGTTCGAGCCGCGGATCGTTGGCGCGCCTCGCATATTCGGCGAGCCGGTCGCGGATGTAGGGCAGGCCGATCTGATCGGCGTAGAACATCGGGCCGCCGCGCCAGACCGGCCAGCCGTAGCCGTAGACCCAGATGATATCGATGTCGCTCGGCCTCTGCGCGATGCCTTCTTCGAGAATTTGCGCGCCTTCGTTGATCATCGGGAAGATGAGACGCTCGACGATTTCCTTCTTGTCGATCGCCCGGCGCGTGACGCCGAGCTTTTTCGACGCGGCGACGATGATCGCCTCGACCTCCGGGTCGGGTTGCGGCGTACGCGAGCCCGGATTGTAGATGTAGAAGCCGCGCCCGGTCTTCTGCCCGTAGCGGCCGAGATCGGCGATGGCGTCGGCGATCTCGGCGCGCACGCCAAGCGCCTTGCGCGCCCGCGCGCCGACGTCGATGCCGGCGAGATCGCTCATCGCGAACGGGCCCATCGGAAAGCCGAATTCGACGATCGCGCCGTCCACGTCCTGCGGCAGCGCGCCTTCGATCAGCATCCGCTCGGCTTCGATCGAGCGGGCGCGCAGCATGCGGTTGCCGACGAAGCCGTGGCAGACGCCGACGATCGCCGGCACCTTGCCGATCTTGCGGCCGACCGCGACGGCGGTCGCCAGCACATCCGGCGCCGTCGCTTGGCCGCGTACGATCTCGAGCAGCCGCATGACGTTCGCGGGACTGAAGAAGTGCGTGCCGAGCACGGAACCCGGCCGTGTCGTCGACCGGGCGATGACGTTGACGTCGAGATAGGAGGTGTTGGTCGCGAGGATCGCGTCCGGCTTTGCGATCTTGTCGAGCCGGCCAAAGATGTCTTTCTTGATGTCCATTTCCTCGAATACCGCCTCGACGACAAAATCCGCGTCCTTCACGGCATTGAAGTCGGTCGTTCCGGTCATCAGCCCGATGCGCTTCTCCGCGTCTTCCATGGAGAAGGCGCCACGCTTCGCGCTCGCCTCGTAATTCTTGCGGATGATGCCGAGGCCGCGCTGCAGCGCTTCGTCGGAGGTCTCGATCACGGTCACCGGAATGCCGGCGCTGGCGAAGCACATGGCGATGCCGCCGCCCATTGTCCCGGCGCCGATCACCGCGGCGCGCTTGACTTCGCGCGGCTTCACGCCGGCGGGCATATCGGCGACTTTGGACGCCTCGCGTTCGGCGAAGAAGATGTAGCGCTGCGCCTTCGACTGGTCGCCGGTGACGAGTTCGCGGAAGATTTCGCGCTCCCGCTCCATCCCCTCGTCGACCGGCATTGTGAAGGCATTGCGCACCGATTCCACGCACGCGACCGGCGCGCGCAGTCCGCGCAGCCGGCCCGTTAGCGCCGCCGCCGTCTCCTCGAATACCTTCGGATCCCTGCGCGTGGCGGCGAGCTTGTCGTCCTGGTCGCGCAGGCGCCGCAGCGGCTTCTTCTCGGCGACGAGTTTGCGCGCGAACGCGATCGCGCCCTGGAGCAGATCGCCGTCGACGATCTCGTCGATCAAGCCGAGGGCCAGCGCCTTCTTCGCGCCGATCATCTCGCCGGTGACGATCATACGCACGGCTTCCTCCGGGCCGATGGCGCGCGGCAGAAGCTGCGTGCCGCCGGCGCCCGGAAGGATGCCGAGCTTTACTTCCGGCAATCCGACGCGCGCGGCGGGATCGCTGACGCGATAGTGGCAGGCGAGCGCCAGTTCGAGACCGCCGCCCAGCGCGGTCCCGTGAATGGCGGCGACCACGGGTTTCGACATGCCCTCGATGACCTTGCACACGGCTGCCAGGATCGGTTCCACCGCCGGCTTGCCGAACTCGGTGATGTCGGCGCCGGCGACGAAGGTGCGCCCTGCGCAAGCGACGACGACCGCCTTGACCGTCGCGTCCGCTTCCGCCTTGTTGAAACACGCCGCCAGTCCGGCGCGCACGGCGTGGCGCAGCGCATTGACCGGCGGATTGTCGATCGTGACGACCGCGACGTCGCCTTCGTTGCGGAGTGTGACGACATTCGCGTCCTTGGAAGGCTGTTCAGCCATGGGTCCTCTCGACGGTCGTTTTGTTCTGAGCGGGCAGCAATTCTTGTAGCACGTCGCGCAGGATCGCATTGAACGCGCCCGCGCCTTCAAATTGCACCCAATGTCCGACCCCCGGGACGAGGTGAAACGGCACATGCGGGCGCAGCGCCTGCAGGAAGGTGCGGCGATCGTCGAGATAGGGCGCGGCGGTCACGTCGTTTTCGCCCCAGATGCCGGCCAGCGGCACACGCGTATTCGCCAGCGCCTCGGCCAGGGGATTGTTGTCGCGTGGCAGGCGGCGGGTTCGCAGGCGCGTGCGTTCCGCGTTGCTCTGTTGGAGATAAAGCGTGAAGTCATCGATCTTGGTCGGATCGTGGACCATCAGCGTCGCGAGATTGGCGCGATGTGCTGCGAGCCGCGCGGCTTCATTCGTCAGCGTTCGCCACGACTGCATCGGAACGGGATCGCGTCGCAGCCCCATGCCGACAGCACCGACGAGGACGAGAGCGTTCACTTGCCGCGGCAAGTCGCGCGCGAGATAGCCGCCGACCATGCTGCCGAAGGAAAAGCCGACGATCGAAACGTCCGCGCCGCCGAGAATGTCACGAAGGTCGCGCGCAACGCGCTGGGCGACGATTTCCGTGGTCGTAAGGCTGGAATCGTAGTCGGAGTCGCCCAGCCCGGGCAGGTCGGGAACGATCACGCGGTGATCGCGCGCGAGGTCGGGAATGTTTCTGAACCAGTGCGTCCACGAGCCCGAGCCGCCATGCAAAAGAAGCAGCGCCGGGCCGTCTCCCCAACAGCGCCAGACGATGCGCTGTCCGGCGCCGCCGCCCCATTGCGTCGTCCCGCGCGCTTCCAGTGCGGCGACCGTCTGAGCCGGCGTGAGTAGCATTGGCATGGCGTTCAAATCGCCGCCCCGGTTCTTGTTTGAATTTCGCATTGCGAAACGTTGTTTTGCAATTTGACGACGACGCTAGAAAATGGTGCAGTCGCTGTCAACGCGAGTGGAGTGGCTGGCGTGCTTGACATCCAAACCGATGCCAACGGGAAAAGCCGCTCCGCGGATGCGCGGCGTCATGCTCCCAACGATCGTAAATTCGTCACGGCGCTTGCCCGTGGCCTCGATGTGCTCAGCGCCTTCAGGCCGGATGACCGCCTGCTTGGCAATCAGGAGATCGCGGCGCGCACCGGCCTGCCGAAGCCGACCGTCTCGCGCCTGACATACACGCTGACCAAGCTTGGTTATCTCACGCATGTCGAGCGTTTCGGGAAGTATCAACTGGCCGCCGGCGCGATTTCCATCGGCTATACCGCGCTTGCCAATATGGGCATCCGCACCGTCGCGCGGCCCCTGATGCAGAAGCTGGCCGACGATTTTTCTGCCTCCGTCGCGTTGGGCGCCTACGACCATCACAGCGTTCTCTACGTCGAGCACTGCACGTCGGCTTCCCCGGTGGCGTTGCGGCTCGAGGTCGGATCGCGCATTCCGGTGGCGACGACGTCGGCCGGCCGGGCTCTGCTCGCGGTGCTTCCCGCGCCCATCCGTGTTGGCGTTCTCGACGAACTCAAGCGCATGCAACCGGCGGATTGGCCGCGGATCGAGGCATCCTTGGCGCGCGCGGAGCGCGAGCTCGCCACGCATGGCTTCGTCGTTTCGGCCGGCGACTGGTATCCGGACGTCAACGCCGTCGCCGTGCCTTTGGTCATGGCCGACGGCTCGGGCGTCTTCGCATTCAACTGCGGAGCTCCGGCGTTTCGCCTGTCGCGCGCGAGACTGCTGAACGAGGCGGGACCTCAACTTGTCGAGATGGTTCGCAAGGTCGGTCTCTTGTTGGGAGGCGAAGCCGGTGCGTGGCACCCGTCGATAAAACAAGACAGGCAGGTTGGTGAGATGGGCGCGCGGAGCGGCGGCAACATGCGCGCGCTCGACCGATAGCCGCGCATGCGTACAAGACGACGCAGGTTTTGAGCGGCTCTCGGCGATTGAGGCCGGGATAGAAGTCTGCCGTTGAAGTTGTCGCCCGCGCGGCCGATAGTGACAGACTGTGGGCGACATCCTTCCGGGAACGGGGGGCGCTCGTGCATGTCCACGTTTGAGTATCCGCCCATCAATACACTCAAGCCGGTGGCGGAGGACGTTTGGATCGTCGATGGTCCGACCATCCGCTTCGGTCCGCGCTGGCTCCGGATGCCGTTCCCGACGCGGATGACGATCGTCCGCACCGGCGATGGCTCGCTCTTCATCCATTCGCCGACGCCGCTGGCGCCGGACCTGAGGACGGCCGTATCCGCGCTCGGCGCGCCGCGATGGATCGTCGGCCCAAACCGCATCCACTACTGGTGGATTCCGGACTGGCATGCGGCCTATGGCGACGCGGATGTCTATCTCGCGCCGCGCATCAGGGAACAGGCGAAGGGGCGCATCGACTTCGCAACGAAGGAGCTTGGCGGCGCGAATGGGTATCCTTGGGACGATGAGATCGCGACGCTGCCGGTGTCGGGCAGCTACATGACGGAATTCGAGTTCTTCCACCGGCGAAGCCGCACGCTGATCCTCACCGACCTGATCGAAAACTTCGAGTCGAAGAAGATAAGCGTCTGGTGGATGCGCTGGCTCACGCGCTTGGGCGGCGTGCAGGACCCCGACGGGAGGATGCCGCGCGACATGCGCGTCACGTTCAGAAGCCATGAAGCCGAGCTTCGTCGCGCGGTGGAAACGATGATCGCGTGGAGACCCACGCGCATCATCCTGGCGCATGGGCGCTGGTATGAGGACAACGCGGAAGCGGAGTTGCGCCGCGCCTTTCGCGGCATCCTCAACGTTTGACCCTGCCGCCGCGGCTACTTGAGCACTTCGTCGGCGGCGGTGATCAAGCCGGCGCTCGGATTCTTCCCGCAGTATTCGCCGAGCTTCTTGCCGTTCTCCGCCATCTTGTCGAAGTCGATCAGCGGCGGATCGTCCTCTTCGGTGTAATAGCCCTGGATCCACATCAAGATGAGCGAGATATTGCGCTCGCCGCTCTCGACGAAGTCCTTGCATTTGACGGTTGAGAGATCGAGAACTTGCGCCGAGGCCGGCATCGTCGCGGTGAGCGCGAACAGGCAGATAAGGGCGAACAGAGCGCGCATGCGTCTCCCCTCGAATCGATGAAAAACGCTATCAACCGCTTGTGATGCCGTCAAAGCTTCCCCATGTCCGCTCACACAAACCTCGTTCGTCGGCATTGCAAGAGCATGGATCGAAGAGTCGGATGAGGGTCTGGACATTCAGCTCGCGCCGTCCACGCGGCGCGGTAGCGAGGCGCTGATGGCGGTTTCCATGCTGACCGGGATTCGGGCCTGCGTCTTCGACGCCTACGGGACGCTGTTCGATTACGCGTCGGCTGCCGCACAATGCCGCGACGTGCTCGGCGACAGGATCACGGCGCTGACGACCCTGTGGCGCGACAAGCAGTTGCAATACACATGGCTGCGCACCATGCAGGATCGCTACGTCGACTTCTGGCAGGTCACCGGCGATTCCCTCGACTATAGTCTCGAGACGATGGGGATCGCCGATCCGGCGCTGCGCGAACGCCTGATGCGGCTCTATCTCACGCTCGATCCGTTTCCCGAGGTTCCCGGTGTGTTGCGGCAGCTTAAGGACGCCGGCCTCAAGACGGCGATCCTGTCGAATGGCTCGCCCGATATGCTGCGTCCGCTGGTGGCGAGCGCCGGCATCGGCGACGTGCTCGACGCCGTGTTGTCGGTCCACGAAGTGGGCGTCTTCAAGACCCACCCGAAAGTCTACCAACTTGCCGTCGACCGGCTCGGCGTTCCGGCCTCCGCCATCAGTTTCCAATCGTCGAATGCGTGGGACGCCTACGCCGCCTCCGCCTTCGGGATGCGCGTCGTGTGGTGCAACCGCTATGGGCAGAAGCGGGAGCGGCTGCCTGGCGAGCCGGCCGCGGAGGTGCGCACGCTCGCGGCGTTGCCGGCGTTGCTCGGCCTTTGAGGACTTCCGCAGCGCGGAACCGTGCCGCGGCCATCGCGTTGTCGTAACCGACGATTTCATGACGGAGGGCGCTTTATGACGGCCAATCTCGTAACCCTGCAACCGATTGTCGCTTTGGTCGCGGGCGTCTTGATTCTGATTATGCCGCGGCTTCTCAATTACATTGTCGCCATCTACCTCATTGTCGTCGGAATTACCGGGTTGGTGCACTGACGCGCACGCAAAGGCCGGCTCCTTACGTCATGGCCGGCCGTTATTGAATCTGGCCTCAAAACGCGGCAAGACACGGCCCGCAAGCTCCCCGCACGCAAGGCCGTGCCCGCATTCATTTCAGATCGAGGACGATGCCGATGGCCCAGTGGGTCTACACCTTTGGTGATGGAAGTGCCGAAGGCGCAGCCGCGATGAAGAACCTGCTCGGAGGCAAGGGCGCGAACCTTGCGGAGATGGCGAGCCTCGGCTTGCCGGTCCCCCCGGGCTTCACCATCACCACCGAGGTCTGCACGCACTTTTACACGCACGACAAGACCTACCCCGAAGACTTGCGTGCGCAGGTCGAGAAGGCGCTCGCGCACGTCGCCAAGATCACGGGCAGGACTTTCGGCGATCGCGCCAATCCGTTGCTCGTCTCGGTCCGCTCCGGGGCCCGCGCCTCGATGCCGGGCATGATGGACACGGTGCTCAATCTCGGCCTCAACGACACGACGGTGGAGGCACTGGCGAAGCAGGCCGGCGACCGGCGGTTCGCGTACGACA
>JBDHSU010000109.1:0-13433 GCA_039808325.1 Variibacter sp. | reverse complement strand
CGCTGTGGCCGCACATGACGGTCGCTAAGAACGTCGCGTTCGGGCTGGAACGCCGCAACGTATCGCGCGCGGAGCGGGGGCGGCGGGTCGAGGAAGCGCTGGCGCTGGTCGGGCTCTCGAACTACGCGGGACGCCGCCCGGCGCAACTTTCCGGCGGGCAGCAGCAGCGCGTGGCATTGGCGCGCACGCTGGTGATCGAGCCGGAAGTCCTGCTGCTGGACGAGCCGCTCTCGAACCTCGATGCGAAGCTGCGCACCGACATGCGGGCGGAAATCCGCGCCCTGCAGCGCAAGCTCAAGCTTACCGCCATCTACGTGACGCACGACCAGGAGGAGGCGAACGCCATCGCCGACCGGCTTGCCGTGCTCGAGGGCGGACGCATTCAGCAGGTCGGGACGCCGCTGGCGCTTTACGACAATCCGTCGAACCGCTTCGTCGCGACGTTCCTCGGCACCGCCAATCTGATCGAGGGCGAGATCGCGCCGGACCGTTCGTTCAAGGGACCGAGCGGCTTTGCGCTCGCGGATGTCGACGGCGATCCCGGCAGGGCCTGCCTGTCGGTCCGTCCGCAGGCGATCATGCTGGCGGCGGCGCCGTCGGGCGCCGACACGACGGTCACGATGCGCGAATTTCTCGGCGGGATCGTGCGCTATCGCGTACGTGCCGCCGGTCAGGACATGACCGTCGACGTTCCGCACCGGCGTGGCGAGCCGGCCTTCTCCGTCGGGGCGCCCGTGACGATGACGGTCGATCCGCGACAGGTGGCGGTGCTGCGATAGCCGGAGGCGTCGGCCGCGCCGGGCAGGTTCACTCCACCTTCTCGTTGGGGTAGACGCCCCAAAGGCGGTCCTGCTCGATCCAGCCGTCGAAGCCGCTACCGGCAATGCGGCACCAGGTGCCGGTGCATTTCTTCACCTGGGCGAGGA
Organism: Variibacter sp.; assembly: GCA_039808325.1. Lineage (GTDB taxonomy): Bacteria > Pseudomonadota > Alphaproteobacteria > Rhizobiales > Xanthobacteraceae > JAFKKS01. The sequence continues at coordinate 12,507 of JBDHSU010000109.1, read as the reverse complement.
CGCCGGGCTCCAGCCGCGCGGCAACCGCCGACTGGGCGTCCGGCGCGTCATGGACAGCGTAGAGCGGGTTCTTCTGCTTCGGATTGGGCTCGACGACGGCCGTGCGGCGCCCGGAGAGCAGGGAATGGTAGACCCAGCCTTCGGCCCCCTCCGAGTCCCGGATCCGCCGCCAGTTGTCGAACTCGGCCGTGACTTCGACCGGTAGGCCGGCACGGGTGAAGATCCAGGCGACCTCGTGATCCTTGGTCGGGCCGCCCCGGACATTGACACGGTCGGACTTGAGACTGACGAAGCGCGGGACCGGCAAGCCGCTCGACTGTCCGACGCCGTTCTGCTCCGCCGGCGCCGGGCTCGCGGCGAAGAGAGTGAGGAGTGCGCAAAGAAAGAGCGGTGCGCGTCGCGACGTCATTCAAGTTTCTCGCATCAACGGCTTCGTGCGGCACGAAACGGATGCGGCTGCATGCATGCCGACGAGGCCGGCGCTTTGTCTTCCCAGGGGCTTCTGGTAGACAAGTTCTGCTCGCGGCCGCTCGATCGTACCGAAGGGCGGGGTCAGTGTCGGCGGCACCGGTTAATGTCGCCTGAACAAACGGTGCAGCGGTTGCGCGGACGACGGATCGGAGAATGGCGAAGAACAGAAAACCGCTTGTGGTCGTGACGCGCCGGCTGCCGGACAGTGTCGAGACACGGATGCGTGAGCTGTTTGACGCGCGCCTCAACCTGGACGACAAGCCGCTGACGCCGGCGGAACTCGTCACAGCCATGCAGACGGCCGAGGTTCTCGTTCCCACCGTCACCGATCGCATCGACAAGGATACGATCGCCGCCGCCGGCGAGCAGCTCAAGCTGATCGCGCATTTCGGCAACGGGGTCGACAACATCGACGTGGAGAGCGCGCTCAAGCGCGGCATCACCGTCACCAACACGCCGAAGGTGCTTACGGAAGACACCGCCGACATGACCATGGCGCTGATCCTGGCCGTGCCGCGCCGCCTCACCGAAGGGGCGGCGATCATCACCGGCGAGAAGGAATGGGACGGCTGGGCGCCGACATGGATGCTCGGCCAGCGCATCTGGGGCAAGCGTCTCGGCATCATCGGCATGGGCCGCATCGGACAGGCGGTGGCGCGCCGCGCCCGCGCGTTCGGGCTGCAAATCCACTACCACAATCGCAAGCCGCTGCCGGCGTCCCTCGAGGAGGAGCTCGAGGCGACCTACTGGGACAGCCTCGACCAGATGCTGGCGCGCATGGACATCATCTCGGTGAACTGCCCGCACACGCCCGCGACCTATCATTTGCTGTCGGCGCGGCGCCTCAAGCTGATCCGGCCGGGAGCCTATGTTGTCAACACCGCGCGCGGCGAGGTGATCGACGAGAACACGCTGGCGCGCCTGATCGAGGCCGGCGATATCGCCGGCGCGGGGCTCGACGTGTTCGAGCATGAGCCGGCGGTCAATCCACGCCTGGTCCGGCTGGCGCGGGCCGGGAAGGTGGTCCTGCTGCCGCATATGGGGTCCGCCACGGTGGAGGGCCGGGTCGATATGGGCGAGAAGGTCATCATCAACATCCGCGCCTTCATGGACGGCCATAAGCCGCCGGACCGGGTGCTTCCGTCAATGCTCTAGCGCTTCATTTCGAGTTGTCTCGGACGAACACCCGCATGCGCCTGACGCTCCCATCCCTTCTTCTTGCGATGCTCGCCGGCATCTCCACGGCCAGTGCCGAGCCGATGACGCTGGATCAGTTCCGGCAAGAGCTTGTCGGGATGCCCCTGTGCGGCACGCCGGCGACCGGACCCTTCGCCGGCAAGATGCTGTGCACGATCCATATGCCGGACGGCTCGGCCATCGTCGCGGGCGCCGGCGTCGTCGTGCGTGGAAGCTGGGAGGCCGACGACGGCAAGATCTGCCGCCGCAGCGCCAGCGATCCGATGGATCGGCGCCGATGCGTGACCTACGAACGGCTGGGGGACGGGCGGTATAAAAATAGCGACGGCGTCGAGTTCTGCATCGGACCTTGCCCTTGAGGCAGCCGGCGGCTGTTGCCCATGGGCGACACTGTTCGTCGGAATTGCGGTGGGAACGGCGTAGAAACCCCTGGTTTAGTCGGGCTCGATTATAGTTCGCGAGCGGCCGGACAGGCCGCCGCCGAGAACGATTCTGATGCTTGTATTGCGTATTCTGGGTTTTGCATTTGCCCTGGCCCTCGGCGCCTGTGCCTCGGTCAGCAACGTGCCGATCAATATTCCGACGGCGGACGCCAACGGCGGCGTCTCCGCCAACGCGATCCCGACCGAGGCATCCGAAGACGACATGCTGGTCGGCTTGGCGTTCTCCGGCGGCGGGACGCGGGCCGCGGCTTTCTCGTTCGGTGTGCTGCAGGGGCTTGCCGACGAGCGCCGCAAGGTCGGCGGCCGCTCGATCTCGCTGATCGATCATATCGATTTCATCAGCGGCGTTTCCGGCGGCTCGATCACGGCGGCCTACTTCGGCTTGAAGAAGCGCGCCGCGTTGACTGATTTCCGCGAGCGCTTCCTGCTCAGGGACGCCGAGGCGGAGTTGCGCACCAACGTTTCGATCGCAAATCTCACGCGTGCGATCGGCGGTGGCGTGAACGAGGATATCCGTTTCCGGTCCTGGCTCGACGCCAACCTGTTCGAAGGCGCGACCTTCGCGTCGCTGATCACGGAGCGGCGTCCGCGCATCTGGATCAATGCCACCGACATCTACAACCGCACGCCGTTCGTGTTCGGGAAGACGGCCTTCAGCGCCATCTGCAGCGACCTTTCGCGGTATCCGGTCGCGGCCGCGGTGGCGGCCTCGGCGGCGGTGCCGCTCGCGTTTTCACCGATCATCCTGGAAACCTATCCGGAACGCTGCAACGCCAAGCTTCCGAACTGGATCGAGCGCGCTTTGAAGAATCCCAACGCGCCGCCGATCCTGCGCTCGTTCGCGCAAGGCGTCTCGCGTTACCGTGACGGGTCGATCAAATACATCAAGCTGCTCGACGGAGGATTGGCCGACAATTTCGGCCTGTCCGGCTTCACGGTCGCGCGTGAATCGTCGGAGACGCCTTACGGTCCGCTCAGTCGCGAGCAGGCTGTGAAACTGCGGCGCGTGTTGTTCCTCGTCGTCGATTCCGGGCGTCCTCCGCAGGGCGACTGGGCGCAACGGCTGGAAGGCCCGAGCGGCGCGGACCTCGTGGCGGCGGTCGCCGACTCCGCGCTCGATCTCGGCCTGCGCGCGAGCTACACGCTGTTCGAGCACACCATGACCGACTGGCGCAATGCGCTGGTGCGCTGGCGGTGCGGGCCGGAAGGGCAGGCGGTCCGCAGGGCGCATGGCGGGCCGAACTGCCAGGACTTGAAATTCTATGTCGGGCGCGTCGGGTTCGATCAACTCGGCATGGCGCGCGCCGCGCAGCTCAACGTCATTCCGACGCGGCTGAAACTGCCGCAGCCGTCGGTGGATCTGCTGATCGAGTCGGGACACGAGGCGCTGCTGACGAATTCGACCTTCCGGAGCTTTCTGGGAAGCTTGTAGGCCCCACGCGCGTCAGTGCGCCTCGTCCCAATTGTCGGCGGCGCGGGCCTCGACCTGGAGCGGCACCTGCAGGCTCAGGGCGGGCATCGGCGCCTCAGCCATGATCTTCGCGACGATCGGCAGCGTCTTCTCGACCTCCGCGTCCGGCACTTCGAAGATCAATTCGTCATGCACCTGCAGCAGCATCCGGGCGGAGAGCTTTGCCTTTTCGAGGGCCGGGCCGATGCGGATCATGGCGCGGCGGATGATGTCGGCGGCGCTGCCTTGCAAACGGGCATTGATCGCGGCGCGCTCGTTGAAGGCGCGCAACGACGGATTGGACGCCTTGATCTCCGGGTAATGCATCTTGCGGCCGAACAAGGTCGTGACATAGCCGTGCTCGCGGCAGAACGCCTTGGTGGCGTCCATATAGTCGCGGATGCCGGGAAAGCGCTCGAAATACTTCCTGATGTAGGCGCCGGCTTCCTCCCGGGCGATGCCGAGCTGGTTGGCGAGGCCGAAGGCCGAGATGCCGTAGATGATGCCGAAGTTGATCGCCTTGGCCCGACGGCGCACGTCGGCCGGCATGCCTTTCACCGGCACGCCGAACATTTCGGAGGCGGTCATCGCGTGAATGTCGATGCCGTCGAGGAAGGCTTGGCGTAACGTCGGCACGTCCGCGATCTCGGCAAGCAGCCGCAGCTCGATCTGCGAATAGTCGGCGGAAACGAGCTTGTGTCCGCTTTCGGAAATAAAGGCGCGTCTGATCTTGCGTCCATCCTCGCGACGGATGGGGATGTTCTGCAGATTGGGTTCAGACGACGAAAGCCGCCCGGTGGTCGTCGCGGCCAGCGCGTAGCTCGTGTGGACGCGGCCGGTTTGCGCATTGACGTAGGAGGGGAGCAGATCGGTGTAGGTCGACTTCAGCTTCGAGACCTGCCGCCATTCGAGAATTTTCGCGGGCAGATCGTGTCCCTGCTCGGCGAGGTCCTCCAGCACGTTGGCGCGTGTCGACCAGGCCCCCGTCGGCGTCTTGGTCGCGCCGGGTAGATTCATCTTGCCGAACAGGATGTCGCCGAGCTGCTTCGGGCTGCCGAGGTTGAAGCGCTCGCCGGCGAGTTCCGCGATTTCGTCCTCCAGCCGGGCCATGGTCTGCGCGAAGTCGCCGGAGAGCCGCGAGAGAATCTGACGGTCGATCGAGACACCGCTGCGCTCCATGCGTGCGAGCACCGGAACGAGCGGGCGTTCCAACGTCTCGTATACGGTCGTCATCGCTTCCGCGACGAGCCGCGCCTTCAAGAGCTGCCACAGCCGCAAGGTCAGATCGGAGCATTCGGCGGCATAGGGGAGGGCGCGGCCGATCTCGACGGTCTCGAAGGGGACGAGCGTGCGGCCCTTGCCGACGATCTCGATGATGTTGACCGGCGTGTGCCCGAGATGTTGCTCGGAGAGCGCCGGCAGCGTGCAAGCGTTGCGTCCGGCGTCGAGCACGTAGGACATCAGCATCACGTCTTCGATCGGGGCGAGCGCGATGCCGTGGCGGGCGAGGATGAGAAGCTTGGATTTGATGTCGTGCCCGAGCTTGAGCACGCCACGGTCCTCCAGCAAGGGCCTGAGCTTCGCCAACGCCTCGTCCGCGGGAATCTGCCCGGCGGCGAGGCCCGCGCCGCTGAGAAGGTCGTCGCCGGTGCGGTGGCCAAGCGGGACGTAGGCCGCTTCGTTGGGCGCGATCGCCAGCGACAGTCCGACGATCTCCGCGACCATCGGGTCGGGCGAAGTGGTGACGAGATCGACGGCGAACGTGCCACGTTCCATCGCTTTCGCGATCCATGCGTCGAGCGTCGCGACGTCGCCGATGGCGACATAGGCGCTGCGGTCGATCGTCGAGGCGGCAGCCTCCTTTTCGCGCGCGGCGGCGAGGGATTGCGGCGTGAGGGGTTGGGCCGCAGCCTGCTCTCTCCCCCCTTGTGGGGGAGAGGTGGAGTGAGGGGTATAGCCGGAAGGCCGAGTCGGCGATGGCCCCCCTCCCTGTCCCTCGCCCACGAGGGGGGAGGGAACCCCATCATCTCCGGTTGCGCCGGCTGCCGACGGATCGGCCCGCAACCGTGCGTCGGCCTCGATCGCTGCGGCGTCCATGCCGTAAACTTCCGCCGCGCGCTTGGTGATGGTCGTGAATTCCATCGCCTTGAGGAAGGCGATCAGCGTTTTCGCGTCCGGCTCGATGAGGCGCAGATCGGCGAGCGGCACGTCGACTGCCATGTTGCAGTCGAGCGTGACGAGTTGCTTGGAGAGGCGCGCGCGCTCGGCATTCTCGATCAGGGTCTCGCGCCGCTTCGGCTGCTTGATCTCGGGGGCGCGGGCGAGCAGCGTCTCCAGGTCGCCGTATTCGTTGATGAGTTGCGCCGCCGTCTTGATGCCGATGCCGGGGACGCCCGGCACGTTGTCGGTCGGATCGCCGATCAGCGCCTGCACATCGGTCACGCGCTCGGGCGGCACGCCGAATTTCTCGATCACGCCGTCGCGGTCGAGGCGCCGCTCGGGGCGGTAGCCGGGCTTGCCTTTGATGCCGGATTCGAAGTCGTAGAAGGTCACGCCCGGGCGGACCATCTGCATCAGGTCCTTGTCGGACGAAACGATCAAGACCTCGGCGCCCGCGTCGGCCGCTTGGCATGAATAGGCGGCGATGATGTCGTCGGCCTCGTAGCCCTGCTGCTCGACCGGGACCAGGCCGAACGCCTTCACCGCCTCGCGCATCAGCGGAAACTGCGGGACGAGCTCGTCAGGAGGGTCGGGTCGGTGCGCCTTGTAGTCGGGATAGAGCGTCTGGCGGAACGACTGCTCGGACTTGTCGAAGATGATGGCGAGATGCGTCGGCTTGATGCCGACGGCGCCGTCGCGGATGAACTGGAACAGCTTGGTGCAGAACAGGCGCACCGCGCCGGTCGGCAGGCCGTCGCTGCGCGTATTGTATTTCCGATCCTGATTCATCGACTGGAAATACGCGCGAAACACGAAGGACGACCCGTCCACCAGGAAGACGTGGTCGCCTTTTTTCAGCGCCGGCGCGGTCGATGCGGCTTTCTCGGCTGCGGTCTTGCTCATCGGTCGGGTGGCCTTCTCATCCGCCCGACTTAACACTCCGGGCCGCCATTCGCCACCTGCGGCAGCCGGGCGGCCGGCTCCCGGCCTACTCGGCCGGCTGCAGCGCCAAACGCGGCTTCGGCCGCGGCTTGAGCTTGAACATCTCCGGCCGCACGAACAGGAAGCGCAGCGACGTGTTGCGCACCATCAGATGGAGGATGAGCGGCACGATCACGCCGGTCGCCGTCACGAGGACGGAGATCGTGCCGATATCGGTGATGATCCCGGTCTTCAGCAACACGGCGCGGCTCACGGCCATGGGTAGGAAAAAGGCGAGATAGACGACGATCGAGTTCTGCCCGCAATGGCGCAGCGGCTCGAAGACATGGAAGCGCGCCAGCAGCGCCGAGGTCGTCACCACCGCGCAGGCGCCGACGATGCCGAGCGCCAGCGACACGAACGGCATCTCCGACCAGCCCGTCGCGACGACGGTGTAGTTGACGACGCCCCAGACCAGCAGGCCGAGCGCGCCCAGCGTCATGTTGGCCTGCACCGCGGCGGCGAGCCGGAAAATATACGGGGCGAGGATGTAGCCCGTGTAGAAGTACACGAAGCGCGAGGCGAATTCGTCGATCACGGTCCAGCCGGTATCGATGACCGGGCCGGTGCCGGCGGCTCGCAGGATTTCGAGGGCCGCGGCGATCGCCCAGATGACGAGCGGCGGCACGTTGCGCGTGAGCTTCGTCACCACGAAGAAGATCGGCAGCAGATAGATGAACCAGAGCGTGCCGAACGGCTCGATATAGGAGAACAGGTAGAGCCCGGCGACGCCGAGCAGGCCATGCTCGCCGGCGAGACCGGGCGCCTTGAAGGCGAATTGGATGGTGACCCACAGCGCGTAGAAGTAGGCGAAATGCACGACCTTGCGGTCGAGATAGTCGCGCCAGTTGCGGTCGATCACGCGGGCCAGGAACAGGCCCGAGATCATGAAGAAGTCGGGCATGCGGAACGGCTTGGCGAAGGCGACGAGATGGTGCATCCAGCCTTCATGGCCGGCGGCGGCCTCGACGCCGAGCGTCGAATGCATCATGACGACGAAGCAAATACAGAATCCCTTGGCGTAATCGACCCAGTCGACCCGTCCCTGCTTCAACGCCGCCGATGCCGCCATTTGCCGCTCCTGTGGTTCAGGTGTCCCGAAATGGGACCGGAAGGCCTCTTCCACCCGTGGCTTCGCAAGGTGTGTGCCGAATGCGTCCGGCGCCTGAGCCACACCGGCATTTCAGGCGCTACCGGTAAAGGCGCTATGAAACCCGCCGCAGAAACCCGCAGGTAAACCGCCCTCCATGCGCGATTTCGACACCGCTCTGCCGATCGACGAGGCGCTGGGGCGCCTGACGGCGCACTTGCGCGAGCGGACGGCGGCCGTCCTCGTCGCGCCGCCCGGCGCCGGCAAGACCACGCGGGTACCGCTCGTGCTGATCGACGAGCCGTGGGCGGCCGCGGGTAAGATATTGGTGCTGGAGCCGCGGCGACTGGCGGCGCGAGCGGCCGCCGCCCGGATGGCGGCGACGCTCGGCGAACAGGTCGGCGAGACGGTCGGCCTGCGGGTGCGCTTCGGCTCGAAGGTCTCGCGCAAGACCCGCGTCGAGGTGGTGACGGAAGGCATCTTCACCCGGCTCATCCTCGACGACCCTGAACTCGATGGTGTCGCGGCCGTTCTTTTCGACGAATTCCATGAGCGTTCGCTCGATGCCGATCTCGGCCTTGCGCTCGCCCGCGACGCGCAGCAGGGTTTGCGCGAGGATCTGCGGCTGCTGGTGATGTCGGCGACGCTCGACGGCGCCCGTGTCGGCAAGCTGCTCGGCGATGCGCCGCTCATCGAAAGTGAAGGCCGCTCGTTCCCGGTCGAGACGCGTTACGCCGGACGCGATCCGCGCGAGCCGATCGAGCGGCAGGTTGCCGACGCGGCGGTTCGTGCGCTGCGTGCCGAGGCGGGCTCGATCCTGGCGTTCCTCCCCGGCGCGGGCGAGATTCGCCGCGCGGAGAGGCTGCTGCGCGAACGCGTCGACGACCCGGCCGTCGACATCGTCCCGCTTTACGGCGCACTCGATCGCGACGTGCAGGACCGTGCCATCGCGCCATCGCGCGGCGGGACACGCAAGATCGTGCTGGCGACGTCGATTGCGGAAACGTCGATCACCATCGAAGGGGTGCGCATCGTCATCGACTCAGGGCTCGCACGCGTGCCGCGCTACGAGCCGGACCTCGGCTTCACGGCTCTCGAAACCGTACGCGTCTCGCGCGCCGCGGCCGACCAGCGGCGCGGCCGTGCCGGGCGCACGGAGCCGGGCATTTGCATCCGCTTATGGGACGAAGCGCAGACGGCTTCGCTTCCGGCCTTCGCCGCGCCGGAAATCCTCAGCGCCGATCTGTCCTCGTTCGTGCTCGATCTCGCGCAGTGGGGCGTGACCGAGCCGGGCGCGCTTGCCTTTCTCGATCCGCCGCCGAAGCCCGCATTGACGGAAGCGCGGGCGCTGCTGCGCGAGCTGGGCGGACTCGACGCCGACGGACGCATCACGCCGGAGGGCCGTGCGCTGCGCGATCTGCCGTTGCCGCCGCGTCTCGCGCGCATGGTGATCACGGCGGCGGCGCGGGACGAGGGCGAGCGCGCGGGTTTGCTCGCGGCGCTTCTCTCCGAACGCGGGCTTGGCGGCGACGATATCGATCTCGAACATCGGCTCGACGGCTTGCGGCGCGATCGTTCGCCGCGTGGCCAGGAGGCGCGGCGGATGGCGAGAGGGTGGGTGGAGCGCGTCCGGCATTCGGCTGCAACGAAAAATATTGGCGCTGTTGCTAGCGACGGCGATGAACGGGCCGACACGGCACAGTCCGCTCGCTCTGACGTGAGTGTATCCGGCGCAAGCGCGCGTCGTGCGGGCGATCAAAGTCTCGGTGCATTGCTCGCGCTCGCTTATCCCGATCGCGTTGCGAGAAATCGCGGCGGCGAGGGGGGCTCGTTCCTTCTCGCCAACGGGCGGGGCGCGCAACTCGATTTGGCGTCGCCCTTGGCGCGCGAGCCTTTCCTTGCGGTCGCGGAACTCGCCGGCAGCGCCGGTCGCAGCCGCATCGTGTCGGCGGCGCGCATCACGCCCGCCGAAATCGAGGGGCAGTTCGCGGGCGCGATCAAATCGAGCGATACGGTTGTTTTCGATCCGGTGTCGGGAAATCTGCGCGGCCGCCGGCGGCGCCTCCTCGGATCGTTGACGTTGAGCGAGGGGCCATTTGCGGTCGCGCCCGGCGACGAGGCGACGCGTGCGCTGGTCGCCGGCGTCGTTCAAAGCGGCATCGGCAAGTTGCCGTGGACGCCGGCAATCCGGCAATGGCGCGATCGCGTGACGTTTCTGCGCAAAGCCGGCGGCGCGCCGTGGCCTGACCTTTCCGACGCCGCGCTTGCCGAAACGGCCGAAGCCTGGCTCGCGCCGATGCTCTCGGGAAAGACCGCGCTGTCGCAACTTTCGGCGGGTGAGTTTGCATCGGGCCTGGAGACGCTGGTGGACTGGAGCCTGCGGCGGCGGGTCGACGCGGAGGCGCCGACGCATTTCGAGGCGCCGACCGGTTCGCGCATCGCGATCGACTACGACCATCCGGAGGGCCCCAAGATCGCGGTGCGCGTGCAGGAGCTTTTCGGTCTCGCGCGGCACCCCTCGATCGCGGGCGGGCGGGTTCCGCTTGTCGTCGAATTGTTGTCTCCGGCGCACCGTCCGGTGCAGGTGACGCGCGATCTTCCCGGCTTCTGGCGCGGAAGCTACGCCGCCGTCCGTACGGAGATGCGTGGCCGCTATCCGCGCCACCCCTGGCCGGACGATCCGCTGGAGGCGCCGCCGACGCGCCGCGCCAAGCCGCGTGGAACATAAAATTGTAAGCGATTTGCCGCCGGCCGGTTCACCACGACGGACGAGACCTTTGCGCCGTTAGGACGGCATTTGCCGTGGGCGTGCGACGACGGCGCGCAATGATATCGAGCCTGTCGCCATGAACAGCAATGCCCTTCTCATCATCGCCGCGGTCGGCATCGCCGGCTTCGCCAGCCAGGTCACCTCCAGGCTCGATGCGCAGCCACCTGCAAAGCCCGCTGCGGCCGCCAAAGTCGCCACCGCACCGAGGGCCGCGCCGACCCGTCCGTCCACGCAACCCGTTTCGCACAGCGGGCGCAAGGTCGTGGTGCAGCGCGACCGCCGCGGGCATTACGCCGTCGAGGCGACGATCAACGGCCGTCGCATGGACGTCATGGTCGATACCGGCGCTTCCGTCGTCGCGGTGAACGAGCGCAGCGCGTCGCGCATGGGAATCAACCCGGCGCCGAGCGCCTTCACGAGCGAAGTGCGAACCGCAAACGGAACCGTGCGCGCCGCGCGCGTCACCTTCGACGCGATCGAGATCGGCGGCATCCGCGTGCGCGACGTCACCGGCCTCGTCGTGCCCGACAAGGCGCTCGACGAAAATCTGCTCGGCCTGTCCTTCCTCTCGCGGCTCAGGCGCTACGAGTTCGCCGACAGCCGGCTGGTGATGGAGCAGTAGATCTCGGTTGCACGCCAACTCTGTTCCGAATGCGGCCGGAATCCCTTCTTCCGTGGAAGAGGGTTGGGGTGAGGGCTGCGGACCCTCGAGGCTTTCTCCCTCACCCGGATCGCTTCGCGATCCGACCTCTCCCCCCAGGGGAGAGGTGAAGGAAGAGCCGACCGCATTCTGATCCAATTCCACGTGTAACAGCGGTCTCCACATGCGAACCCTTCGCCCGTTCGCGTGTTATAAGTCGTTCCTGCCTGCCATCTCACCTGAGGATTCGCATGTTTCCGACGCCGAAGCCCGCGCTGAAGCCCAACACCTATGCCTATGAATCCGAGCCGATGGTGAAGGCCACCGGTTTCCGGGAATACGACGCGCGCTGGCTGTTCGAGAAGGAAATCAACCTCATGGGCGTGCAGGCGCTGGGCATGGGACTCGGCACGCTGATCCACGAGATGGGCGTGAAGCCGGAGATCGTGACTGGCCATGATTTTCGCGGCTACTCGGCCTCGATCAAGATGGCGCTGATCACCGGCCTGCTGGCGTCGGGCTGCAAGGTGCACGACATCGGCCTGGCGGTGACGCCGATGAGCTATTTCGCGCAGTTCGCGCTCGACGTGCCCTGCGTTGCGATGGTGACGGCCTCGCACAACGACAACGGCTGGACCGGCGTGAAGATGGGCGCCAATCGGCCGCTCACCTTCGGGCCGGACGAGATTGCGCGGCTGAAGGAGATCGTCCTCGACGCGCAGTTCAAGCTGAAGAGTTCGGGCGCCTACGCCTTCGTCGAGAATTTCCCCGCGCGCTATATCGCCGACCTCACCAATCGGCCGAAGCTGAAGCGCAAGCTCAAGGTCGTCTGCGCGTGCGGCAACGGCACCGCCGGCGCTTTCTCGCCGCAGGTCCTGGAGGCGATCGGTTGCGAGGTCGTGCCGGTCGATTGCCAGCTCGACCATACGTTTCCGAACTACAATCCGAACACCGAAGACATGAAGATGCTGCACGCCATGCGCGACGCGGTTCTCAAGCATAAAGCCGATGTGGGCCTCGGCTTCGACGGCGACGGCGACCGCTGCGGTGTCGTCGATAACGAGGGCGACGAGATCTTCTCCGACAAGGTCGGCGTGATGCTGGCGCGCGATATCTCCGCGCAGCATCCCGGTGCGACCTTCGTCGCCGATGTGAAGTCGACCGGCCTGTTCATGACCGACCCGGTGCTGCGGAAGAACGGCGCCAAGGTCGATTACTGGAAGACCGGGCATTCCTACATGAAGCGCCGCGTCAACGAGATCGGCGCGATGGCGGGCTTCGAGAAGTCCGGCCACTTCTTCTTCA
>JBDHSU010000108.1:0-14209 GCA_039808325.1 Variibacter sp. | reverse complement strand
GGCCCTCAATCACCAGACCGCTAAACTAATCGTCATGTCGCCCTTGGCGCCGAGCGAGTTGCGGTTGGCCCTCAATCACCAGACCGCTAAACTCGCGCCTCACTGACGGAAAACGTGAGCGGAGTTGCGGTTGGCCCTCAATCACCAGACCGCTAAACTTCGAATGTGAGCCAGCAGCCGATCTGGGAGGTTGCGGTTGGCCCTCAATCACCAGACCGCTAAACTTTCGACCCGAGCGACAAGCGGGGATACATTGTTGCGGTTGGCCCTCAATCACCAGACCGCTAAACTATATCCGCCCTGAAGGCAGCCTTGGCCGGCGTTGCGGTTGGCCCTCAATCACCAGACCGCTAAACTTGCGTCTCGCGACGATAAAACGCCGATGCGGTTGCGGTTGGCCCTCAATCACCAGACCGCTAAACTGCGATATGGATCAAGGCCCTGGAAACAGGGCCTTTTTTCCTGCTCGCAGCTCGCCATGGCGATGCCAGACGCGTCAAAATAGCGCGTATTGATCGGGATTTTTCGGGCTCTGTTCCCGTTTTCGCCCACGATAGGTTCGGATCGTCTCATACTGCTTGTCGGTGATGCCGATGATGTGCACCTTGCCGGACGGGGGCATGGCTTGCTCGATCTTGCGTTCATAAACTTGTGCCTGTTCCTTGCCCGAGCAGAAACGAAGATAAACTGAAAACTGCGTCATTTCGAAGCCGAGGTCGAGCAGTTTCAGCCGGAAACCGCTCGCTGATTTGCGCTCTTTTTTTGTGCCAACCGGTAGATCGAAGAGGACGAACAGCCACATGATACGATAGCTCGAAAGGGCCACGGGCGCGTCGATTTGCGGGCGCGGCATCGTCAGAAGCCAAGCGGCAGGCCCGGCTGCGGTAGAAGAAGCTTTTCCGCTTCTCCGGCGAAGGCCTTGGCTAGCGAACTTGAAAGGCGCTCGAGACAAGTCATCAGCGGGCTCACGCCGTCATCGGTCGGCAGGTCCACCACCATAAGGCGTGCGAGCATCGCCTTCGTCTCGCTATTCACCGCGTCAAATCCTTCGCCGCGCAGCCGATGCACTTCGCGGTCGACAACGGGGCGAAACGGCTCCATCAAGTCATCGACCAGCACCATGGCGTTGCCGCGATTGGAGTGCATGAGGCCGAGGCTCGGGTGCAGTCCGGCCGCCATCACGGCGCGCGCCGTCGCCGCGCGCAAGATCGCGTATCCATAGTTCAGGAGGCCGTTGATCCCATCGCCGTCATGATCGCGGCGGAAGTCGTCGCCGAAGAGGAGCGGCCAATAGCGCCGCGCCGCCTCGGCCTCAACATTGTCCGGGTCGCCGCTGCGCACCTTGCGCGCCAACAGGCGAAAACCGCCAGCTTCGGCGCCGACCGCGGCTAGCGTTGCGCCCTGTGCCAGAATCTTCGCCTGCACGATCTGCTGCCACAGCCGCTTCTTCAGCGGAGCCGACGCGTTCGCCTGGTCGCTCATGCGGCCAGCCTGCGCGTGATGCCCGTCGACCGGCCAGACCAGCGCCGCCGGTCGATGATTGGCGCCGCAAAGAATGACCGGCACGCCACGCGCCGCGAGCGTCACCATCAGGTTGTTGGAGGAGGTAAGCCCGTGCGCGTTGGCGACAAGGGCCGCGACGTCGTCGAGAGGAACGCGACCGAGCTCGCTGCCTTTCTCCGCCACCGTCATGAAACCGCGATCGACGGCGAGATGGCGCCCGTCACTTGCGATCTCCACGACGCGTCCAACCATCGCCGCCGTCCTTGCAAAAGCGGCGCAGAGTTGCGGTAAAACAAAATGAACGCAACGGTTGGGTTAAAAGGTGGTTAATGAGAAGGAGCGCATAGTCCACCCTTCAAAAGGAAAAATCGTGCGCGATCGGCCCCACGGCGGCGCATTGCCCGATAACGGCTCGTGTCGCGGCGACCGGCGGCGCAGACAGCCTCGATGGCATCGCGCGCCCTCACGAGCGTCGGACACGCTCCCGGGGGACCCTTTCCCGCCTGCAACGATCTAACACAGTCACGAGCGTTGGTCTTTTCCGCGACGATTTCCGCGTCCAGCGGCCGATGCTCGGCTTAAGATCAGCAGAAGCACATCAAGGGAGAGCCCCATGAACACCGAACAGACGCAAGCGGCCGGCCCGGATCTCAGCCAGGGGGTCGCCCTCGCCGCCTTCGTCGGCGGCAAGCTGCTCGGGCATGTCGGGGAAGACGAAATCCTGTTGGTGCGCCTCGGCGACGGCATCGTCGCGGTCGGCGCGCAGTGCACGCATTATCACGGGCCGCTGGCTGAGGGGATCGTCGTCGGCGACAGCGTGCGCTGTCCATGGCATCATGCCTGCTTCAATCTTCGCAGCGGCGAGGCGGAACACGCACCGGCCTTCGATCCCCTGTCGCGCTGGCGGACGGAGCAACGCGACGGAAAAATCTTCGTGCGCGAAAAGCTGGAGGCGGCGAAAAAAGCCGGTCCCAAAGCCGGAACCGCCGGGGAAAAGTTCGTTATCGTGGGCGGCGGCGCCGCCGGGTTCGCGGCCGCCGAAATGCTGCGCCGCGAAGGCTTTCAAGGTTCCGTCACCATGCTGAGCGACGACGCGGCACCGCCGGTCGATCGCCCGAACCTGTCGAAGGATTATCTCGCCGGCTCGGCTCCGGAAGATTGGCTTCCGTTACGGCCGGACGACTTCTACAGCGAAAACAACATCGCGCTGAACGTCGGGACAAAGGTTCGAAGCATCGACACGGCGGCGCGGACGGTTGTCACCGACGATGGCCGTTCGTTCGGCTTCGATCGGCTCCTCCTGGCGACCGGCGCGGAGCCCGTGCGGCTTTCCATTCCCGGCGCGGAGCAGCCGCATGTGCGGACGCTGCGCTCGCTCGCCGACTGCCGCGCGATCATCGAGCGGGCCGCGCGCGCGCGGCGCGCCCTTGTTGTCGGCGCGAGCTTCATCGGGCTGGAAACCGCCGCCGCCTTGCGCGCGCGCGACATCGAGGTCCACGTCGTCGCGCCCGAGCAGGTGCCGATGGCGCGCATTCTCGGGCCGGAGATGGGGGCGTTCGTGCGCGCGCTGCATGAGCAGCACGGCGTCGTCTTCCATCTCGGCGAGAGCGTCACGGCCTTCGAAGGCAAGCGCGCGCTGCTGAAAGGCGGCGCCGCGCTCGAAGCCGACCTCGTGGTCGTCGGCATCGGCGTGCGCCCACGCTTGAGCCTGGCGGAGCAAAGCGGGTTGACACTCGACCGCGGCGTTTCCGTCGACGCGTTTCTCGAGACGAGCGTGCCGGGCATTTACGCCGCCGGCGATATCGCGCGCTGGCCTTCGGCGCGGTTCGGCGCCATTCGCGTGGAGCATTGGGTGGTTGCCGAGCGTCAAGGCCAGACGGCGGCGCGCAACATGCTGGGGCGGCGCGAGAGATTCGACGCCGTGCCGTTCTTCTGGAGCCAGCACTACGACGTGCCGATCAATTACGTCGGGCACGCCGAGCAATGGGATGCGATCACGATCGAAGGCGACATCGCGGCGAAGGATTGCCTGCTGCGCTACAAGCGGAACGGGCGCGTGCAAGCCGTCGCGTCGATCTTCCGCGATGTCGCGAGTCTCGAGGCGGAACTGGCAATGCAGCGCGAGGCCGCTTAGTGCGACACAGACTCCACGGCCGTCGTTCCGTCACGTCCACGATCCGGGACCGAGCGCGTCCAGAGGGAATTTCAAGTAGCGCCTGCCGTTGCCCTCCGGCGGCGGCAACTCGCCGCCGCGGATGTTCACCTGCAGGGCATGGAGGATCAGACGCGGCATCGGCAAGGTGCGATCGCGCGCCTCGCGCAGCGCAACGAAAGCCGCTTCGTCCTTTCCGGCAATATGCGGGTTGTCGCGCTTCTGCTCCGCGACCGTGCTCTCCCATCGCGGCTCGCGGCCGCCCGGCTGATAGTCGTGGCCGGTGAAGAGGCGCGTGCCGTCAGGCAGCGCAAGGATCTCCTGGATCGATTGCCACAGGCGCTGCGCGCTGCCCCCCGGGAAGTCCGCGCGCGCCGTCCCGCCGTCCGGCATGAAGAGCGTGTCGTGAACGAAAGCCGCGTCGCCGATCACATACGTCACCGAGGCCAGCGTATGCCCCGGCGAGAACATCACGGAGGCATCCAGTTCGCCGATCTTGAATCGCTCGCCGGCGACGAAAAGCTTGTCCCACTGCGAGCCGTCCGTGGGCAGATCGGGCAGATTGTAAATCCTCGACCAGAGCGCCTGGACATCGACGATATGGGCGCCGATGGCCTTGGGCGCACCCGTCTTCTTCCGCATATACTGCGCCGCGGAGAAATGGTCCGCGTGCGGATGCGTGTCGAGAATCCATTCGATGCGCAGCCCTTCGCCGGCAACATAGGCAAGGATCGCATCGGCGCTCATGGTCGCGGTGGCGCCGGCCTTCTCGTCGAAATCCAGCACCGGATCGATGATGGCGCACGCCTTGGTGCGCGGATCCGAGACCACATATTGAACGCTGAAAGTGCGCGGTTCGTAGAAGGCCTTGATGTCGGGCCGAAGCACTGGCTTCCCGCCGCCGGCCGGCGCATCGGAATTTTTCATCATCAGCGTCCGCCGCGCTGGGCAAGCCACGCTTCGGCGCCGCGCAGATCGAGCCCCCGCTGCTCGCCAAACGCGCGCACCTCGTCGGCGCGCATGCGGCCATCCAGCACCTCGCCGAGCACCCATAGCATCAGCGAACGGGTGCCTCCCTTGCAATGCGCCAGGACGGGGCCGTCCGTCTTGGCGAGCGCGGCCTGGAAGGCGCGGATATCCGCTTCCGTGAGCGTCGCCCCGGTGACCGGGATGTGCGTATAGGCAAGACCCGCGGCGGCGGCGGCCTGCTTCTCGGCGGCAGATCCGGGCTGCTGGGCATCCTCGCCGTCCGGCCGGTTGTTGATCACGGCCTTGAATCCGTCCGCGGCAAGCTCAGCGAATGCTTCGATCTCCGGCTGCCTCGCGACCGAGATCTTGTCGTTGATACGAACCGTCTGCATCGCCTTTTCTCCTTCGTTCGGATATCCGGGCCGCGCAGCATGGCGCCGTGGCCGGGTCGTCGGGCAGCCGCCATCAGCGGGCCGCGTCTTCGTGCATTCTGTCCTTGCCGATTTGGTATTTGCAATGCCCTGCCGCCCTTGCGAAGGTCCGGAAAATCGCGCCGCGCTCGCCGTGTGAGGGCGTCGGATGGGCGCGGAAAACTCGCAGGAGGCCGACGATGACCGAGCCGAAGTCCGAAAACGCCGTCTCCGAGGAACAAGGCCTCGAAATCTTCGGCGGCAGCGGTCAGCGCGTGCGCCGCGCGCGCCCCACCGCCACCTATCGCGAGGCGGCCCGGGAGACGCCGGTTTTCGCGGAAACCGACGTGCTGGTCGTCGGCGGCGGGCCTGCCGGCACGGCGGCGGCCATTTCCGCCGCCCGGCTCGGAGCCGACGTCATACTGGTGGAGCGATACAACCACCTCGGCGGCCTCTCGACCGGCGGACTCGTCATCTGGATCGACCGCATGACGGACTGGAGCGGCCAGCAGGTCATCGCCGGCTTCGCACGCGATGTCTTCGACCGCTTGCCGAAAGACGCGGTGATGGGTCCGCCGCGTGCGAAGTGGGGATCCAAGGACGCGGACGCCGTCGACTACTGGTCATACCGCACCGCCGCGTTCCAGGGCACCGTCACCTGGTCCCCCACCGTCGACCCGGAGGCGCTCAAGACGCTTTCGATGCGCATGGCGCTCGAGCGCAAGGTGCGCCTGACGCTGCACGCCTGGGCGGTGCAGCCGATCGTCGAAGGCAATGTCCTGCGCGGCGCCATCTTCGAGAGCAAGGAAGGCCGCCGGGCGGTGTTCGCCAAGGTCGTGATCGACACGACCGGCGACGCGGACCTGTTGGCGCGCGCCGGCGCCTCCACGGATTCGGATATCGACACCACCGACATCCATCACTGCATCAACACCGCCTTCATGGCGGGAGGCGTCGACATGGAACGCTGGACGGCGTTCCGACGCGACAACAAACAGGGCTTCGCCGACTTCATGAAGCGGGGCCGCGACAAGATGACGTTCTTCGAGAAGCCCTTCTTCTCCTGGCGTTCGGACATCGCCCTGTTCATGGGCCCGCGCCTTTCCGGCTATAGCGCCATCGACGTCGAGGACCTCACCGAGGTCGAAATCAGGTCCCGCGAACTCGCCGTCGGGCACATCGAGACCTACCGGGCGCATGCGCCCGGGTTCGAGAACGCGTACCTGCTCCTCGGCGCGCCACAGGTCGGCGTGCGCCATAGCCGCCGCTTCAGTGCGGAACGCATGGTGACGCGCGCGCAGTGGGACGACGGCAAGGTATGGGACGACGAGATCGGCGTGTCGGCGTCGCTGGCGCCGAAGTGGAAGAACATCTCGGTGCCTTACAGCTCGCTTCTGCCGACGGGATTGGAAGGCGCGATGGGAGCCGGACGGCACGTCGCCTGCGATGCAAGCTCGCATACGTTCCTGCGCGAAATCCCGCAGTGCTGGATGACCGGCCAGGCGGCAGGCGTCGCGGCCGCACTCGCCGCCAACGCCGGCGTCACGCCGCGCGCGCTTGATCCGCGCGTGATCCAGCGTGCCCTGCTGCAGCAGGGCGCCTACCTTTCGCCGTCCATCGCGGGCGCGAATGTGACGGCGGCGGCCGAATAATAATTCACCACGCCAAGGCCGCGTAACGGCGGAAAGACGGTCGCGTCGGCTTAAATGCTTGCGCCGCGCGCCGCCACCGGCCAAAGCGCCTCGACGCGGCCGCGCCGCACGCCGACGTACCAGTCGTGGAGATTGACGGTGGGGTCGCAGTGGCTGGGGATCAGCCATATCGGCTCGCCAAGGCGCGGACGCGACGAGGGCGACTTGAAGCCGAGCTTCGTGTGCTCGTCGGAGATTCCGGTGGCCTCGACGCCTTCGCGATTCCACACCCAGGGAAGCCCCTTCTCCGCGCTCATCGCCTTGAGGCCGGCGTCGACGACGACGTGCTCCGGCCCCGCCACGCTCATCACCGAGGCGAGCACGAACAGGCTGTGCTCGAATTCCTTGTAGTTGCTCCCGTCGGCGGCCGTGATGCTGGCATATTCGGTGTCCATGAACACGTACGAGCCGGCCTGAAGCTCGTTGTAGACTCCGCTCGCGGCCTCGATCGCGAAGGTGCCGGTTCCCGCCCCGCCGACGATCTCGCAGGCGAGATTGGCCGGCGCGAGCGCGTCCAGCGTGTCGCGCACGGCATCCACGGCGGAGGCGATCGCCTGCGCGCGCTCCTGATAGGTCGCGAGATGTTGCGCGCGCCCATGATAGGCTTGCAGGCCGCGAAATTTCAGATGCGGCGCATCGGCGATACGCTTCGCCAACGTCGCCGCCGCCTCGCCCGGCGCAATGCCGCATCGCCCCGCGCCAACGTCGATCTCGACCAACCCGCCGACTTCGACGCCGAGGTCGCGCGCGGCGCGCGACATCGCGTCGACCTGCTCCGGCGCGTCGAAGCAAAGCGCGATCGTCGCATCGCCGGCGAGCGCCGCCAGACGGCGCAGCTTCCGCTCGCCGACGATCTCGTTGCTGACCAGGATGTTGGTGATCCCGCCCCGCACCAGCGCCTCGGCCTCGCCGACTTTCTGCACGCACTGGCCGACGGCGCCATGCGCGATCTGCCGCCGCGCGATCGCCGGCGACTTATGCGTCTTCGCATGCGGGCGCAGGCGCACGCCGGCCGCACTCGCATGGTCGGCCATCTTCGCGATGTTGCGGTCGAGCGCATCGAGATCGATGACAAGCGCCGGCGTCTCGATCTGCTCGATCGAAGCGCCGATCTCGGCGGGCGGCTGATTCATTTGTTCGGTGTCCGTGGCTGGAAGGCGAAGGAAGCATCCGCCGATCACGCTTCGGATGCAAGGGGAAGGATGTGCCGCGCGACGGCCTCGGAAAATCCGTTATTCGCATTCGAGGCCGTCACATGGCTCGCAAGGCTTTTAACATGCTCGTCGGCATTGCCCATGGCAATCGACAGGCCGCTTCGCGCGAACATCGGCAGGTCGTTCTCCATGTCGCCGATCGTCGCAATCTCCTCGCGCGGGACGCCGAGCTGCGCGGACAAGTTGTCCACGAAGACACCTTTGTCGACACCCGGAGCGATGATGTCGAGGTAGTAGCGCTGCGAGCGCGACACGGACGCATCGGCGCCGATCTCCGCGCGCAAGTCCCGCTCGCACCGCGCCAGCCCTTCGAAGTCGTTGCTCACGCCGACGATCTTCGTGGCTTGCGCGAGGCTAGGGCCGAAATCGTCAACGACGCTCGGCGCCGATTGGACCGTATTGCGCTCGCGCCCGACATTGACGCCATCGGGGTCGCGCAAGAGCCACGCGTCGGCGGTGAACAGCCAGACGTCCACGCCACGTTGCTGCAAGAGCGCGATCGCGCGACGCGACGCACGTTCCGGAATGGCGTGCTGCTGCATGACCGCCAACGCAGGATCGACGACACAAGCGCCGTTGAACGCGCCGATCGGCAATTTGAGGTTCAGCGGCTTCACCAGCATTCGCAGGCCGAACGGCGGACGGCTGCTCGTCACGGTGAACTTGATGCCGCGCTTCGCCAGCATCGCGACGGCACGCACGGAAGCATCGGTCAGGCTCTTGTCGGGCGTCACGAGCGTCCCGTCGACGTCGGACACGACCAGGGAAATGCGCGGCGGCAAGCGTCACCCTCCCGGCGAGTGAGCGGACACCGGAAGCGCCGCGACGATGGCATCAACGATCGCGTCCGGCTTCGGAGCGATCGAAACCGCGATCGGGTGTTCGTCCGAGCTCGGCACTTCCAGCGCCGCGAACTGACTGTCGAGAAGCGCCGGCGGCATGAAATGGCCATGACGGTTGGCCAGCCGCTGCTTGATAAGCTCCTTGTCTCCATCGAGATAAACCAGACGCACATCCGCCCGGCCGCCGATCAATATGTCCCGGTAGGCCCGTTTGAGCGCGGAACAGGTGATGACGGCGTGTTCCCCCGCCGCGCGCAGTTCGTCGATGCGGGCGGCGATGGCCCGCAACCACGGCCAGCGGTCGTCGTCGGTCAGCGGATGTCCCGCATGCATCTTGTCGATATTGCTCTGCGGGTGGAAATCGTCGCCGTCAAGATACGGCCACCCGAGACGCTCCGCGAGCTTGGTTCCGATCGTCGTCTTGCCGGAGCCCGACACTCCCATGACGATCAGAACGGAAGGCGCTATCGGCAAGGACTCAGGTTTCATTCTTGCTATCCGGCTTGGCGCCCTCCATCGCGGCGCGATCGACCAGCCATACGAGCGACCCATTCGCATAGGCGCGCGAGGCGGGCAGATCGCTTCCGGCAAGAACCCGCGCCAAGATATCATGCTTCGCCGCCCCACCGACGAGGAAAAGCATCTCATACGTCGAAGCCAGCGCCGGCAACGTCAGCGTCACGCGCGGAACGAAAGGCTCGTACTGGGCGTGCTCGACGCCGATCACCCACCGCCGCGGCTCCAGCAAGCCAGGGGCGCCCGGAAACAGCGACGCCGTGTGGCCATCGCCACCCAGCCCCATCAAGACGAGGTCAAACAACGGCCGGCCACGATCGAGACGGTCGGCGCCGTAGCGCGCCTGCAGCAGGCGTTCGTAGCGCCGCGCCGCGACGTCCGGGCTTTCCACCGTCGTATCGATCGGGTGAATATTCTCGGGCGGCGCGAGCCGACCCAGAAAGGTTTGCCGCGCCACCCGCATGTTGTTCAGCGGATCGTCAGGAGGCACGAAGCGCTCGTCGCCGATGAACCAGTGCACGCGGCCCCAGGGGATCGCGTCGCGGAAGGGCGCGCGCGTCAGGCTATGAAACAATCCGAGCGGTCCGGTCCCACCGGTAAGGCAGACGGCATAGGCCGGTCGCTCACCGGACAGCCGCTCGATCAGCCGTCTCGCGGCGGCTTGCGCCAAAGCGGCCGGATCATCGACAACAATAATCTGCCTGGGGCGTTGCAGGGCCGCCGCTACGCTATCGGTCGCCATTGCCGGCCATCCCGTTGGATGAGATCGTCGGCCGCCTTCGGGCCTGACGTTCCCGCGTCATAAAGCTTCAAGCCGTTCGCGTTCTCCCGCTTCCACGCTTTCAGAAACGGCTCCACCACGCGCCAGCCCGCCTCGATACCGTCGGCGCGCTGGAACAAAATCGCGTCGCCGATCATGCAGTCGTAAATCAATGTCTCGTAGCCCGTGCTTGGCTTGGCGTCGAAGTAATCCTTGTAGCGGAACGTCATGCCGACGCCGTCCAACACGACAGCGGGGCCCGGGACCTTGGCGTTGAACTGCAGCGAAATGCACTCTTCAGGCTGAATGCGCGCGACCAGGAAATTCGGCGCCATCGTATCGATCGGCATGTCGCGGAACATCGCAAACGGCGCCTGCTTGAACTTGATCGCCACCTCGGTCAACCGCGCGCCGAGCGCCTTTCCGGTCCGCAGATAGAAGGGAACGCCAGCCCAACGCCAGTTATCGATCAGCAGCTTGAGCGCGACATAGGTCTCCGTCGTGCTGTCCGGCCGGACGTCGGGCGAGGCGCAATAGCCCGGCATCTCCTTTCCGTCGACACGGCCGGCTTCATATTGGCCGCGCACGGAATTGTGCAGCGCGTCGTCTTCGGTCATCGCCTGAATGGCGTCGAGAACTTCCGCCTTCTCGGAGCGCACTGCCCGCGCCTCGAAGCGCGACGGCGGTTCCATAGCGATCAGCGACAGAAGCTGGAACAGATGGTTCGGCACCATGTCGCGCAGCGCGCCGGTCGCGTCGTAAAATTTTCCGCGCCGGCCGACGCCTACCGTCTCGGCCACCGTGATCTGCACATGATCGATATGGTTGCGATTCCAGATCGGCTCGAAGAGGCCGTTGGCGAACCGCAAGACCAGCAAATTCTGCACCGTCTCCTTGCCGAGATAATGATCGATGCGATAAATCTGATGTTCGTGGAGAACCTGCAGCAGCGCGTGGTTGAGCGCCTGCGCCGACGCCAGGTCGGTGCCGAACGGCTTCTCGATGATGACGCGCCGCCACGCTCCGTTTTCTTCGCGTGCAAGCCCCGACTCTCCGAGGTGGCGGCCGATCGGCGCGAAAGCCGCCGGCGGCGTCGCGAGATAGAACAGGCGGTTTCCGCCCGTCGCGTTCGCGCTTTCGATCCGCCCGAGCGCGGACCGCAGACGCTCGTAAGTCTGCGGGTCATCCGCCGCGCCGGGGACAAAGCTCACGTGAGCGAACAACCGATCCGCGATCCTCTCGTCGACCGGGCGCGTCGCGAACTGCGTCAAGCTCTTGCGCAACTCCGCGCGCAGGGCCTCTCCCGACATTTCGCCGCGCGCAACGCCGATGAGCGCGAATACCTTTGGAAGCAGTCCGGACGCCGCGAGATTATAAAGCGCGGGAATCAACAGGCGATGCGCGAGGTCGCCCGTCACGCCGAAGATCACGAGGGCGCACGAATCGGCCGGTGTCGACTTTCTTGCTCTTGGACCCGACATCAGCGCTCGACCGCCGGTCCTTTTGGCGCCGCATGCGGCCCGGCTTCGATGTGTCCGCCAAATCCCTTTCGCATCGCGGACAAGATTTTATCCGCGAAGGTATGCTCCTGCCGGGAGCGGAAGCGCGCGTAGAGCGCCGCCGTGAGAACTTCCGCCGGCACCGCCTGATCGACCGCCGCCATCACCGTCCAGCGCCCCTCGCCCGAGTCCGCGACAAAGCCCGAATAAGAGCCGAGCCGCTCGTCCTTCGCCAAGGCGGCGGACGTCAGATCGAGAAGCCACGACGTGATGACACTGCCGCGGCGCCACACCTCGGCGATGTCGGCGACGTCGAGGTCAAAGCGCTGCGCTTCAGGCTCCGGGTTCTTGTCGGTGTTCATCAGAATATCGAACCCCTCGGCGTAAGCCTGCATCAATCCGTACTCTATCCCGTTGTGAACCATCTTGACGAAGTGTCCGGCGCCGCTCGGACCGGCATGCAGATAGCCGCGCTCGACGCGCGGATCGCGGCCCTCACGGCCAGGGGTGCGCGCTATCTCGCCGGGCCCCGGCGCAAGCGCCGCGAGAATGGGATCGATATGCGCGACGACGTCGTTCTCCCCCCCGATCATCATGCAGTAGCCACGCTCCAACCCCCAAATGCCGCCACTCGTTCCCACATCTACATAGTGAATATGACGCGCCTTGAGGTCGCGCGCGCGGCGGACATCGTCCTTCCAGAAAGTGTTGCCGCCGTCGATGATAACGTCGCCGGCTTCCAGCGCCTCTCCCAATTGCCGGATCGTGCTCTCGGTGATCTCACCGGCCGGCAGCATGACCCAGACGATACGCGGCTTCGATAGTGCCTTCAGCAGCGCGGCGAGATCGCCGGCGCCGGTCGCGCCCTCGGCGCCGAGCGCCGACACGGCCTTCTGATCGCGGTCGTAGGCGACGACGTCGTGCCCGTTGCGCATCAGGCGGCGCGCGATATTGCCGCCCATGCGGCCCAGCCCGATCATTCCGATCTGCATCTTCAGTCCCTCACGTCGCGGCGCGAATAGCGTACCGGCTCCATCGCGCAATTCATAACATTTCGCCGAGAGATGTAAGGGCTGGATGGCGGCGGAGTAAGCCGGCCGCGCGTATTTGCGGCCATGACGGCACGTTCACACGCAAACGTGACGGCGGCGCTTTTCGCGCCGCCGATCCATGACAGCAGAAGCTGCGTTCCTCGGTGCGCGGTCCGCCGCCGCGGCGCCGTGCTATTGCGGCACGAGATGCAGATAGGGCTCCGCTTCCTTCAAGGCGCGCGCAAAAGAGGGACGCCTCTTCAATCGGTCGAAATACGCCGCCAGATTGGGATGCGTCTCGCCGAACGGCATCACCATGTTGGCGTAGAACAACGCCGGGGAAGCCGAACAATCGGCCATGGTGAAGGTTTCGCCGACCGACCATGTCTTTCCCGACATGCCCGTCTCGATGAGATCGTAGGCTTGGCGCAGCCGCGCCTGCGCCTCCCGCACACCGTGCGGATCCTTCGCGTCCGCCGGGCGCAATCTGTCTCCGATGATCTTCTGCATCGGATCGCTGACATAGAGATCGAACAGACGATCATTCAGCCGCGTCCGCAGCGCGAGATCGTCGTCAGCGGGAACAAGCGTTGTTTTTCCGGGATAGTGCTGCGCCAGATACTCGATGGCGATCGTCGATTCAGGAACGGTCTGCGATCTCGCCTCGTCGCGGATGACCGGAAACTTGCAGATCGGCCAAATCTTCGAAAAGGCCGCGCGGTCCGCCGGGTCCCCCAGATCGACGATCCGCGGCGTGAACGGCGTCTCGTTCTCATACAGCGCGATGAGCACCTTTTGGCAAAAGCTCGAGAGTGGATGAAAATATAGCGTCAGAGACATGAGCATTTCCTTCGTCATGCGTTTCGATCGCTTGCCGCGGCATCGGGCGAAGCAGGGTCGTCGTCGCGCGCCGGCGTGACCCCGTAATTTTTCTCAACGTCAAAAAGTCGCGTGCTGCATCGTATGTCGCGCCATGTTGCGCTTCCTCATACCGATTGCCTTTTGCAACTGGTTGCAGCTTATGATCGCCGATGCGATATTGCAAACGGTTTTCAAGGCATGCGATGCGCGACGATCACAGGTCCGGTTGCCCCATCAATCTCACGCTCGAGGTGGTGGGAGATCGATGGAGCCTGTTGGTCATCCGCGACATGATCTTTGGAAACCGGCGGCACTTTCGCGAATTGCTCACGAAGTCGGAGGAAGGAATCTCCTCCAATATCCTGGCCGACAGGCTCAAGACGTTGCTCGAACAGGGTATCGTCACGCGAACGGACGACCCCGCGCATAAGCAGAAGGGGGTTTACAGCCTCACCGAGAAGGGCATCGAGCTTCTGCCGATCCTGGCGCAGATGGCGGGTTGGGGCCGCAAATATTTGCCCGTCACGGAAGAGCTCGGCATCCGCGCGCAGTTGTTACGGGATGGCGGCCCGAAAATGTGGGACGCATTGATGGATGAGCTGCGCGAAGTCCACCTCGGCCAGCGCAAGCGCCGACGCGACGGACCTTCGGTTTCCGAAACGCTGCGCGCCGCTTATGAGGCCGCGGTCGCGAAAAAGCGCCGCTAGAGCATGATCCCGCAAAGTGGAAACGGCCACATCGATGGCGCGTCTTTCGCCGTG
>JBDHSU010000107.1:0-14336 GCA_039808325.1 Variibacter sp. | reverse complement strand
AACCCGCGAATGCGCCGCCGGGCGCCGCGCCCCAGGGGCAGCCGAGCCCCTTGCCGGGGCTGCCGCCAGGGCAGCGCCAGCCGCGCGGCACGCCGCAGCCGTCGAACACCGATCCGCAGCCCGGCGACGAGGTCATCGTCGCGCCGCCGCCGCACAAGATCGCCAACCCGACCGCCGTGTTCGCGGGTCTCGACAAGATCACCGGGCGGATCATCAGCTTCGACGTCGCGATCAACGAGACCGTGCAGTTCGGCGCGCTGCGGCTGACGCCGCGCGTCTGCTACACGCGCCCGCCGACGGAGACCGCCAATACTGACGGCTTCGTCGAGGTCGACGAGATCACGCTCAAGGGCGAGGTGAAGCGCATCTTCACCGGGTGGATGTTCGCCGCGAGCCCCGGCCTGCACGCGGTGGAGCATCCGATCTACGACGTGTGGCTGACCGACTGCAAAGGCGGCTCGAAAGTCGCCGGCGCGGATACGGACACGCCGCCGCCGCAGGCCGGCACGCAGGTGCCGGCGCCGCGCGCCCCCGCGCAAGCGCCGGCCCAGCAGCCGGCTCACCCGCCGGCCCAGCAACCGCCGCCTCCCGCGCAGCAGCGGCTTGCTCCGCCGCCTCCGCGCCGTTAAGCGGCCCATACGATCGTAAGCGGCGGAAAAGCGATGGCGAGGCACATGGCGCGCGGCGGAGTTCTGTTCGCAGCCGTCGCGTTGCAACTCTGCCTTCCGGCATTGGCGATCGCCGACGAGGCCGAAATTCGGAGCCGCCTGCGGGACTGGACCGCCAGGCGGCCGCCTGCGATCTCTTCTCAAAGTCCCTGGTGTCCGACGTCCAGGGCCAGGGCGAAAGGAACTATGCCGCCCGCTGCGCGATCATCAGCAAGGCGCTGGATGACGAGAAGAGATCGTTTCACTACGACCTGAATATCAAGGATGTCATCGTGGACGGGACCATGGCCGTCGTCCGTCTCGATTGGACCTTGACGATTTCACCCGGCGACAGCGTCAGCGTCGAAAGCGGTCTCGATGTCTTCCGGAAGGAAGACGATGGGCGCTGGCGGATCATTCGATACATGGCCTACACCCACGACTAGATCACGACGACGTTGGATCGAATCGATCCAAAATCATGCACGTGATCGATTCTCATAATTTAGAGCGGATGCGGGCGGAAAACCGCTCCGCACTTCTCTCAGGACGACGGGTGAAGGCGCGGTTGCGCCAATGCCAGCGCCTTTGCGCCCTCTAGCGGTTCATGCGGCGCGACGGCGTCGAAGCGGGCGTCGACGGCCAGCGCCCTTTCGAGCGCCTGATGATAGCGCCGGCGCGAGATTTCGATCGCGCCGAAGGTCTTCAGGTGGTCGGTGATGAATTGCGCGTCGAGCAAGGTGAAGCCGCCGGCGCGCAACCGCGCCACCAGATGCACGAGCGCGATTTTCGACGCGTCGCGCACGCGGTGGAACATGCTCTCGCCGAAGAACGCGCCGCCGAGATTGACGCCGTAGAGGCCGCCGACGAGCTGCGCCCCGTCATAGACCTCGACCGTGTGGCAATGGCCGGTGGCGAAGAGCGCGCCGTAAAGGTTGCGGATGCGGGTGTTGATCCAGGTGCGGCCGCGGTTGGCGCGCGGCTCGGCGCAACCGTCGATCACCGCGTCGAAGTCACGGTCGCAGACGACGCTCAGCGCCGTCGTGCGCACCGTGCGGGCGAGGCGCGCGGGGATATGGAAGGCGTCGAGCGGCATGACGCCGCGCTGCTCCGGCTCGATCCAATAGAGCGTCGGGTCCTCGGCGCTTTCCGCCATCGGAAAGATGCCGCAGGCGTAAGCCTTGAGGAGCACTTCGGGCGTGATCTCCACACCGGTGCTCTCGCGGTTCGCCATGTCAGGCCTCCATGCCTCCCGCGGCGAGGAAGCGTTCGAGCCAGTGGATATCGTAGTTGCCGTCGACGATGTCCTGCTCGCGCACCAGCGCACGAAACAGCGGCAAGGTCGTGTCGATGCCGTCGACGACGAATTCGTCGAGCGCGCGGCGCAGCCGCATCAGACATTCGGCGCGGCTCTTGCCGTGCACGATCAGCTTGCCGACGAGCGAGTCATAATAGGGCGGAATGACGTAGCCCTGGTAGACGGCGGAATCGACGCGCACCCCGAGGCCGCCGGGCGGGTGGTAATGCACCAGCTTGCCGGGCGAGGGGCGGAACGACACCGGATTCTCGGCATTGATGCGGCACTCGATGGCGTGCCCGAGGAGCTGCACGTTCTCCTGCTTGATCGTCAGTTCCGCCCCGTCGGCGACGCGGATCTGCTCGAGCACGAGGTCGATGCCGGTGATCATCTCCGTCACCGGATGCTCGACCTGGATGCGCGTGTTCATCTCGATGAAATAGAACGCGCCGTTCTCGTAGAGGAACTCGACGGTGCCGACGCCGAGATACTTGAGCTCGCGCATCGCCTTCGCCACCGTCTCGCCGATGGCGAGGCGCTCGCTCGCGTTGAGCGCGGGAGAGGGGCCTTCCTCCCAGACCTTCTGGTGCCGGCGCTGCAGCGAGCAGTCGCGTTCGCCGAGATGCACGGCGTTGCCCTTGCCGTCGCCGAGCACCTGGATCTCGATATGCCGCGGGCGCTCGAGATATTTTTCCAGATACACGGCGTCGCTGCCGAAGGCGGCTTTCGCCTCGGCGCGCGCGGTCGCGATGGCGGAGAGAAGCGCGTCCGGCGCGTGCGCGACCTTCATGCCGCGCCCGCCGCCGCCGGCGGCCGCTTTCACCAGCA
Source organism: Variibacter sp. (assembly GCA_039808325.1). Lineage (GTDB taxonomy): Bacteria > Pseudomonadota > Alphaproteobacteria > Rhizobiales > Xanthobacteraceae > JAFKKS01. The sequence continues at coordinate 11,564 of JBDHSU010000107.1, read as the reverse complement.
CCGGATAACCGATCTCGCTCGCGACGCTCTGCGCCTGCGCGTCCGACGTGACGCCGCCTTCGGAGCCCGGCACGACCGGAATGCCGAGGCGCTGCGCGGTGCGCTTCGCCTCGATCTTGTCGCCCATCAGGCGGATGTGGTCGGCGCGCGGGCCGATGAAAGTGAGGCCGTGCTCGTGCAGGATGTCGGCGAAGCTCGCGTTTTCCGAAAGGAAGCCGTAGCCCGGATGCACGGCGTCGGCGCCGGTGATCTCGCAGGCGGCGAGGATCGAGTAGACGTTGAGGTAGCTGTCCTTCGCGGGCGGCGGGCCGATGCAGACGCTTTCGTCGGCGAGGCGCACATGCATCGCGTCGGCGTCGGCGGTCGAATGCACGGCGACGGTCGCGATGCCGAGCTCCTTGCACGCGCGCAGCACGCGCAGCGCGATCTCGCCGCGATTGGCAATGAGGATTTTTTCAATCATCGCGCGCCGGCATCACTCGACAATCATCAGCGGTTCGCCGAACTCGACCGGGTGGCCGTCTTCGATCAGGACCTGCACGACGGTGCCGGAGCGAGGCGCCGGAATGTGGTTCATCGTCTTCATCGCCTCGATGATGAGGAGCGTGTCGCCGGCCTTGACCTTGCTGCCGACGTCGACGAACGGCATGCCGCCGGGCTCGCCGGCGCGATAGGCGGTGCCGACCATCGGGGAGAGCACCGCGCCCGGATGCTGCGAAGGGTCGGCGGCGCGGGGAGGCGCGGCGACCGGCTGCGGTATGGCCGCGGGCGGCGCGGACACGGGAACCGACACGGTGGAGACGGGCGCCGGCTGGCGGGCGACGCGCACGCGCGTGTCGTCGCGCTCGATCTCGATCTCGGTCAATCCGGTTTCGTCGAGCAGCTTCGCGAGGTCGCGGATGAGGTCGTGATCGTTGGACTTGTGATCTGCGGACATTGCGAAACTTTCAGGCCGTGAAGGGGCGTCAGCGTTGCGGCGAGGCGGTCATTGCGGCGAGGCCCTCGATCGCGAGCCGGTAACCGTCGACGCCGAATCCGCACAGCACGGCGCGCGCCGCATGCGAAATATAGGAATGATGCCGGAAGGCGTCGCGCTGGTGGATGTTGGTGACATGCACCTCGATGGTCGGAAGCTGGGTGCCGAGGATGGCGTCCATGATGGCGATGGAGGTGTGCGAATAACCCGCCGGATTGATGACGAGGCCGAGCGCCTTCTCGCGCGCGGCCTCATGGATCAGGTCGATCAACGCGCCTTCGTGGTTCGACTGGTGGAACGCGACCGTGAGGCCGTGCGCCTTCGCCGCCTCGCGGCAAAGCGTCTCGACATCGTCGAGCGTCGCCCGGCCGTATTTCTCGGGCTCGCGCTGGCCCAGCAGATTGAGGTTCGGGCCGTTCAGCACGTAGATCGTTTTCGCCATGGCGCTCTCGAGGTGCGGCGGTCGTGGGAAGCGGGCCGCCAGATGGGATTACCGGCACGACCGCTGGCGCCCTTATAGGGGCGTGCGGCGCAAAGGCAAAGCCCGCCGGGCCCGAGCCGAAGCCCGCCACAATATCGCCATCAGCGCCCGCCCGGGAGGCGAAGATAGGTCGTATGGCATCCTCCTTTGCCTCATCCGGAGAGCGTCGGCGGGACGCGCCCCGAAGGATGGACGCGGTCACACGCATCCTTCGAGACGCATCGCTTCGCGACGCTCTTCAAGATGGGGTTGTCGGTGGACGCCCGGCATGAGGCCCGGCGCCGGAGGGAGCGAACTCATTCAATCCCGCCGTCGTCCGCGCCGCCCAATCGACCACCTCGCGCAATGCGTTCAGCTTGGAGCGGCCGGCGGTCTTGGCGTTGCGATAGATGTCGAGTTGCCGGTCGGCGCTGGTGCCGTGCGCGACGATGGCGCGGGCGAGGGCGACATCGTTCTCGCTCTCCAGCGCGGCGATATCCGGCGCCAGCCGCTCGAGCAGGCGTTCGAGCCACTCGCTCGTCGTGATCGTGCCGCGTCCGAACGGGTCGATGAAGGCGGCGGTGACGCCGTGGCGCTGCGCCCGCCACTTGTTCTCCTCCGTGATCGCGTGGCCGACGCGATCGAGCGGCTGAAAAGACTCGCCGTCGCGTTCGATGGCGCGGATGAGACAGCGAAACAGCGCCGTGATCGCCATCGCATCGTCGAGGCGCGTGCAGACGTCGGCGATGCGCAGCTCCAGCGTCGGATGCGCGAGCGACGGCCGGATCGCCCACCAGATATGGCTCGCGTCGGGAATGACGCCGGCGCTGGTCAATGCCGCGATGTATTCGTCGTATTCCTCGCCGGAAGCGAAGCGGTCGGGCAGGCCGGTGCGCGGCAGTTCATCGTAGGCGGCGAGGCGATAGCCGTGCAGGCCGGTGCGATGGCCCTCCCAGAACGGCGACGATGTGCTGAGCGCGAGCAGCAGCGGCAGATACGGCACCGCCCGCTGCATGATCGGAATCCGCTGTGCCGGGTCGCGCACGGCGACATGCACATGCATGCCGCACATCATGTTGCGCTGGCCGAGCATCTGCAGATCGTCCATGACCGTGTCGTAGCGTTCCTTCGGCGTCGGCGACTGCTCGCGCCAATAGGCGAGGGGGAAGGTTCCGACCGCCGCGATGCCGAGGCCGAGCGTCTTGCCCTCGTCGGCGAGTCCGGTGCGGCACTCGGCGAGATGCGCGCGGATATCGCGCGTGCAGTCGCAAGGGGGCGTGACCACCTCGATTTGCGATTGCAGCAGTTCCGGCGTCACGCGGTTGCCGAGACGCTTCTTGATCGCCGCGAGGAAACGGTTGTCGCGCCGGCGGATGACGTTGCGTGTCGCGACGTGGAAAACGAAAAATTCCTCTTCGACGCCGATCGTATAGACGTGCGGCTGCGGCATCCCCGATCTCCGTGGTTGCACGACGTTTCGCCGACGATCACGCGAAAGACAAGCGGCGTGCGGCCTTTGCCGGTGCTATCTCCACATTCCGTCATGCCCGGCGCCGCCCGCATCCCTCATCCTTAAGGAGCATCGCGAAGCGATGCGTCTCGCGGACGCTGCTCAGGATGCGAGCAACGGTCGTGGATGGCCGGCGCGATCCCCGGACCGAATCCGGGGAGGCCATGACGGCGGATGGGATCGATGGAAGGTCCGGGCGGCTCAGCGCGAAGCGGCGATCTGATCCTTGAGCGCCGGCAGGCCGACGGCGCCGGGAAGCATCTTGTCGCCGATGACATAGCTCGGCGTGCCGTTGATGCCGAGCGCTTCCGCGAGCTTCATGCTCTCGTCGAGCGTCTCGCGAACCTCGGGGCTTTTCGAGTCCTTCTCCAGCCGCGCCATGTCGAGGCCGGCGTCCTTCGCCGCCGCCAGCGCCTTGGCGCGATCCGCCTGGCCGCGCCCGCCGAGCAGCTTCTGGTGGAAGTCGAGATATTTCTTGCCGCTCTTGTCCTGCATGCGCACGGCGACCGCGATCTGCGCGGCTTCGACCGAGCCCGGTCCGAGAACCGGGAATTCCTTGAGCACGACGCGCAGCTTCGGGTCGCTCTTCAACAGCGCCAGCATGTCGCCGAGCGCGTGCTTGCAGTAGCCGCAATTGTAGTCGAAAAACTCGACCAGCGTGACGTCGCCGTCCGGGTTGCCGAGCGTCACCTGCCGCGGCGAGCGCAGCAGCGCGTCACGGTTCTGCGCGATCGCCGCCTTGCTCTTGTCCGCTTCGGCGGCGGTCTGGCGTTTCTCCAGTTCGGCGACCGCCTCCTGCAGCACTTCCGGGTGGCTGATCAGATAGTCGCGCACGATCTTTTCGATCGCCGTCTTCTGCTCGCCCGAGAAGGTCGCCGTTTGCGCGGCGGCGGTGGCCGTGAACAGGCCGGCCATGGCGGCCGCGGCGGCGAGCGATATGAAGGCGCGGGGCATCTGGTGTTCCTTGCTGCGACTCGGCCGGATTTTGTAGGGAAGGCCTGAACGAATGGATATCAGTCCGCGCATCTGGGGATCGGACACGTCCTTGTGAAGGGCGCCCGGCGGCCCCTATGGTCGGCTGCGGACGAGGGCGGATGCATTGTCGCCCCTGTTTGTCGGGCCGACATATCCCAGGAATTGCGGCGGCAGCGGGGCGCGGGCGCCGGGCCAGGAGACAAAGGAATGCTTGTGAATACGGCGCGGCGGCTGCTTTCGCCCTCGGCACGCGGGGACGTTCCCCCCTTCATGGTGATGGATGTGATGGCCGCCGCCGCCCGAATCGAGGCCGCCGGCGGGCGTGTCGTCCACATGGAGGTCGGACAACCTGTCGCACCGGCTCCGGCGGTCGCGCGGGCGGCGGCGCAAGCGGCGCTCGCGAGCGGGCGTGTGGCCTATACGGCGGCGCTCGGCATTCCTTCGCTGCGCGCGCGGATCGCGCGGCATTACAAGGACGCCCACGGCATCGATCTCGACGCCGAGCGGATCGTGATCACCACCGGCTCGTCCGGCGGGTTCATCCTGGCGTTCCTCGCATTGTTCGCGCCGGGCGACCGGGTGGCGATGGCGTCGCCCGGCTACCCGCCGTACCGCCACATCCTCACCGCGCTCGGCTGCGCGCCGGTGCTGATCGAAACCGATGCGGCGACGCGCTGGGCGCTCACGCCCGAGGCGCTGATCGCCGCGCATCGCGAGGCGCCGCTCAAGGGCGTGATCGTCGCGAGCCCGGCCAACCCCACCGGCACGATGATGACCGGCGAGGCGTTGCGGCGTCTGATCGAGGCGGCCGAGGCCGAGGACATCCGCGTCATCTCCGACGAGATCTATCACGGGCTGGACTATGCCTTCCCGGCCGAGACGGCGGCGGCGTTCAGCGACCGCGCGACGGTGATCAACTCGTTCTCGAAATATTTCTGCATGACCGGCTGGCGCGTCGGCTGGATGGTGGTGCCGGAGGAACTGGTGCGTCCCACCGAACGGCTGCAGCAGAACCTCGCGATCTCGGTGCCGACCCTGTCGCAAGTGGCGGCGGAAGCCGCGTTCGACGGACGCGAGGAGATGGAGGCGATCAAGCACGGCTACGAGGAGAACCGGCGGATCCTGCTGCGCGGCCTTCCCGCCGCGGGCTTCAAGGAGATCCTGCCGGTCGACGGGGCTTTTTATCTCTATGCCGACACCGCGCCGTTCAGCGACGACAGCCTCGCCTTCGCGACCGCGATGCTGGAGAACGCCGGCGTCGCGGCGACGCCGGGCCTCGACTTCGACCCGACGCGCGGACGGCATTTCGTGCGCTTCTGCTACGCCGGCTCGGCGGCGGAGATGCATGAGGCGGTCGAGCGCATCGCCCGCTGGCTGAAGAAGGGGTAGGTGGCCGTGAAGCATGCGCCGATCCCGCTCGCGGTGCCGGTGCTGCTCAGCCTGGCCGCCGGCTTCATCGACGCCTGTACGCTGCTCGCGCTTTTCGGGCTGTTCGTCGCACAGGTGACCGGAAGCTTCGTCGTCGCGGGGGCGCAGCTCGTCACGCGCGACCACGGCGTCTTCGTCAAGGTCGCCGCGATTCCCGTCTTCTTCCTCGCCGGCGTCTTGGCGACGGTGATCGTCACGATGGCCCGGCGTCGTGGCCGCACCGGCCTGCCGGCGACGCTTGCCCTGGAAATCCTGGCGGTCGGCGGCTTCGCCGGGATCGGCGCGGCGCTCGCCCCGTTCAATGATCCGAACGAACCCGCGGCCGTTGCCGCCGCTCTCCTCGGCCTCGCGGCCATGGGCTTGCAAAGCGCGACCGTGCGTCTCGTCCTGCACGGCTACGCCTCGACCAACGTGATGACGACCAACACCACGCAGCTCGCCATCGACGTGACGCAGACCGCGATGACATGGCGGGCGAGCCGGCGCGTGCCCGGCGACGAGGCGGCGAGGGAGGCGTTCGCGAGCGCGCGTCGCCGGCTGTTCCGGCTGTTGCCGCTCGTCCTCGGCTTCCTCATCGGCACCCTGGTGGGCGGGCTGGGCTACGAGAGGTTCGCCTTCCACGCCCTGGCTGTCCCGCTGGCGATCCTCGCCGGCCTGTTCGGCTGGTCGCTGCGCCACGCGCGCATGCCTGGGATGTGAGCGGGGGAGGAGCGGGGCGGGCATGCCTTCCCTCGCGCCGGTTGAGCCCTACATAAGCGGCCGATCCCCCCAAGTGATTGGCGTTTCCATGCTCGATTTTACGTCAGACGTCTCCGCGCGCGCGGAGCACGAAGAATTCCCGGCCGCCGCGGCGCCTGACTCCGACGCCGCGCTGCTCGATGCCTACTCGAATGCCGTCGTCGGCGTGACCGATCGCGTCGGGCCGGCCGTCGTGCGCGTCGACACGCGCCGCGCCGCCGGCGGGCAGGGGAGCGGCGGCGTCGGTTCCGGCGTCGTCATCTCGCCGGACGGTCTCGTTCTCACCAACAGCCACGTCGTCGACGGCGCGCGCGAGGTGCGCATCGCCGACGCCGAGGGACGCGTGATGGAGGCGCAGGTGCTCGGCGAGGATGCCGACACCGACCTCGCGCTTCTGCGTGCGAGCGCCGCGCGCAATCTCCCCACCGCGGCCATCGGCGATTCCAAGGTGCTGCGGCGCGGGCAACTCGTCGTCGCCATCGGCAATCCGCTCGGCTTCGAATTCACGGTGACGGCCGGCGTCATCTCGGCGCTCGGCCGCTCCATCCGCGCGCGCAACGGGCGGCTGATCGAGGACGTGCTGCAGACCGACGCGGCGCTCAATCCCGGCAATTCCGGCGGCCCGCTCGTCTCCTCGCGCGGCGAGGTCATCGGCATCAACACCGCGGTGATCATGGGCGCGCAGGGCATCTGCTTCGCGATCGCCTCCAACACCGCGAACTTCGTGCTGAGCGAGCTCCTGCAACACGGGCGGGTGCGGCGCGCGTCGATCGGCATCGCCGGGCAGACGGTGCCGATCCCGCGGCGTCACGCGCACGCGGCGGGGCTCACCACCGGCTTCGGCGCAATGGTGGCGGCGAGCGAGCAGGGCGGCCCCGCCTCGGAAGCGGGCTTATTGTCGGGCGACATCGTGGTGCGGCTCGACGGCTTGGCCGTGACCGGCGTCGACGATCTCATCCGCCTGCTCAATGCCGAGCGCATCGGCCGCGACGTCACCGTCGAGGTGCTGCGTCTCGGGCGATCGCGCGAATTCACGCTGCGCCCGCTGGAGCGGCGGAACGGGGTGGCCGCTGGGAAGTAGGGGCTGCGCCCCAACCCCAGCCGTCGTCCTTCGAGGCTCGGCGTTGACGCGCTCGCGCCTCAGGATGACGGATTGAGGCCTACCGCAACGCCGCGGCGATGTTGCCGCCGTCGACGGTCGTCACGTCGCCGGTGGTCTTCAATTCCAGTGCCTGATGCAGGAACGCCTGCGCCACGTCGTCCGCCGTCACCTCGCGCGCCAGCAGGTTGCCGCGCATGTATTCGGCCTCGCTCACGCCGCGCGCTTTCGCGCGTTGCGCGATGAAAGCCTCGGTGAGCAAGCCGGAGCGGATGCGGTCGGCGTTGACCGCGTTGGCGCGGATGCCGTCGGCGCCGTATTCCAGCGCGTATTGCCGCACCAGCAGCAAGGTCGCCGCTTTCGGCAGCCCGTAGGGGCCGAGATTCGGTCCGGGATTCACCGCCTGCTTCGAGACGTTGAAGAGGAGGCAGCCGCCGGTGCCCTGCGCGCGCATGATGCGCACGGCGCTCTGCGCCACGCGCTGGTGGCCGTAGAAATTGAGCTCGAAGCTGTCGCGCAGCACCTGCTCGTCGACCTCGCCGATACGGCCCTGCCAGGCGGCGCCCGCGTTCGACACGGCGATATCGACGCCGCCGAAAGTCTCGACCACGCGGGCGAACGCTTCGCGCACCGAGGCGGCGTCCGTCACGTCGCACGGCACGGCGAGCGCCGCGCCGCCGAGCGCTCTCGCCGCCGCCTGCGCCGCGCCGATATCGCGATCGAGAAGCGCGACCTCGGCGCCCGCCGCCGCGAACGCCTTCGCCGTCGCCGTACCGATCGCGCCGCCCGCGCCGGTGATCACCGCGACCTGGCCGGCGAGAGGCTTCCGTGACGCGCTGCCGAGCTTCGCCTGCTCCAGCGACCAGTATTCCATGTCGAACATGTCGGCCTCGCCGATCGCCTCGAAGCGGCCGATCGCCTCGGCGTCGAGGATCGTCTCGGCCGCGGCCTCGGCGAGGTCGGCCACGATCTTCGCCTCGATCTTCGAGCGGCCGAGGCCGAACAGGCCAAGCCCCGGTACGAGCACGACGCGGGGCAGGGGATCGAGCATGCGCTTCGTTCCGCCGGTGCGCGCATTGTGGGTGGCGAAGTAGGCGCGATAGCCGGCGACGAAGGCGGTCGCCGCGGCGCGCGCGCCGGCGCGGAATTCCGCGAGATCGCCATGCGCCACCGGCGGCAGGATCAGCGGCCAGTTCTTGGTGCGGATGGTGTGGTCGGGCGTCACCACGCCGGCATTGGCGTAGCGCGCGACCTCCTCGCCGCCGGCGAATGTGAGAATGCGCTCGCCGGCGCGGAAGTCGAGCACCGGGCGGTGCCACGCGCCCTCGTCACCTTCGTCCGCGAGGCTGCAGGCGCCGCGCACGATCGGCGCGACATCCGCGAGCCGCGCGGCGTCCTGCGGCAGCGCCGCCAATTTGAACGTCTTGCGACCGCGTGTGAGGCGCTCTTCCGCCAGGGTGACGAGCGCGACGGTGCGTTCATAGGATTCGCGCGCGTTCGCGCCGAAGCTGAAGAGGCCGTGCTTGTCGAGCACCAGGCCTTCGACGGCGGGATCGGCGTCGTAGACCGCGGCGGCCTTCTTCGCCAGCGCGAAGCCCGGCATCGCGTAAGGCACGATGCCGACGCGCGCGCCGTAGACCTCGCGCGCGATGTCCGTGCCGTTCGGCTGATCGATCAGGCTGAGCAGCGCCGTCGCATGCGTGTGGTCGACGAAGGCGTGCGGCAGGAACGCATGCAGCAGCGTCTCGACCGACGGATTGGGCGCCATCGGGTCGAGGAGATTGGCGCGCTGGATGCGCACCATGTCCTCATCGGAGAGGGCGTCGCGTCCGCGCAGCGCGAGCAGCGGCGCAAGCCGCACCGCCGGCAGTCCCGGCGGCTCGATCACGGCCATGTCCCAGCCCGAGCCCTTGACGCGGAGCACGTCGGTCTCGGCGCCGAGCAGGTCGGGCATCCGCGTCTTGACGGAGGTGTTGCCGCCGCCATGCAGGACGAGACGCGGATCGGCGCCGAGCAGGCGCGTCGTGTAGACGCGCAGCGCCACCGCTTCGCTTAAGCCTTGCCCGCCGTAGTGGGCGATGGCGCGACGGGCCTCGCTGTCGCTCCATCGGCTTTGCATCGGAGGGGCCTGTCAGCCTTTCCCGAGGATATTTCGCGACCACCAGCCGGCGCGGCGGGGTTTGCTTTCCGTGGGGGGCGCCTCGCTCTCCTGCGCCGTCGGCGCGGGCGTGATCTCCGGCACCAAGGCGGGCGGCGCTGCCGTCGCCGGGCTGTCGAAAGAACCGCCGATGCTCGGAGCGGGCTCGCGGACGGTCGAGCGGCGGCGGACCGGCACCTGCTCGACCGCGGGCGTCGTTTCGATCGGAGTGACGACCGGCGCCGGCTGCGGCGCGTGCTGCGCGGGCTGATGCGGCTCAGGCACGGCCGGCTCGAAGCCCGTCGGCTGATGGCGCGGTTCCTGCTCCTGCGGCGGCTCGGCGGCGTCGAATGCTTCGGACGCTGGCGATGTCGCTATCGACGGCCCGGCGTCGTCCGATTGCGGCTGCGCGGCCCATTCCTGCCAATCGCCCGCAGCCTGCGTCTCCGTAGCGGGGCGCGCCTCGCCCTCGTGCTCGCGCCGATTGCGGCGTCCGCCGCGCCGTCCGCGCCGGCGGCGGCGGCGCTCGCCGTCCTCGCCCGCGGCGAGCGGCGGTTCGCCCTGCATGGTGTCGGGCGGCGTTTCCGCCGTGTCGTCGTCCTGCTCGTCCTGCGCGGGCGTATCGGCGTGGCCGTTCGCGTCGTCGCCGGCGGCCGTTTCGCTGCCGCCGCGGCGCCCGCGCCGTCGTCGCCGCCGCCGCCGCTTGCCGCCGTTGTCCTCCTCGCCGTCGCCGTGCGCGCCGTCATCGGACGCCGCGCGCGCTTCAAGGGCGGAGTCGGCCTCTTGATCCGACTCGAATCCGGACTCGACGGCCTCGGCCATCTCGTCCAGATCGTCGTCCTCGTCCTCGGGCGGCGCGATGGCGACGTTGCCCGGGCGCGCGGCGATGGCGCGCGCGTCCTCGACGCTATGCACTTGCTCGCCGCGCTCGACGATGAAGGGCTGCTGTCCGTTCAGCGTCGCGTCGGCGTTGACGGTGATGGCGATCTGGAAGCGGTCCTCGAGATCGTGCAGATGCGCGCGCTTGTGATTGAGGACATAGAGCGCCACCTCGGAATTGGTGCGGGCGACGAGATTGTGCGTCGCGCCCTTGAGCAGCATTTCCTCGAGCGATCGCAGCAGTTGCAGCGTCACCGAGGAGACCGAGCGGATGTGCCCGGTGCCGCCGCAATGCGGGCACTTCTCGGTCGAGCTTTCCAGCATGCTCGAGCGCAGGCGCTGGCGCGACATTTCCATGAGGCCGAAATGCGAGATGCGGCCGACCTGGATGCGCGCGCGGTCGTGCTTGAGGCATTCCTTCAGCTTGCGTTCGACCGCGCGGTTGTTGCGGTTCTCGTCCATGTCGATGAAATCGATGACGACGAGGCCGGCGAGATCGCGCAGGCGAAGCTGGCGCGAGATTTCCTCCGCCGCTTCGAGGTTGGTCTTGAGCGCGGTGTCCTCGATATGGTGCTCGCGCGTCGCGCGGCCGGAGTTCACGTCGATCGCGACCAGGGCCTCGGTCTGGTTCAGCACCAGATAGCCGCCGGAACGAAGCTGTACGACGGGCGAGAACATCGCGTCGAGCTGGCTCTCGATCCCGGAGCGGGTGAAGAGCGGCTGGCTGTCCTTGTAGGGCTTCACGTTCTTCGCATGGCTCGGCATGAGCATGCGCATGAAGTCCTTGGCCTCGCGATAGGCCTCGTCGCCGGCGACGACGACTTCGTCGATGTCCTTGTTGTAGAGGTCGCGGATCGAGCGCTTGACCAGCGAGCCCTCCTCGTAGACGAGCTTCGGGGCCGACGATTTCAGGGTCAGGTCGCGCACCTGCTCCCACATCCGCAGCAGATACTCGAAGTCGCGCTTGACCTCGGCCTTGGTGCGGTTGGCGCCGGCCGTGCGCAGGATCACGCCCATGCCTTCCGGCACTTCGAGGTCGGTCGCGATCTGCTTCAGGCGCTTGCGGTCCTCGGCGCTGGTGATCTTGCGGGAGATGCCGCCGCCACGCGCGGTGTTCGGCATCAGCACCGAGTAGCGGCCGGCGAGGGAGAGATACGTGGTCAGCGCCGCGCCCTTGGTGCCGCGCTCTTCCTTCACCACCTGCACCAGCATCACCTGCCGGCGCTTGATGACTTCTTGAATCTTGTACTGCCGGCGCATGCGCGGCATGCGCTCCTGCACCTCCTCGAAGGCGTCGGCGCCGCCGACCGACTCGACGACGTCGTCCTCGTCGTCGCCGCCGACCTCATCCACCTCGTGGCC
>JBDHSU010000106.1:0-14476 GCA_039808325.1 Variibacter sp. | reverse complement strand
TAGGTCCCTGTAGCGTCGTCGTAAGCGAGCTTGCCGCGCGACTGCGAGAACAGGTGCACCGAGGGCGTCCAGCCGCCCGACATCAGGACGAGGTCGACGCCCGGTGCCTCGCTCGCGCGCACCGCGCCATCGGTGCCGAGGTGGCCGATGCGGGCGCTCGTCACGCGCCGGCGGCCGCGCGTCTCGACGACGGCGGACGCGGTTTCGATGCGCATGCCGGCGGCTTGCGCGGTGTCGACGAGCGGACCTTGCGGATCGGGCCGCATATCGGCGATCAGTGCGATCGATGCGCCGGCCTGCGCGAGGTCGAGCGCGACGCCGTAGGCGTCGTCATGCGCGGTGGCGACGAGGATGCGCGTGCCGGCGCGCACGCCGTAGCGGGTGAGATAGGTGCGCGCCGCGTCCGCGAGCATGACACCCGGCCGGTCGTTGCCGGGGAAGACGAGCGGGCGCTCGATCGCGCCGGTCGCGAGCACGACTTCGGTCGCGCGCACCTGCCACAGCCGTTCGCGCGGACGATCGGTATCGTCCGGCGCGCGATGATCGGTGAGCGACTGCGCCAGCGCGACGAAATTCTGCGCGTAGTAGCCGAACGCCTGCGTGCGCGGGAGAATCCGCACGCGCTCATGCCTGCGCAGTTCGGCGATCGTGTTGGCGAGCCAAGCCTGCGCCTCGTAGCCGTCGATGCGCGCCGTCGTTTCCGCGAGCAGCGAGCCGCCGGGTTCCGCCTGCTCGTCGCAAAGAATGACGCGGGCGCCGCTCTCGGCGGCGGAAAGCGCGGCGGCGAGCCCGGCGGGCCCGGCGCCGACGACGAGCACGTCGCAATGCGCGAAGCGGCAGGCGTAGCGGTCGGGATCGGCTTGCGCAGGCGCGCGGCCGAGCCCCGCCGCGCGACGGATCGCAGGTTCGAAAATCTTCTTCCAGGGGCCGAGACCGAACAGCCGCGGGCCCATGAAGGTCTTGTAGTAGAAGCCGGCCGAGAACAGCGCGCCCATGTGATCGTTGATCGCGCCGACATCGAAGCCGAGCGAGGGCCAGCGGTTCTGGCTGTGCGCCGCGAGGCCCTCGTAAAGCTCCACTTGCGTCGCGCGCAGGTTCGGCGTCGTGCGTCCGGCGCCGCGGTCGATGGTGACGAGCGCGTTCGGCTCCTCGCTGCCGGCGGCGAGGATGCCGCGCGGGCGGTGATACTTGAACGAGCGGCCGACGAGGTGAACGCCGTTCGCGAGCAGCGCCGAGGCGAGCGTGTCGCCGGCATAGCCGGTGAGGCGGCGGCCGTCGAAAGTGAAATCGAGCGGCTTTCCCCGATCGATGCGGCCGCCGGCGGGTGTGCGATGCTTCTGGCTCACGGCGCCGCCCCGTCAGGCGGCGCGTCGCCGGTCTTGTAGGTGCATGCGAACTTGTCGCTCACCGTGTCGCGGATGGCGTTGAAGAACTGCCCGCAGCCGTGCACATGCCGCCAGCGCTCGGCGAAGCGGCCTTTCGGGTTGCTGCGGCGATAGAGGAACGACGCCCATTGCTCGTCGCTGAGCGCCGACGGATCGGTCGGCCGCGCGAGGTGCGCCTCGCCGCCGTAGCGGAATTCGATCTCCGGGCGCCGCCCGCAATAAGGACAATCGATCAATAACATCGCGGGCCACTTATCTGAGGCACGGCGTTGCCGGAAACCCGGTTCCCACTTTCCCGGACCATGCTAATGCGCCACCGCCGCCGCCGCGGCTTCGTCGATCAGCCGTCCGGTGACGAAGCGCTCCATCGTGAACGGCGCCGCGATCGGGTGCGGCTCGTCGCGCGCGATGGTCGCGGCGAAGACGTGGCCGGAACCGGGCGTCGCCTTGAAGCCGCCGGTGCCCCAGCCGCAATTGACGTAAAGCCCCGGCACCGGCGTCTTGCCGATGATCGGCGAGCGGTCGGGCGTGACGTCGACGATGCCGCCCCAGTTGCGCAGCATGCGCATCCTGCGGAACATCGGGAACAATTCGCAGATGGCGTCGAGGGTATGCGTGGTGATGTGCAGGCCCCCGGTCTGCGAATAGGAGATGTACTGGTCGGTGCCGGCGCCGATCACCAGCTCGCCTTTGTCGGACTGCGAGATGTAGGCGTGGATGGTGTTCGACATCACGACGCAGGGCATCACCGGCTTCACCGGCTCGGACACCAGCGCCTGCAGCGGGAAGCTTTCCAGCGGCATGCGCACGTCCGCCATGCTCATCACCACGGAGGTGTGCCCGGCGGCGACGACGCCGATCTTCCTGGTGGCGATGTCGCCGCGCGTGGTCTCGACGCCGGCGACGGCGCCGCCCGCGTCGCGGCGGATGCCCTTGACCTCGCAGTTCTGGATGATGTCGACGCCGAGCTTGTCGGCGGCGCGCGCGTAGCCCCAGGCGACGGCGTCGTGCCGCGCCACGCCGCCGCGCCGCTGCAGCGCGGCGCCGAGCACCGGGTAGCGCATGCCGGGCGCGATGTTGAGCGGCGGGCAGAACTCCTTCGCCTGTTCCGCCGAGAGCCATTCGTTGTCGATGCCGGCGAGCCGGTTGGCGTGGACGTGGCGCTTGAACACCTGGATGTCGTGGATGTTGTGCGCCAGCATCAGCACGCCGCGCGGCGAATACATCACGTTGTAGTTGAGCTCGTGCGACAGCCCCTCCCAGAGCTTCACCGCGTGCTCGTAGAGCGCCTCGCTCTCCTCCCAGAGATAGTTCGAGCGGATGATGGTGGTGTTGCGGCCGGTATTGCCGCCGCCGAGCCAGCCCTTCTCCAGCACGGCGACGTTGCGCACGCCGTGCTCCTTGGCGAGATAGTAGGCGGTGGCGAGCCCGTGGCCGCCGGCGCCGACGATGACGGCGTCGTAGGCGGGCTTCGGCTCCGGCGCGCGCCATTGCCGCGGCCAGTCCTTGTGGCCGGCCATGGCATTGCGCAGAAGTGAGCCGAAAGAGAACCTACCCATGCCTCGCATCTACGCCCGCTTGAAGGCGCGAGCAAACCAGTATCCACTATCCTTCGTCAATTCCGACCCCCGCGCTTCAATGGACCCTCCCCATGAGCTTGCACGACGACAGCATCATCATAGACGGCCTCATCATCTCGAAATTCGGCAAGGACGTGTTCGAGGACATGCGCCGCGGCGGGCTCACGGCGGTGAACTGCACCTGCTGCGTGTGGGAAGGCTTCACGCAATCCATGCGCAACATCATGCAGTGGAAGGCGTGGTTCCGTGAATACGGCGACATCATCACCCAGGTCTACACCACCGAGGACATCAAGCGCGCCAAGAAGGAAGGCAAGACCGGCATCATCCTCGGCTGGCAGAACCTCTCCGGCATCGAGGACCAGATCGGCTATCTCGGCCTGTTCAAGGAACTCGGCGTCGGCATCATGCAGATCGCCTACAACACGGCGAACCTCGTCGGCACCGGCTGCTACGAGAAGGACAATGGCCTCACCGATTTCGGCCGCGAGGTGATCGCGGAGATGAACCGCGTCGGCATCCTGTGCGATCTCTCGCATGTCGGGCCGAAGACGAGCGAGGACGTGATCCTCACCTCGAAGAAGCCGGTGACCTACAGCCACTGCCTTCCCGCCGGCTTGAAGGAGCATCCGCGCAACAAGTCGGACGCGCAGCTCAAGTTCATCGTCGACCACGGCGGCTTCGTCGGAGTGACGATGTTCACGCCGTTCCTCAAGCGCGGCGTCGATGCGAGCGTCGACGACTACGTCGAGGCGATGGAATACGTCATCAATATCTGCGGCGAGGACAATGTCGGCTACGGCACCGACTTCACGCAGGGGTACGGGCAGGAATTCTTCGACTGGATCACGCACGACAAGGGGTACGGCCGCCGCCTCACCAATTTCGGCGAGGTGATCAATCCGAAAGGGCTGCGCACCATCGGCGAGACGCCGAACCTCACCGCCGCGATGGAAAGGCGGAAGTGGCCGCAGGCGCGCATCCGCAAGGTGATGGGCGAGAACTGGATGCGGGTGCTGCGCGACGTATGGGGCGCGTGATGGGCAAGCCCGCCGTTTCGATCGAGGTCGATGACGCGACCGGCCGCTGGTATGTCGACGGCCTGCCGATGATGCTGATCCCGCAACACTTCTTCCTCAACAACCACTACGCGGTGGAGAACGCGCTGGGCACGGAGAAGCTCAACGCGATCCTGGCGCCGGCGGGGCACCTCTCGGCCTATGTCTGGTGCGAGCACGAGGCGAAGCAGCATGGGCTGAGCGGCGAGGACGTGTTCCGCCATTACATGAAGCGGCTGTCGCAGCGCGGCTGGGCGCAGTTCGAGGTCGTCTCCGTCGACGGCAAGGCGGGCCGCGCGCGGGTGAGGGTGACGCAGTCGATCTTCGTCACCGGGCACCACGGCGGCGCGCCGCGCAAGCTCTGCGGCATGTTCGCGCCGTGGATGCACGGTTCGCTGGAATATGTCGCGAAGGCCGCCGGCGGCCCGTCGCGGCTCGTCGCGCGCGAGGTGCATTGCCAGGGCGAGGGCGGCCACGACCATTGCCTGTTCGAGGTGACGCCGGCGTGAGGTTTTGTCATTCCGGATTGCCGCGCAGCGGCAAGTGCGAAATCCATAACCCCTGATTTGCGTGAGACGATCGAGCCCCGAGACGGGGCGTATGGATTCCGGGCTCGCGCGGCGCGCGCCCCGGAATGACAGAGGGAGGAAACACCATGGGTCTACTGGATGGAAAAATCGCGCTGATCACCGGGGCGACGAGCGGCATCGGCGAGCGCTCGGTCGAGCTGTTCGTCGAGGAAGGCGCGACGGTGGTGTTCACCGGGCGCCGCCGGCCCGAGGGCGAGGCGGTGGCGAAGCGCATCGGCGCGAAGGCGCGGTTCATCCAAGCCGACGCGACCAGCGAAGCCGACTGGGTGCGGGTGATCAAGGCGACGATGGACGAGCACAAGCGCCTCGATGTCCTCTTCAACAATGCCGGCGGTCCGGCGCCGACCGGCGGCATCGAGAGCGTGCCGGTCGACGGCTTCGATGCGGCGATGGCGCTGCTCATCCGCTCGGTGATGCTCGGCATGAAGCACGCGGCGCCGATCATGAAGCATCAGCGCGCCGGCTCGATCATCAACAACGGCTCGATCGCAGGTCATCTCGCCGGCTATTCGTCGTCGATGATCTATTCCGCCGCGAAAGCCGCCGTGATCCATCTCACGCGCTGCGTCGCCATGGAACTCGGCGAGCATTTCGTGCGCGTCAACTCCGTGTCGCCCGGCGCCATCGCCACCGGTATCATGATCAAGGCGCTCGGCATGGACGCCTCGAAGGCGGACAGCCTCGCCGAGGAGATGAAGGCGATCTACGCGAAGGGACAGCCGATCCAGCGCGCCGGCATCGCCGACGATATCGCGCAATGCGCCTGCTGGCTCGCCTCCGACCGTTCGACCTTCGTCAACGGCGAGGATATTGTGGTCGACGGCGGCATCATCGGCGGGCGCATGTTCTCGCCGCATCAGGCCGGATTGAAGCAGGCGAAGCAGAAGTTCGGGCTGGAGTGAGAATATCAGACCGTCACCCTTCGAGGCTCGCTTCGCGAGCACCTCAGGATGACGGATAATGAGCTGCACCGGCTGCAACGAGAGAAGCTAGGAAATCCGCATGCCCACCATCGATCCCAATCGCGTTCTCGCCGACCTCACGCATCTGCGCAGTTTCGGCGCCTACAAGACCGGCGTGCATCGTCCTACTTTCTCCGACGCGGATATCGAGGCGCGGGAATGGTTCGCGAACCGCATGCGCGAGGCGGGGCTCGATACGACGATCGACGGCATCGGCAACATCCTCGGCAAGACTTCGGCGAGCGGGCGCAAGGTCCTCTCCGGCTCGCATCTCGAATCGCAGAACCATGCCGGCTGGCTCGACGGCGCGCTCGGCTGCGTCTACGCGCTCGAGGCGGCGCGCGCGATCGCGGCCGACGACAGCATGAAAGACGTCGGCGTCGATGTCGTCGTGCTGTGCGACGAGGAAGGGCATTTCGGAAACTTCCTCGGCAGCCGCTCGTTCACCGGCCTGCTCAAGGAGGAGGACCTCGACCGCGCGCGCGACCGCACCAACGGCGTGGCGCTGCGCGACGCGCTGAAGAAGGCCGGTTACGCCGGGCGGCCGCGGCTACAGGTGGAGAAGGATCGATACGCCGGCTTCTTCGAGGCGCATATCGAGCAGGGCGACACGCTGGAATCGGAGAACCTGCGAATCGGCGTCGTCACCGCGATCGTCGCCATCTGGCAATACAAGATCACGGTCACCGGCGAGCAGAACCATGCCGGCACGACGTCGATGGCGCGACGGCGCGACGCGGGTCTCGCGCTGGTGCGGCTGCTCAACACCATCGACAGGAAATTCCCCGAGGTCGCGGGTCCGCGCAGCGTGTGGACGACGGGGCGGATCACGCTCGATCCCGGCGGACCGAGCATCGTGCCCGGCCGCGCCGAAGCGCTGTTCCAGTTTCGCGACGCCGACCCGAAGGTGCTCGATCGCATGCACGAGACGCTGCTGGCGCTGGTCGCGGAGGCAAACAGCGAGCGCCTGCCGATCGAGATCCGCCGCACCGCGGCGAGCACGCCGGCGGTGATGGACGAGGCCCTGCTCAAGGCGCTCGATGCGTCGGCGGAGCAGCACGCGCCCGGCGCGCACTTGCGCCTGCCGAGCGGCGCGGGCCACGACACGCAATATTTCGCACCGCTGATGCCGGCGGCCATGATGTTCGTGCCGTCGATCGGCGGCATCAGCCATCACTGGGCGGAGAACACCAAGGACGACGATATCGTGCTCGGCGCGCAGGTCTTCGCCGACGCGATCGCGCGCGTGCTGAAGGGGTAGCGGGGCGCGGCAGCCTGCGGTGTCATGCCCGCGAAGGCGGCATCCCGTAACCCCTGCACCAACGAGAAGCCGCGGCGTGCCGGGTCCCCGCCGGAGCCTGTCATCGGGCCGGCGAAGCCGGACCCGTTGGCGGGGACGACAAGAAGCGGCGACCGCGCGCTTTCATTTCGGAACCATTGTCGGCTCTATGCATTTTTGTCTCTCGACGGCCTCGCGAGGCGAGGCGCGCGTTCGAGTTTGTAAGCATGGCATTCGCGGACATCGACGGAACGGCGTCGCCGACCGGCCAGCGCGGTGCGAAGGCCGCGGCAAAAAACGTGTTGGCGAAGCCTCGCACGGAACCGTCGCCCTCGATGCTCAAGCTCGCGCGACAGCTCAAGCTCAAATACACGACCGCCGACGCCCTCACGATCAAGCGCCAGAAACGCGGCACTGGGTTTACCTACCTCTCTCCCGCCGGCAAGCCGATCCGGAAGCCGGATTTGCTCGCGCGGCTGAAAAGCCTGGCGGTGCCGCCGGCTTATGTCGACGTGCTCTTCGCCGAGGACGAGCGCGCGCATCTGCAGGCGACGGGCCGCGACGCCGCCGGACGTCTGCAATACCGGTATCATCCCGAATGGCAGAAGGTTCGCGAGATCCGCAAGGCGCGACGCCTTGCGCGCCTCGCCGAATTGCTCCCGCGCATCCGCCGTAGCGTCGCGCAGCATATGAGCGGCGATGAACCGAGCCGTGAATTCGCCTTGGCCTGCGTGATCGAGCTCGTGGCGCGCAGCGCCATCCGGCCGGGCAGCGAAAGCTACGCGCGGCTGCGCGGCACGCGCGGCGCCGCGACGCTGCTCAAGTCGAACGTCGCCGTCGAGGGCGGCACGATCACGCTGCGCTTCAAGGCCAAGGGCGGCAAGCAGGTGCTGAAGGAATTTTCCGCGCCGCGTCTCGCCGATGCTATCGAATGTCTGCGCAAGCTGCCCGGCAAACGGCTGTTTCAGTTTCGCAACGGGAGTGGCGATATCCGCGCGGTCAACGCGCAGGAGGTCAACCGCTTCCTCTGCGAACTCGCCGGCCATCGGATCTCGCTCAAGGATTTTCGCACCCTCCTCGCTTCCGTGACGGTTCTCGACGCCCTGGCGCGCGAGGCGCCGGCGACCTCGAAGCGCGGGCGCCGCCGGCAGGTGCTGGAGGCGATCCGCCTGGCGGCGGACAGCCTCGCCAACACGCCGGCGATTTGCGCGAAGAGCTATGTCCACGAGAGCGTGGTCACGGCCTTCGAGGAGGGCGTCCTGGAAAAATTCGCCGAGACGCTGCGCAATTCCCGCTCCATCGCCAAGCGCGAGCGGGTGCTGGCGCAGGTGATGGCGCAGGCCGCGGCGGCGTAGGGACGGCCGGCTGCGCCTCCACTACCCCTTCACGCCGCCCAGCTTGCAGATGTGCTTCCATTCGGCGGCGGTGACCGGTTGCACCGAGAGGCGCGAGTATTTCAACAGCGCCATGTCGGCGAGCGCCTTCTCCCGCTTGACCGTCTCGAGCGTGACCGGCTGCGGCACCGGTGCCACCGCCTTCACGTCGACGCAGACGAATACGCCCTTCGCGTCGGTCGGGTCGGGATAGGCTTCCTTGATCACCTCGACGATGCCGACGATCTCCTTGCCGACATTGGAGTGATAGAAGAAGGCGCGGTCGCCCTTCTTCATCTTCATCAGGTTCTGCTTGGCGGTGTGGTTGCGCACGCCGGTCCACGGCTCGCCCTTGGCGCCTTTCGCGACCTGCTGATCCCAGGAGAACGCATCCGGTTCGCTCTTCACCAGCCAATAAGCCATGTCGTCTTCCCTTACCCTTCCGCCCGCATCGGCCGCGTCAGCAGCGAGTCGATGGCGGCCTCGACGCTGAGGCGCCGATCGAGCACGGCCGCGACGGCTTTGGCAATCGGCATCTCGACGCCCTTGGCATCGGCCATCGCGACGAGAACCGACGCCGTGAACGCGCCTTCCGCGAGCTTTCCCTCGCTCGGCCTGCCTTCGCCGAGCGCGGCGCCGTAGGCGAAGTTGCGCGACTGGACGCTGGCGCAGCTCAGCACCAGGTCGCCCAAGCACGACAGGCCCATCAGCGTTTCGGTGCGCACGCCGTAAGCCTGCGCGAAGCGCGACAGCTCCGCGAAGCCGCGCGTGGTGAGCGCGGCGACGGCGCTTGCGCCGAGCCTCTTTCCGTGCGCGATGCCGGCGGCGATCGCCAGCACGTTCTTTGCCGCGCCGCCGATCTCGACGCCGCGCACGTCGCTAGTGTGATAGAGGCGAAACGTCGGCGAGCCGATCGCGGCCGCGAGCGCCGCGGCGAGGTTTTCATCCGCCGCCGCGAGCGTCACCGCCGTCGGCAGGCCGCGCGCCACGTCGGAGGCGAAGCTTGGGCCGGACAGGATCGCGGGACGCGCCTGCGGCAGGGCGTCCGCGACGATCTCGGTCATGAAGCGGCGCGTGGCGCGGTCGATGCCCTTGGCGCAGGCGACGACCGGCGTTCCCGATTGCAGCGCCGACGCGAAGCTTTGCGCCGCGCCGCCGAGTTCCTGCGCCGGTACGGCGAGCAGAAGCGCGTCGGCGCGTGCGGCTTCGTCGCGTTTCGCGGTCACGGAAACGATGTCGGCGAGGCGCACGCCGGGCAGCCGCGCGCTCTCGCGTGTTCGCGCAATGCGCGCGGCCGTCGTTTCGTCGCGCGCGCACAGGATCGCGTCGCGTCCGGCGCGCGCCGCCGCATTGGCGAGCGCCACGCCCCATGCGCCGGCGCCGATCACCGCGATGCGCTGGATCGCCATCGTCACGCCGGCGCGGCGCGCAGGTCTTCGAGCGCCCAGCGCGCGCGCGGCGCCGTCTCCAGGGTGTCGGAGAAGCCGCGCGCCAGCCGCTCGGCGCCCGCCCAGGCGATGATGGCGCCGTTGTCGGTGCAGAGTTCTGCGGGCGGCGCGACCAGCGACGCGCCGACGCCGCGCGCGATCTCGTCGAGCGCGAAGCGGATGGCGCGGTTGGAGGCGACGCCGCCGGCCGCGACCAGGGCGGTCGGGCGTCCGTACTTCTCGCAGAACAGGTGCAGACCGGCATCGACGCGGTCGGTCACGACCTCCACCACCGCGCGCTGGAACGAGGCGCAAAGGTCCGCCACGTCGAGTTCGGACAGCGGCGCGACCTTCTCCGCCTCGATGCGCAGCGCCGTCTTCAATCCGGAAAGCGAGAAGTTCGGTTCGGCGCGGCCGAGCATCGGGCGCGGCAGCGGGAAACGGTTCGGGTTGCCGCGGATCGCCTGCGCCTCCACCTCGGGCCCGCCGGGATAGGGCAGGCCGAGCAGCTTCGCGGTCTTGTCGTAGGCCTCGCCGATCGCGTCGTCGAGCGTGGTGCCGAGGCGCACATAGTGGCCGACGTCGAGCACCGCGACGATCTGGGTGTGGCCGCCCGAGGCGAGGAACAGGCAGTAGGGAAACGGGAGACGATCCGTCAGCCGCGGCGTCAGCGCGTGCGCCTCGAGATGATTGATGGCGACGAGCGGCTTCTCCGCGACCAGCGCGATGGCTTTCGCCGTCGTCAGCCCGACGATGACGCCGCCGATGAGGCCGGGTCCGGCCGCCGCCGCGATGCCGTCGAGATCGGCGAAGCCAACCTCGGCGTCGAGCATCGCCTTGGCGATGATGTGGTCGAGCATTTCGACATGCGCGCGCGCCGCGATCTCGGGGACGACGCCGCCATAGGGCGCATGGACCTCGGTCTGCGAGAGCACGACATTGGAGAGGATCGCGCCCTGTCCCACGGGTCCGCGCTGGACCACTGCGGCCGCGGTCTCGTCGCAGGTGCTCTCGATGCCGAGAACCAGCATGACCCTTCTCGCCCCGTTGCGGATGCGTGCGCTTTCGCGCCGGCATCTTTATGATCCGCGTTTCGCGTTCGGCGTACCATTGCAAGGTCACCGGAGGCAATCTTTCCACCCTGGCGCTCGTTCATACCCGGCCGGCTCGCAT
Source organism: Variibacter sp. (assembly GCA_039808325.1). GTDB lineage: Bacteria > Pseudomonadota > Alphaproteobacteria > Rhizobiales > Xanthobacteraceae > JAFKKS01. The sequence goes on along the minus strand of JBDHSU010000106.1, from coordinate 3,649 downwards.
GCATCTTCTCGTTACACGGCCGCAGCCCGAGGCCGAACGTACGGCCGCAAGCCTGCGCCGGCGGGGCCATATGGCGACGCTGGCGCCGCTGCTCGCCTTCGCACCGCTCGCCGCGGCCATCGGCGCCGGCCCGTGGGCTGGCGTGCTGCTCACCAGCGCCAACGCGGTGCGCGCGGTGCGCGGCCATCCGGCCTTTGCCTTGCTGCGCGCGCTGCCGGCGATCGGCGTCGGCGACCGTACGGCGGCGGCGGCGCGGGAGGCCGGGTTTGCGGGCGTCGTCTCCGCCGCCGGCGACGCGCGCGATCTTGTCGCGGCCGCCGCGCGGCGTTTCGCGGGTATCGGCGGGACGATCCTCTATCTTTGCGGCGAGGATCGCGCCGCCGATGTCGGCGCGGCGCTCGCCGGCGCGGGCGTGGAAGTCGTGACGACGCCGGTCTACCGGATGGCGGCGGCCGCCCGCTTTCCGCCGCCCGCGGCCGATGCGCTGCGCGCCGGGCGCATCCAGGGCGTATTGCATTACTCCCGCCGCAGCGCGCTGGCTTACCTTGCCTGCGCCGGAAACGACCGGCTCGAGGCTTGCGCCCTGCGGCCGGTGCATTATGCGCTGTCGGCGGCCGTTGCCGCGCCGCTCCTCCAGGCCGGCGCCGGCGATGTCCGGGTCGCCGCGCGGCCGGACGAGGCGGCGCTCTTCGAAAGGGTCGGTTCGGGTTAAGCCAAGTTGCCGCCGCGCCCTTGCCGCAGTATGCCGGTGAGGACTCTTCCGGCCGGCAGCGGATTCGTGAGAATGCAGCGAAGAATCGACGATAATTGTTTGAATCGCTTGCCGTGCCGCACATGGAGGCTTCGCGGGGGCGTGGCCGGAGGGACCGCATGAGCGACGGCGAGCGGAAGCCTGCCGGGCCGGCCGAACCATCCGTCTCCGCGGATGCCGCGCGGCGGCGCCCCAATCCGCCGACTCTCGACCTTACCGCCACCGAAATCGCCTCGCATGCGGCGGAATCGCCGGCGCAGGCCGCGGCCGATCCGGCCTCGCCGGTATCCGAGCCCCGCCGCCCCGCATCCGAGCGCTCCCCGTCGGCTGAGGAGATTTCCGCCGCGATCGAGGAGTGGATCCGCCCCGACGAGCCGTTGCGGGTCCGGATCGAAAGCGGCGAGCATGAACCGTCCTCGCCGCCTCCGCCGCCCCCCGAGCCTCCGGCGGCCGAACCGGTCGCCGCCGCCTCGCCGCCGCCCTCTTATTTCGGGCGCGGCGTGGCGCTCGGCCTCGTGGCGGCGCTTCTCGGCGCCGCGGCCGCGCTCGGCACGCTCTGGTCGCTCGGCGAGTGGCCGCGCCAGGACGACCGCGCCGCCATGGCCGCGCGTATCGATGCGATCGAAGCGAGCGTGGCGCGGCTGGCCGACCGTCAAGTGCCGCCGCCGGTCTCCGACCAGCACATCGCCGCGATCGCCGCCAAGGCCGTGGCGGCGAATAGCGCCGGGGCGCCGTCGGCGGATCAACTGAAAAGCCTCGAAGCGCGGGTGGCGAAAGCGGAAGCCGCGCTTGCCGCCTTGCCGGCCGCGTCGGCGGACGCGGCGTTGAACGAGCGCGTCGCGTCGCTCGACGGCAATACGAAGGCGCTCGCGGCGGATATCGATTCCCTGCGCAAGCGCCTCGACGAGATGGCGGCCGCCGCGCAGGCCGCGCGCGACGCCGCGATGCGCTCCTCGGGGGCGGCGAGCAGCGCCACCGCGGAAGTGTCGAGCGATCTCGACGCGCTCAAGCAACGCACGGCGGCGCTGGAAAGCAAAATCGCCAAGCCTCCCGCCGATATCGATCGCGTCGCACGCACCGCCGCCGTCGCGGCGGCGCTGCGCGACATCGTCGAGCGCGGCGCACCCTACGCCGACGAGCTTGCTGCGGCGAAGGCGCTGGCGGCGGGGCCCGCGATCTTCGCGCCGCTCGAGCCGTTCGCCGCGACGGGGTTGCCGACGACGGCGGCGCTCGCCAACGAACTGCGCGCGATTGCCGCGAAGACGCGCGCCGCCGCGCTCGCCAACGAAAAGGGCGGCCTGTTCGAGCGGTTGCAGGCGCACGCGGAAAAGCTGGTGCGCATCCGTCCGGCGAATGAGGCGGCGCGGCCGGAGCCGGGCGATTTCACCGCCGCGGAACAGGCCGCGGCGCGCGGCGATCTCGCCGGCGCGGTCGCGGCGCTGCGCGCGCTGCCCGCGCCGGTCCGCGCGCCGGCCGACGCCTGGATCGCCCGCGTCGAGGCGCGCCAGGCGGCGCTCGACTTCGCCCGCAAGCAGAGCCGCGACGCCGTCGCGGCGCTGGCGCAGCAGCCGAAATAGGCGCCCCGCATGTTCCGCGTCATCGTCTTCTTCGTCTTCGTAGCGCTGGCGGCTCTCGCCGGCGCCTGGGTTGCCGAACGGCCGGGCGACGTCTCGATCAACTGGCTCGGCTACCGCATCGATACGTCGCTGATGGTCGCGGTCGCCGCGCTCGCGATCCTGTTCGTCCTGCTGATGTCGTTGTGGGCGGCGATCCGTCTCGTCTGGCGCTCGCCGCGCACCGCGCGGCGCGCGATGGCGGACCGGCGCTACCGTCGCGGCCGGCGCGCGGTCTCGCACGGCTTGATCGCGGTGGCGTCGGGCGACCTGCGGGCGGCGCATCGTCACGCGGGCGACGCCGAGCGCTTTGCGCATGACGAGCCGCTGGTGCTTTTGCTGCAAGCGCAGACCGCGCAACTCGCCGGCGACAAGACGCGCGCCGAGCAGGCGTTCCGCGCCATGGCGGAGCGTGACGACACGCGGCTGCTCGGACTGCGCGGGCTTTACGTCGAGGCGCAGCGCCGCGACGACCTCGCCGCCGCGCGCGGCTTCGCGGAAGAGGCGGCGCGCGAAGCGCCGTCGCTGCCGTGGGCGGGGCAGGCGGCGTTCGATTTCCGTTGCGCCGAAGGGGACTGGGACGGCGCGCTCGGCGTGCTCGACGCCAATCTGCGCGGCAAGCTGATCGAGCGCGACACCTATCGGCGGCAACGCGCGGTGCTGCTCACGGCGCGGGCGATGGAACTCGAGCATAGCGAGCCGGCGCGCGCGAAGGCGCTGGCTTTCGAGGCGGCGAAGCTGGCGCCGGATCTGGTGCCGGCGGCGAGCCTTGCCGGCCGCCTCGCGCTCGAGGGCGGCGAGTTGCGCCGCGCCGCCAAGGTGCTGGAAGCCGCGTGGCGGGAAAGCCCGCATCCCGAGATCGCCAACACCTACGCCTATTTGCGCGCCGGCGATTCGGTGCGCGACCGCCTCGCGCGGATGCAGACGCTGGCGGCCCTGGCGAAGGGCCACCGCGAGTCCGGCTTCGCGGTCGCGCGGGCGGCGCTCGACGCGCAGGAGTTCAAGACCGCGCGCGAGGCGCTGGCGCCGCTCCTCGACCCGCTGACGCAGCGCGCGGCCATGCTGATGGCCGAACTCGAGGAGAGGGAGCACGGCGACGTCGGCCGCGCCCGCGAATGGATGGCGCGGGCGATGCGCGCGGCGCGCGACCCGGCCTGGACCGCCGACGGCTTCGTCTCCGACCGCTGGATGCCGGTGTCGCCGGTGACCGGGCGGCTCGACGCCTTCGCGTGGCGGCAGCCGGTTTCCGAAATCGCGCATGCCGGGCCGACCGTGGAGCCGGCCG
>JBDHSU010000105.1:0-14570 GCA_039808325.1 Variibacter sp. | reverse complement strand
GCCCTATCCCGCTGAGCGCCCTCCATCCACTCACCGAGCACATCCGGGTCGCTCTCGCGAACGCGATGCGCCCGCTCGTAGGCGCCGAATTCCTCGCGCCCGCACAGCCGTGAGAGCGCCCATACGGCCGCGCCGCGCACCAGCGGCGCAGCGTCGTCCAACAGACGATCCGCCACACCGGCCAGCGCCCTGTCGCCGGAATTGCCGATCGCGATCAGCACGTTACGAATGAAGCGATCGCGGCCGACACGCTTGACCGGAGACTTGCGGAACAGTGCGCGGAAGGCCGGATCGTCGAGTCGCGCGAGTTCGGCGAGCGCCGGCCGGCGCAACTCCTCCCGCGCGGCGAGCTTCATCTCGCGCCCCGCTTGCGCGAACTTGTTCCACGGGCAGGCCGCAAGACAGTCGTCGCAGCCATAGATGCGATTGCCGATGGCGGCGCGCAGATCGCGCGGGATCGGCCCTTTGTGCTCGATCGTCAGATACGAGATGCAGCGCCGCGCATCGAGGCGATAGGGCGCCGGAAAAGCCGCGGTCGGACACGCGTCGAGGCACGCGCGGCAATTTCCGCAGTGATCGGGCTCCCGCTGGTCCACGGGCAGATCGAGCGTCGTGAGGATCGCGCCGAGGAAGAGCCACGACCCGTGCGTGCGCGACACGAGGTTCGTATGCTTGCCCTGCCAGCCGAGGCCGGCGGCTGCCGCGAGCGGCTTCTCCATCAAGGCGGCGGTGTCGACGAACACCTTCACATCGCCGCCAGCCGTCGCCACGAGCCAGCGCGCCAGCGTCTTCAGGCGCGGCTTGATCAGGTCGTGATAGTCGTCGCCCTGCGCGTAGACCGAGATGGCGGCGCGGTCGCGCTCGCGCAGCACGGCGGAAGGATCGTGCGCCGGACCGTAGTTCATCCCCAGCATGACGACCGAGCGCGCCTCGTTCCAGAGCGCCAGCGGGTTCCCGCGCCGCGTGCTGTCCGCCATCCAGGCCATGTCGCCGTGCGCGCCGGCGGCGATGAACGCGCGCAATCGCGGCTCCGCATCGGGAATGGCGTCCGGCCGCGTGATCCCGACCGTATCGAAGCCCTGCGCGCGCGCCGCTTCGATCAGCGCCGCCTTGACGGCGGACGGCGAGGTCAGAAGTCGAGATTGGCGTAAGTCACCGACGGCGCCACCCCCGGCACCGCGTCCGAGAGAAGCGGGCGGAACGACGGACGCGACTTCACCCGCGCATACCAAATCTTCGCTGCTTCGTTCTCTTCCCACGGCACGTCGCCCAGATAGTCGACCACGGAGAGGTGCGCCGCGGCCGCGAGGTCGGCATAGCTCAGCCGGTCACCCGCGAGCCAGGTCCGCGCACCCATCAGCCACCCGATATAGGCGAGATGATAGCGGATATTGCTGCGCGCCGCGCGCATCGCCGCCGTGTCGGGCGGTCCGCCGCCCTGGTCTGCCGGCATGTGACGGCGATAGATGCGCTCCGTCACCAGCGGCTCGCTGACCTCGGCGAAGAACTTGTCGTTGAACCATGCCGCCAGCCGCCGCACCTCCACGCGCGTCTCGACGTCCGGCGGCAGCAGCCGCCCGTCGCCGGCGCTCAATCCCCGCGTCTCGTCGATATATTCCGCGATGACGGCGGCGCCCGGCACCGGAGGGCCGGCCGGCTCGACCAGCACCGGGGTGGTGCCCGCCGGGTTCATGATGAGAAAGTCCTCCCGGCGCTCCCAGACCTTCTCGTCGATCAGGTTGAGGTCCGCGCCATATTCGCCGAGCACGAGCCGCACGAAACGCGAATGCGGACAAAACGGGTGATGATGAAGATTGACCATGAAGCCGATGCTGGTCCGAAAGGTCGGAGATTAAGGGGGCTGCTATAGGAACGGCGGGTGCTGGATTGCAACCCTGCCGTTGATTCGCCTCCGGGCGCAGCTAGCGGCCGTTTGCGCCGCTTTCGCGACATCGGCGAGGTCCGCGAAGTTTTCCACCGCCAAGGTTTCCATTGTCCGGGGCGCAGTGCTGCGCGACAAAGCATACCGATTCGTTAACGCCATGTTGCTGCCCGCATGCCTGGGCAAGGCTTCGCCCCCGCCCCTCCCGGCCCGTCCCTGCACCGGAGCGTTTCATGATCTTCGACCTCGTGAAGGCTATCGTCCTCGGCGTCGTCGAGGGGTTGACCGAATTCCTCCCCGTCTCGTCGACCGGCCATCTCCTGCTCGTCGAGCATTTTTTCGGATTCAGCGACGACGACTTCGGCAAGAGCTTCGCCGTGCTGATCCAGCTCGGCGCCATCCTGGCGCTGCTGACGATCTATTTCGCACGGCTGTGGAACGTCGCCATGGCGCTGCCGAGCGATCCGGCGGCGCGGCGCTTCGTCATCGGCGTGCTGATCGCCTTCCTGCCGGCGGCCGTCGTCGGCGCGCTCGCCTACGGCTTCATCAAGGCGGTGCTGTTCAACGTGTGGATCGTCTGCGTCATGCTGGTGATCGGCGGCTTCGTGCTGATGTGGGTTGACCGCATGGACCTTAAGCCGAAGTTTCACGACGCGACGCGCTTTCCGCTCATGATGTATCTGGGGATCGGGCTCGCGCAGTGCGTCTCGATGATCCCCGGCGTCTCGCGCGCCGGCGCGACCATCGTCGCGGCGATGCTGTTCGGCGCCGACCGCCGCGCCGCCGCCGAGTTCTCCTTCTATCTCGCGATGCCGACGATGGTCGGCGCCTTCGTCTTCGCCCTGTACAAGGACTGGCACGGGATGGGGAACACCAACCTGATCCTCGTCGCCGTCGGCTTCGCGACGTCGTTCGTCGCCGGCTGGATCGTGGTGAAGACCTTCCTCGACTACGTCTCGCGCCACGGCTTCGCGCTGTTTGCCTGGTGGCGCATCATCGTCGGCGCGCTCGGACTGGTCAGTCTCGCCCTGATGGGGTGAAGGGCGTACTCGATCCGTCATCCTGAAGGGCGAGGCGCGTTTGCGCCGAGCCTCGAAAAACGACGGCCCGTATCTTTGGTCATCCTTCGCGGCCCGCACTTCGCGCGGGTACATCAGGATGACGATCCGAGATTGACGGCTGCCGTATCCTACACCGCGCGGCTGCGGAACTGCCCGGTCTTGCGGAAACGCCAAAGATACGCGGGAACGACGGCGGCGATCGCCGTCGGCGAAAGGCCGAGACCCTCGAGGGTGCGCCCTTCAGCCTGCGCCTGCGCCGACACGACATTGTCCGCGCGCAGCGATTCCACCTGATCCGGCGTGAGGAGCGGCTTCGGCATGTATTGCAGGAACTGCGCCTTGAATTTCGCGAGGCCGAACGGAACCGGCAGCAGAAGCCGCCGGCGCTCGGTCGTCTCCAGCACGTACTCCATCAATTCGCGGAACGTACGCACCGCCGGCCCGCCGAGCTCATAGGTCGTCCCCGGCCGTGCCCGGCCGGCGACCGCGGCGGCGATCGCGGCGGCGACATCGCCGACGTAAACCGGCTGGAAGCGCGTTTCGCCCCCGCCGATCAGCGGCAGGAACGGCGAGACGCGCGCTATCGCGGCGAAGCGGTTGAAGAAATCGTCCTCCGGTCCGAACATAATCGAGGGGCGGAAGATCGTCGCATCTGGCACCGCTTCGCGCACCGCCGCCTCGCCCGCCGCCTTGCTGCGCGCGTAACGCGAGGTCGCGTCCGCATCGGCGCCGATGGCCGACACCTGGATCATGCGCGCGCCGACGGAGGCCGCCGCGCGCGCCACGTTTCCCGCGCCCTGCCCCTGCACGCTGGCGAAGGTCTGCTTGCCGCGCTCGTACAGGATGCCGACCAGATTGATCACGACCGCGGCGTCGCGCACCGCCGCCGCGACCGACTCCGGATGGCGCAGGTTGGCCTGCACGACGCCGATCTGCCCGACCCGGCCGAGCGGCTGCAGGTCACCGGCGAGGTCCGGCCGGCGCACTCCGACGCGGATCCGGTACCCCTCCCGCGCCAGCGCGCGGATGAGGTGGCGGCCGAGAAACCCGGATCCGCCGAAAACCGTGATCAAGGTGTCGATCGTAGACTGGGGCGTCATGTCTTGAGGGCGTTGGGGCGTCATATCCGGTCTCGAAGCAAGGCGGCGGCCGATTGCAGCGTTGCGGCAATACAGGACACCTTTCGCCCTGTATAGCGCAAAGCCCGCCGCTTCGAAGCGTTGACAAGATAAAAGCCGCACCCCTATGTGTGGCCCGCTGCCCAGATGGCGGAATTGGTAGACGCGCTGGTTTCAGGTACCAGTGGTGAAAGCCGTGGAGGTTCGAGTCCTCTTCTGGGCACCATCGTCTTTCGATGGTTTTGGTTCTGCACGGCGTCCCACCATCATGATCGGCTTCGAAGTCGTCGAACTGCGCGTCGGACGCGCCGCGCCGCTCGGCGCGTCGGGAGCGCTGAGCGCCATCGACAAGCAGAAGGTCCGGGGTCCGCTGCCGGCGGGCCCGCTTGGCTTCGAAGGTGACGAGCAGGCCGACCGCCGGCACCACGGCGGCCTCCACAAAGCCATCCACGCCTACGCGCTCGCACACCTTCCGGCATGGGTCGACGAGTTGCCGGACCGCGCCGATCGTTTCCGCCCCGGGGCCTTCGGAGAGAACCTTGTCATCGCGGGCGCGAGCGAAGCCGACCTTTGCCTCGGCGATCGCTGGCGCATCGGGTCGGCGCTGGTGGAGGTCAGCCAAGGCCGGCAGCCGTGCTGGAAGCTGAACCTTCGCTTCGACGTTCCGGACATGGCGCGGCGGGTTCAGGACAGCGGACGCACCGGCTGGTACTTTCGCGTGGTCGAGCCCGGCGCGATCGCGGCCGGCGACCGCGGCGCGCTCGTGTCCAGGGCCAACCCACGCTGGACTCTCGCACGCGTATCGCACCTGCTCTATCACGACCGCATGAACCAGCCCGCGCTGGCCGCGCTCGCCGCCGTGCCCGGCCTGCCGGAAAGCTGGCGCCGTTTGGCGCAGGCCCGCCTCGCATCCGGGAAAACCGAGGATTGGTCTCGGCGGATCGAAACGCCCCGTACTGAGACCGGCTCCCGCATATGACGCGCGGGCGAATGCCGTCGCGCCTCATGCGCAAATCACGCCGCGGGCGCGGCGAATCGGTCCCGAACATGGCCCGCAACCGGCATGTTTCAGCCGCGATGCGCGCAACAATCCGCCTGAATGCGCGCCGAGCATCGCCGCCCTCAATAAGCAGAAGGTGAGGCTTCGATGCGTAACAGTCAGCGTTTGGGAAGGGCGGGAGCAGCCGCCGCCTTGGGGCTGCTCGGATTTGTCGGCGCTGCCACCGCCGCCGATATAGCGCCTGGCGAGGGTTACTATCCGCCGGCGCCACGCTACGCCTATCCGGTCGAGCCTGCGCCCGTCTATGCGCAGCGCCGGCAGGTCGAAATCCAGGACGATGGCGAATGCCGCTATATCGTCCGGCGCAGCGTCGACCCCTACGGCAACGAGCATGAACGCCGCGTCGAGGACTGCAACGAGGGGCGTGCGCCCGGCGTTTATGACGAAGACGCCGAGCCTTATTACGCCGCGCCCCAGCCGCCGGCCCCGATCGATCCCGACGACGACGGCGACTGACGCTCGCGCAGCCCCGGTGCGCGTGACGTTGCACGCTTGACGCGTGAAACGAACACGGGCTTGTTACCGCTTCGTCGTGACTGGGGCGACCCCGTCCGGCCGGTGCGGACAATGCGCACCGCTCCGGCTCCGGGCTCCCTGCAGACGCGCAGCCTGAGCCCGGAGACCGCATGACCATTCGCCTGCACCGTGGCGACCTTCCCGATCTGTCCCGCTACGCGGGCTCCGTCGCGGTCGATACGGAAACCATGGGGCTCGACCCGCATCGCGACCGGCTTTGCGTCGTGCAGCTCTCTCCCGGCGACGGCAGCGCCGACGTCGTCCAGATTCCGGCCGGCGCCATCGACGCGCCGAACCTGACGCGGCTGATGGCGGACCCCGCCGTCCTCAAAATCTTCCATTTCGCCCGGTTCGACCTCGCGGCGCTCGACAAGGCGCTGGGCGTCATGCCGAGCCCGGTCTACTGCACCAAGATCGCGTCGCGCCTGACGCGCACCTATACCGACAAGCACGGGCTCAAGGACCTGACGCGCGAAATCCTCGGCATCGACCTGTCGAAGCAGCAGCAGTCGTCCGACTGGGGCGCACGCGACCTTTCGGAAGCGCAACTCACCTACGCCGCGGCCGACGTGCTTCATTTGCATGCGCTGAAGGCGAGGCTCGATGTGATGCTGGCGCGCGAGGGCCGGGAAGCGCTCGCCGCGGCCTGCTTCGGCTTTCTTCCCGATCGCGCCCGGCTCGACCTTGCGGGCTGGGCGGACGAGGATATCTTCGCGCACTCTTAAAGCGTATATCGCCGCAGCGGGGCCACATTGAGAGGTGAGGTTGCCGTTCCACAAAAATGAACGTGGAAGGTTCGATACCGCCGCGAAACGGGCCGACAGCGATAAGGCATGACGGTGAGCATCGACACTGACACGCATGCCTGGCGTTCCACACGGCAAAACAATGCGGACGCGGCCTTCCGCGCGGCAAGACGCCACAGCCGCCTCGTTCGCTGGCTGCGCCGCCTGATACCGGTCGGCGTCGTCGGCGGCCTTGCGATTTATGGCTTGATGACCTGGCTCGATCCGTTGCGGGTGCTCAAAAATCTACCGAACGTCGGCCAGCTCGTGATTTCCGGCCGGAAAGTGATGATGGCGGCCCCGCGTCTCGCGGGCTATACGCGCGACGGCCGCTCCTACGAACTGACCGCGACATCGGCGGCACAGGACCTGACGAAACTGCAGTTTATAGAGTTGAAAGACATCCGGGCAAAAGTGCAGCTTGAGGATTCGAGCCTCGTGAGCGTGACGGCGGACGGCGGCCTTTACGACACCAAGACCGAAACCGTGACGATCAAGGATCATGTGGTGGTCAACTCCTCCGCCGGCACGGAAATCCGCTTGCTCGAGGCGTTTCTCGATATGCGCAAGGGGCACGTCGTCTCGCAGAAGCCGGTCGAGGTCCTGATGCCCGCCGGCAAGATCGACGCCCGGAAGCTCGAGATCACCGGCGGCGGCGACGTGGTGATCTTCAGCGGCGGCGTCACGATGACGGTCAAGGGCGACGTTTCGCCCATCGCCAACGCGGCGGACGCGCAGCAATGACGGGGGCATTCATGGCGCACACCCGCGCCGCCGCGCATCGCGCCGCCGCACGGTTCGGCATCATGGTGCTGGCGCTCGCATGGGCCGGCTGCGCCGCGGCCCAGCAGGGTCCCCCGAACGCGTTGCAGGGGTTCTCCCAGAACCGCAACCAGCCGATCAAGATCGAATCCGTCAGCCTCGAGGTGCGCGACAAGGACAAGGTCGCGACCTTTATCGATAACGTGAAGCTGACGCAGGGCGACACGACGCTGGAGTGCAAGCGGCTGATCGTCCACTATGTGGACGAGACGATTCCAGGGCGAAGCAAAGGCAAGGCGGGAAAGAACGCCCCGGCGCCCGACGCCCGCAAGGAGCCGGCGGGCGCGGGCGGTTTTGGCAGCGGCCAGCAGCAGATCAGTAAATTGGAAGCCAAGGGCGGCGTCGTGGTCACGCAAAAGGATCAAACGGCAACCGGCGACAACGGCGTCTACGACATGAAATCCAACACGCTCGTCCTCACCGGAAACGTGGTCGTTTCGCAGGGACAGAATGTCGTGCGCGGCGATCGGCTCGTCGTGGACATGACGTCCGGCGCCTCGCGCGTCGAATCGTCCGGCGGCCAGGGCCGCGTCCAAGGCCTGTTCATCCCCGGCACCACACCCAGCCCGAGCGCCGCGCCGAGCCCGAAGCCGCACGGCGGCGAGACCGAGCGCCATCCCCGTCCCCGCAACGGCGGGGCGCGCCCACTCAAACTGAACTGATGTCCGTCTCGCTCCCAAGGCTTGGTTTGCCATGCTGACGCGCACGAGTCGGAAGAACGGGCTGACATCGATGTTCGGCAAGATGACGGGCCGACTGAAGCCACGGGTCAAATCACGGCGTCCGAGCCTTAACGCCGGCGGGGCGCGACAGCCGGCGGCCGCGGATGCCGAAGCCGGCACTGGATTCCTCGCCGTGCACGGCGTGGAAAAAAGCTTCGGCCAGCGCAAGGTCGTGAAGGGCGCGAGCCTTTACGTCGACCGCGGCGAAGCGGTGGGGCTGCTCGGCCCCAACGGCGCGGGCAAGACCACGATCTTCTACATGGTGACCGGCCTGATCAAAGCCGATCGCGGCCGCATCGAGCTTGACGGCTACGACGTCACCGGCCTGCCGATGTACCAGCGAGCCCGGCTCGGCATCGGCTACTTGCCGCAGGAAGCTTCGATTTTTCGCGGCCTCAACGTCGAGGACAATATCCGTGCCGTGCTCGAAGCGGTCGAGCCGAGCCGCAAGCAGCGGGAGAAGGAGATCGACGGCCTGCTCGAGGAGTTCGGGCTTACCAAGTTGCGCAAGACGCCCTCGATCGCCCTCTCCGGCGGTGAGCGGCGGCGCGTCGAAATCGCCCGCGCGCTGGCGACCCGCCCTGCCTACATGTTGTTGGACGAGCCGTTCGCCGGCATCGACCCGATCGCCGTCGGCGACATCCAGGCGCTGGTCCGCCACCTCACCTACCGCGGCATCGGCGTGCTCATCACCGACCACAATGTCCGCGAGACGCTCGGCCTGACCGACCGCGCCTACATCATCTACTCCGGCGAGGTGCTGATGGAGGGCCGGCCGGACGAGATCGTGCAGAATTCCGAGGTGCGCCGGCTCTATCTCGGCGAAGAGTTCCGGCTTTAGAAGCCGGCCACCGACGGACCGTTCACCCTTCTCCTAAACGGAGGAGGTCGGCCCATTTCCCTTCCCGTCCATTGCGCGGTAAAAGACGGCACGGCCCGTATACAAGAATCGGGCCAACCGTTAACCATTTGACGAACACTGGCATTTTAGGCCCGACCCGTCGCATGGCACTCAGTCAGAAGCTTGAAATTCGTCAGAGCCAAGGGCTCGTGATGACGCCGCAGTTGATGCAGGCGATCAAGCTGCTGCAACTCTCGAGCCTCGACTTGGCCGCGTATGTCGAGGCCGAGCTTGAGACCAACCCCCTCCTCGAACGCGACCCCGGCGCCGATGGCGATGCCGATTCGCCCGAGACGGAAGCGTCGGGTGAAAGCGGCACCTCCATTGACGACGCCCGCTCCGACACCTGGATGGACGACAACCTCGAAACCAGCCGCGAGGCGATCGAGGGACAACTCGACACCGACCTGGAGAACGTATTTCCCGCCGACGGCGAGATGCCGGCGGTCTCGCCGCGCAGCGAGCCGGCGCAAGCATCGGAATGGGCGTCGGTCGGCAACGGCGGCGGCGAGCCGGGCGACTACAATCCGGAGGCGTTCGCGTCTTCGGAGCACACGCTCGCCGACCACCTCGCCGAGCAACTGGCGCTCGCCATCCCCGACCCGGCGCGGCGGCTGATCGGCGCCTACCTCCTCGACCTCGTCGACGAGGCCGGCTACGTGACCGACGATCTCTCATCCGTCGCCGAAAAGCTCGGTGCCACGCTGGACGAAGTGGAAAGCGTGCTCGCGGTGCTTCAGACCTTCGATCCCACCGGCATCTGCGCCCGCAATCTCGCCGAATGTCTCGCGATCCAACTCAAGGAGCGCGACCGCTTCGATCCCGCGATGCAGGCGCTCATCGGCAACATCGAACTGCTGGCGAAGCGCGACCTCGCGACCTTGCGCAAGGTCTGCGGCGTCGACGACGAAGACATCACCGAGATGATCGCCGAGATCCGGCACCTCAATCCGAAGCCCGGCCTCGTCTTCGGTTCGTCGCTCGTGCAGCCGGTCGTGCCGGACGTTCTCGTGCGCACCGGCCCGGACGGCGGCTGGCAGGTCGAGCTCAACAGCGAGACGCTGCCGCGTGTCCTGATCAATCAGACATATTACGCCGCGGTCACGAAGTCGGCGCGCCACGCCAGTGAAAAAAGCTACCTCGCCGACTGCCTGCAGAACGCAACGTGGCTTGTGCGCGCGCTCGACCAGCGCGCGCGCACCGTCCTCAAGGTCTCAACGGAAATCGTGCGGCAACAGGACGCATTCTTCGCTTATGGCGTGCAGCATCTGCGTCCCTTGAATCTGCGCACCGTCGCGGATGCGATCAGCATGCATGAATCGACGGTGTCGCGCGTCACCGCCAACAAATACATGGCGACGCCGCGCGGCATATTCGAGCTCAAATACTTCTTCACCTCCGCCATCGCGTCGGCCGACGGCGGCAACGCGCATTCGGCCGAAGCCGTGCGCGACCGCATCAAACGTCTCATCGATGCGGAAAGTTCCAGCGACATTCTGTCCGACGATACCATCGTGGAAAAATTACGCGAGGCGGGAATCGACATTGCCCGTCGCACTGTCGCAAAATACCGGGAAGCGATGCGAATCCCGTCCTCGGTCCAACGTCGGAGAGAAAAGCAAACCGCGCCCGGCATCGCTATATAATAGCTGTAAGTCTCGTGCGCACCGCGCGTCGTTTAACAGCAGAGGCACGCAATGCCATTTCGTATCTCGGGAAAAAATCTCGACATCGGTGAGGCCCTTCGCGAACGCATCGCGGCGCGGGTGGCCGAAGCGCTGGAAAAATATTTTCAAGGCCGCTACTCGGGGCACGCAACCGTTCGCCGCGAAGGTTTCGGCTTCAGCACCGAATGCGCGATCCATCTCCCGTCCGGCGTCACGCTCGAATCGGAAGCGACCGCGTCGGACGCCTACGCCAGCGCCGACCAGGCGGTGATACGCATCGAGAAGCGGCTGCGCCGATACAAGCGCCGGCTCAAGGATCGCAGCGCCGCGCATGCGGTGAATTCGTCGGAAGCGCGTCTGCGCGCGATCGATGCGCCGAGCTACATCATCGAGGCGCCTGAGCACGACGAGGAGCCGGCGGAAGAATTTCACCCGGTGATCATCGCCGAATCGACCACGGCGCTCGAGCGCATGCCGGTGAACGAGGCGGTGCAGGAGCTGGATTTCAGGGGGGCCGCCGTGATGGTGTTCCGGCATGCCGGGCACGGCCGCATCAACGTGGTCTATCGGCGCGCGGACGGGCACATCGGCTGGATCGATCCTCCGATGATTCCGGCCGAAGACGGGCATTGACCCGGGAGCGGCACGTTCCTATGGTCCGCGCCCTGCGCCGCCGGATGGAACGTACCGGCCATGGTGGACACCGCGATTCGGGTCCGACCGCATGAACCCTCCCCGCTACATTCCCGGATTGCTCATCGATGCCCCTAGATGATCTCATCGCGCCGAACGCCGTTCTACCGGCGCTCAAGGTGAACGGGAAAAAGCAAGCGCTGCAGGAGCTTGCGGCGAAGGCCGCGGAACTGACCGGCGGCAATGAGCGCGCCATCCTCGACGTGCTGATTCAGCGCGAAAAGCTCGGCTCGACCGCCGTCGGCAACGGCATCGCGATTCCGCACGGCAAGCTGCCGAACTTGCCGCGTCTATTCGGCATCTTCGCCCGGCTCGGACGGCCGATCGACTTCGAGGCGCTGGACGGGCAGCCCGTCGATCTCGTCTGTCTGTTGCTGGCGCCCGAAGGTGCCGGCGCGGACCACCTCAAGGCCCTGGCGCGAATCGCCCGGCTCCTGCGCGGGCAAGACGTCGCCAAGACCCTGCGGGAAGCGGAGGATGGCGAAGCGATTTACGCGATCCTGTCCGCCCCGCCGGTCTCCGATCAGCCGCCGCCGGCAGCTTAGCTTAGTGCAGGCTGACGGTTTCGAGTTCATGCGTGCGCGCGGTGGCGATCGCGGCTTCCCGCGTATCGGTCACCATGATCGGCGTGCCGTCCGCCGCATGCAGCGAGAACAGCTTCATGCCCGGCGCGAGCTCCGGCACCTGCGGGAACATCGCGTGCACATCCTCGGAGCGGATCGGCTTGACATAAGCGATCTGGCCGCCGCCGAGATTGGCGAGCAGTTCGGGCGACAAAGTCTTGACTTCGGTGGTGTGTGCTTCGGTCTTCATGGCCCTCGACTCCTTTCAAGAGTTGTCGGTCGAGTCCGGGATCTGGTTCGCTTCATATGCCTGAACGGCGTTCACTCGTGCTCGGCGATCGCGATCGTTCTCACCACGCGCTCCGGCTGCGGACGCACGAGGTCGATCGACAACAGGCCGTGCTTGAGGTCCGCCCGCAAGACTTCCATGCCTTCGGCGAGAACGAAGGTGCGCTGGAACTGCCGCGCGGCGATGCCGCGGTGCAGGTATTCGCGCCCCTTGTCTTCGCGTTGACGGCCACGGATGACGAGCTGGCTCTCCTCGATCGTCACGTCGAGCTGATCGCGGGTGAAGCCCGCCACCGCCAGCGTGATGCGCAATCGGTCCGGATTCTTCTCGTCGTGCGGGACGCGTTCGATATTGTACGGCGGGTAGCCGTCGGCGGCCTTCGCAACACGGTCGAGCACGCGCTCGATCTCGTCAAAACCAAGAAGAAACGGACTGGAGAGCGTCGGCATACGAGACATGTCAAAGCCCTTATTCTCAAGCGACTTTGATAGGGGCCCAAAAGCGGCGCCCCGATCACCCCACGCCGCCGAGGCGGCGTGGGACAATCTTCATATGGGGTAATCCGCCGCGCACCGCAAGATCTGGGAAAGGCTCAGGAATCGAGCCGCTTGCGGCCGTCGGCGGCGAAGATATGCAGCTTGCCGCGACGCGCAACCGCCACCGCCTTTTCACCGACGGAAGGCACCGCCTGCCCCGGCAAGCGCACGACGACGGTGCCGCCGCGATCGAGCGTGCCGTAGACGAAGCTCTCCGGACCGACGCGCTCGGCGGCCTCGACCGTCAGAGGCAGGGCGAAGGCGCCTTCGGGAACGGTGCCCGCCGGCGCGAGGTCGAGGTCTTCCGGCCGGACGCCGACGATGCCGCCTTCCGCAGGCACGACGCGCAAGCCCCCGATGCCCGCGAGTTCGCGCTCCTGCAGGCGCAGGAGATTCATCGGCGGCGCCCCGATGAAGGCGGCGACGAAGGTCGTCGCCGGCTTCTCGTAAACGGCGAGCGGGACGCCGATCTGCTCGACCTGGCCGGCGTTCATCACCACCAGCATGTCGGCGAGCGTCATCGCCTCGAGCTGGTCGTGGGTGACGTAGATCGAGGTGGTCGCGAAGCTCTTCTGGAGTTTCTTGATCTCGACGCGCATGGAGACGCGCAGCTTCGCGTCGAGGTTCGAGAGCGGTTCGTCGAACAGGAAAACCTTCGGCTGCCGCACGATGGCGCGGCCCATGGCGACGCGCTGGCGCTGCCCGCCCGAGAGCGCGCGCGGCTTGCGGTCGAGATAGTCGGAGATTTCCAGAATCTTCGCGGCGTCGCGCACCAGCCGGTCGATCTCGGGCTTCGGCACGCGGCGATTGCGCAGGCCGTAAGCCATGTTGTTGTAGACGCTCATGTGCGGATAGAGCGCGTAGTTCTGGAACACCATCGCGATGTCGCGGTCCGCCGGCTCGATATCGTTGACGACGCGCCCGCCGATCCTGATCGCGCCCGACGTCACCGTTTCGACGCCCGCCACCATGCGCAGCAGCGTGGACTTGCCGCAGCCCGAGGGCCCGACGAGGACGCAGAACGCCCCGTCCGGCACATCGAAGGCGACGTCCTTCACCGCCTCGACGCCGCCCGGATAGACCTTGCGGACCGCGCTGAAATTCACCCCGGCCATGAGACACACGAAGCGAAGAGCGAAGAGCGAAGAGCGAAGAGAAAGCGCCGCCTGCCGCCCTCAATTGCTCGATCAATTCCCACCGTCGGCATCGCGCTCCCTCTATTCGCTACTCACTATTCGCTACTTCTCCGTCTCCACCAGGCCGCGCACGAACAGGCGCTGCATCAGCACGACGACGGCGACCGGCGGCAGCATCGCCAGCATCGCCGTCGCCATCACGATCTGCCATTCGGTGATCGCGTCGGACGTCACGATCATCTTCTTGATGCCGATGACGATGGTCTGCATGTCGTCGCGCGTGGTGATCAAGAGCGGCCACAGATACTGGTTCCAGCCATAGATGAAGAGAATGACGAACAGCGCCGCCATGTTGGTGCGCGAGAGCGGCAGCAGCGTGTCCTTGAAAAAGCGGAACGGCCCCGCCCCGTCGATGCGCGAGGCTTCCACCAGTTCCTCCGGCACCGTCATGAAGAACTGGCGGAAGAGAAGCGTCGCCGTCGCCGACGCGATCAGCGGCAGCGCCAGGCCGGCGTAGGTATCGAGCAGATTGAGGTCGGCGGCGATCTTGTAGGTCGGATAGATGCGCACCTCGACCGGCAGCATCAGCGTGATGAAGATCAGCCAGAACGCCGCCATGCGGAAACGAAACCGGAAGTAGACGATCGCATAGGCCGAGATGATCGAGATCGCGATCTTGCCCAACGCGATCGACAACGCCATCACCGCGCTGTTGAACAGCATCCGCCCGACCGGTTCGCGCGTCGTGCCCGACGTGCCGATGAAGATCGTGCGATAGTAATTCTCAAAGAAGTGCGTGCCCGGCAGAAGCGGCATCTG
>JBDHSU010000104.1:0-14797 GCA_039808325.1 Variibacter sp. | reverse complement strand
GCCCGCATCCCGCTCTAAGTTATGAGAATCGATCACGTTCATGATTTTGGATCGATTCGATCCAAAATCATCGTGATTTAGCGCCTAATAGGCCGAGCGTCCGCCGTCGGCGGCGATGCTGGCGCCGGTGATCATCCGCGACTCGTTCGATGCCAGGAACAGCGCGATGTTGGCGATGTCCTCCGGTGTGCCGACCCAGAACGGATACTCCTTCACCCGGCCGGTCGCGTCCTGCAGGTCGGCGACGGGGCCCGGCTGCCCGGGCGCGCCGTAGCGGGAGAGGATGCGCTCGGTGAGGATACGTCCGGCGCAGATCGCGTTGGCGCGCACGTTGTTCTTGGCATAGGCGCCGGCAAGCGCGCGCGTGAACGAGAGGATGCCGCCTTTCGCCGTGGAATAAACATGCGCAGGGCTCGCGCCGCGCAGCGCCGCGCCCGACGACATGTTGACGACGGCGCCGCCGCCCGCCTGCACGATCGCAGGAATCGCATGGTGGCAGGCGAGCATCGTACCCTTCAGGTCGAGCTGCATCGTGCGCTGCCATACGGTTTCGACGTCGACATCGCCGATCGGCGCGTCTTCGTTGATCGAGCCGCCGGCGCAGTTGAACAGCGTATCGAGCTTGCCGAAGCGCGCAACGGTCGCGGCGACGGCTGCCCGCACCGACGCGTCCTGCGTGACGTCCGTCGCGATCGCGTGCGCCGCGCCGCCGCCGTCGCGCAGGCGTGCCGCGGTTTCCTTGCCCGCGGTCTCGTCGATATCGGCGATCATCACCTGTGCGCCTTCGCGCACGAAGAGGCGCGCGGCGGCGGCGCCGATGCCGGCGGCGGCGCCGACGATCAATGCGGTGCGGTTCTCAAGCCTGGCCATGGTCGCGGCGCCGTATCACTTGATGCTGATGTTCGCCTTCCTGATGACGTTGCCCCATTTCTCGATCTCGCTGTGCATATTCTTCGCGAGATCGGCGGGACCGCCGCCGATCGCCTCGTATCCAAGCTCCCTGATCCGGGCGATGATCGCCGGGTCGCGCATCGCCGTCGCGAACTCCGCGCTCAGCCGGTCGATGATCGGCTTCGGCGTTCCTTTCGGTGCAAGGACGGCCCAATAGGTGGAAGCGTCGACGGTCAGTCCCGACTCCTTGAACGTCGGAACGTCCGGGACGGCGGGATTGCGCGCGTCGCCGGTGACGGCGAGCGCGACGAGCGCCTTCGATTCCATGAACGGCCGGGCCGAGCTGATGCCGGAGAACATGACGTCGACATGGCCGCCGATGAGATCGTTCATCGCCGGCCCCGTTCCCTTGTACGGCACATGCACGAGGTTGATGCCGGCGGCGGCCTTCAAGAGTTCGCCGCCGAGATGCGTCGATGCGCCGTTGCCGCCGGAAGCGTAGTTCAGCTGGCCGGGCTTGCTCTTCGCGAGCGCGACGAATTCGGCGATCGTCTTCACGTTGAGCTTCGGATGTGCGACGAGGATCACCGGCGCCGTCGCGAGCAGGCTCACGGGTTCGAAATCCTTGAGCGTGTCGTAAGGCAGGCTCGGATGCAGGCTCGGATTGATCGCGAGCGAGGAGTCGGTGGCGACGATGGTGTAACCGTTGGGGTCTGCCTTCGCCACCACCTCCATGCCGATCACGCTGCCGCCGCCCGGGCGGTTGTCGATAACGAGCGACTGCCCGAGCGCCTTTGACACCACGGGCTCGACGATGCGCATCAGATTGTCGGTTCCGCCTCCGGCTCCGAATGGAACGATGAGCCGGACGGGGCGGGACGGATAATCGTCGGCGGCGACGGCGGGCGCGAACGATGCCGCGATTGCAGCCAATGCGAGCGCCGCGATAGGCGTGAATTTCATGTTGTTCCCCGATGTCCCGTTGCGTGAAGCCTTGACCGGCAAACGCCGATGCACCCTATTTGGCGCGGCGCCTTTCGCCAAGCGCAAGCGTGCGAGCGACACGCAGTGGAAGAGGGATCGGGTTCGTGCATCAGTTTACAACCAGCGATGGTCTAAAACTCGCCTACTACATCGACGATTTCACCGACCCGTGGAAAAACGCGCCGACGCTGCTGTTGCTGCATGCGGCGATGGGGCACGCGAAACGTTATTACGCCTGGGTACCGCGCCTCTCGCGTCATTATCGCGTCGTGCGGCTCGACCTGCGCGGCCACGGCGCATCGCAAGTGCCACCGCCGGATTCGCCGCTCGACATGGACCGTCTGGTCAAGGACACGATCGAGCTTCTCGACCATCTCGGCTGCAAGGCGCCGCACGTTGTCGGCAATTCCGCGGGCGGCTACGTCGCGCAGAATCTCGCGATGGAGCATCCCGACCGGCTCACCAGCCTGATGCTGTTCGGCTCGACGCCGGGATTGAAGAACAGCCAGGCGGCGAGCTGGCTGCCGCGCGTCGCCAAGGAGGGGCTGCGCCCCTTTCTCGCCGACACGATCTCGGATCGTTTCCCGCTCGATCGCACCGATCCGCGCCAGATCGAATGGTTTCTCGACGAGGCCGCCAAGAACGACGTGCCTTATCTCGCCCGCTTCATCGGCCTGATGACGACGCTCGAATGGTCGGATCAACTGCATCGCATCAAATGCCCGACGCTGGTCGTGTATCCCGGCGCGGAAACGGTCGGCTCGACCCATAACTACGACGCGATGCGCGATCGCATCGCCGACGTCGAGGTGATTTCCTACGAGGGCATGCCACACAACATCTGCGACAGTCTGCCGGATCGTTGCGTGGAGGACGTGCTGACATTTCTGCGTTGGCGCTTCGGCGCCCCGTAACGAGGAGGGGAAAGATGACGCATGATATCCATCGCCGCGCCCTGTTGCGCGGCGCCGCCGGCGCGATGGCGCTTCCGGCCGCCGGAGCCTTCGCGACGTCGGCGTTCGCCGACACCTGGCCTTCCCGGCCAGTGAAGATCATCGTCGGTTATCCCGCGGGTGGCGCCAACGATCTCGTGGCCCGCTCGGTCGCGCAGGGGATGACCGAGGCGCTCAACGGCACCTTCGTCGTCGACAACCGTACCGGCGCGGCCGGTGCCATCGGCGCCGAGGCCGCCGCGAAATCGGCGCCTGACGGCACCACGCTCTACATGATGTCGAGCTCGCAGGTCCTGGCGCCGAGCCTGAAGAAGTCGCTGCCTTACGATCCGGTCAAGGATTTCTCCGCGATCGCTCTGTGCGCCAGCAGCTCCTACATCCTTTGCGTTCATCCCTCGGTGCCGGCCAAGACCTTGGCCGAACTGATCGCGTACGCGAAAGCGAATCCCGGCAAGCTCAACTACGCTTCGTCGGGCGTCGGCGCCGGCCCGCATCTGACGTCGGCGCTGCTTGTCGCGCGCGCCGGCCTCAAAATGACTCACGTTCCCTACCGCGGCGATACGCCGGCCATCGCGGATCTGCTGGCGGGGCAGGTGCAGATGTACTTCACCTCGATCGCGCCCGGCATTCCGCATATCCAGTCGGGCGCGATCCGTCCGCTGGCGATCGCGAGCGCGAAGCGCTCCAGCTTGTTCCCGGACATCCCGACCGTCGCCGAGCAAGGCTTCCCGGGCTTCGACATGGGCGCGTGGTGGGGCCTCGTCGCGCCGGCCGGAACGCCGAAGGACGTCATCACCAGGTCCGAATCCGCGATCGTTCCTTTCCTCAAGAAGCCGGAGACGATTGCGCGCTTCAAGCAGCTCGGTATCGATCCCGGCGAGGTGAGCGGCGACGCATTCCAAAAATTCATCGCCAGCGAGAAGGACCGCCTGGCCGACGTTGTGAAGCAGACGGGCATCGAGGCCGAATGAGCGACGCATCGCGAGCGCCGATCGTTTTTCTCGGCGCGGGGGCGGTCGGCGGCTACGTCGGCGGAATGCTGAGCGTGGCGGGCGAGGACGTGATCATGATCGATCCGTGGCCCGCGCATGTCGACGCCATTCGCACCGGCGGCCTCACGATCGAGACGCCGGAAGGCACGCATAAGACGATGCCGCGCGCGCTGCATTTTTCCGAAGCTCAAAGTGTCCGCAACCTGCCGGTGCGCTTCGCCTTCCTCACCGTAAAGCTCTACGACACCGACTGGGCGGCGACCCTGCTCGCGGACATCGTGCCGCGCGCGCCGATCATCACGTTGCAGAACGCGTTCGTCGAGGAACGTGTCGCGCGCGCGGCGGGCTGGACACGCACGCTCGGTGTCGTCGGCGGCACGCTCGACGTGTCGCTCGTCGGGCCCGGCCATGTGCGGCGGACGCGCAAGCGCGGCGGCAAGAAGCCAGTCTTCAAGGTCGGGGAGATGAGCGGCCGCGAAACGCCGCGCGCGCGGGCGATCGCGACGCTGCTCGGCCAGGTCGACACCGCCGCCGTCACCACGCATCTCTGGGACGACCGCTGGGAGAAGCTGTGCGCCAACACCATGACGTCTGGCGTGTCCGGGGTCAGCGGACTGTCGCTCAAGGAGGTCTATGGGCGCGAGGACACCCGCCGCCTCATCCTGCGGCTTGGCGCCGAAGCGATTGCGCTCGGGACCGAGCTCGGCTTCCGTCTCGACACCCTGTTCGGATTACCGGTGGAGCGCTGGCGGGCGGCGGGCGCGGGCGAAACTGCGGCGGTCGAAGCGGCGATGGCGGCGCTTGCAGCCGTGACCGCGAACATGGTCGCGGGCGGCCCCTCCGGCACGGCTCAGGATTTAAGCAAAGGGCGGCGCACCGAGGTCGATTTTTTCAACGGCTACATCGCGCAGGAAGGCGCGGCGCGCGGCGTGCCGGTGCCGACGCATGCGGCGATCGCCGACATGGTGCGGGCGATGGAGCGGGGCGAGATGCGCCCCGCGGTCGAGCACCTCGCGGCGCTCGGCATCTGATGCGGCGGCCGGCCGCCTCAGGCGGCGGCGCGGTGCATCGCCTCGGCGCCCGTGCGCGCGCCGTTGATGGCCTCGACCGATTTGCGGATCGCGGACCAGAGCCGCGCCACCTCGTCGGCGGCAAGCGAATCCGGCGCGAACTCCCTCGCGCCCTCTCCGGACGCGAGCGACATTGCGAGGCTCGTGCGGTTGGTGATCTGTCCGGCCCAGACCGGCACCTTGAAGCGGGCAAGGCCGGCGCGCGCCTGCGAAATGACCGACGACTCCTGATCGTCGCGGCGCGGCGGGGCGGCGTTGAGCACGACGGCATAGGGTTTGTGCATCTCGCGGCACTGGGCGATCGTGTCCTGCACGGCCATCAGGTCGAAGACTGTGGCGCGCGCCGGGATCACGACGAGCGTGGCGCAGCGCATGGCCTCCGAGACCACGTTCGAGAGATTGGGAGGCGTGTCGACGAAGACCCAGTCATAGCCGTCGCGCTTGGCGGCTTTGATGGTGTCGGCGATGCCGCGACCGCCGCTTTTCAGCGCCGGTTCGCCGGTGCCGCGCAGGCGGTGCCAGAGCGTGAGCGATCCTTGCGGATCGGCGTCGATGAGCAGGCAGGGGTGCGAAGGCTTATGAGCGTGGGCCGCGAGATGGGCCGTCAGCGTGCTCTTGCCCGATCCACCTTTGCGCGACGCGAAGACGATGACGTTCATCGGGAGGCTCCCCAGAGCTTGTGATTGTCGCGAGGCTGCGTCCAGTATGGTTAATGCTTGGTTAAGAATCAGCGTGTTAGCAAGGCGTGAAGGAGTCCCGCTGAGTCGGACCGGCGGAGCGAACGGGCCAACAGGCGGCCCTGTTTCGACCAGATACCGCCGTGGTGCCGGGGATTTTCGCGTTGCGTTGCGTGTGCGCCACGCCTTGCGGACTTTGATGGCGATGGTGCGTTAACGCGGTGGAAAACGCTCGGACACCCCGTTAAGATCGTTTTGACTATTTGCAAAACCAGCCGGAATCACCTCAAGGGGGCAGGTGGAAAATCATGGATGAGAGCCGCAATTATTCTCCCGACCACGTCCTCGATATTGGCGTTGAGCCCTCTGCCCGGCTTCGCCGCGAGATCAACAAGGCCAATTTGACCGGGGTCCGCCGCCCCGCGTCGCCGGATATTCCGGTCGACGGCAGCGAGGCGACGAAGCGTACCGGGCAGGCGACGCTCGATCTCGTGCGCCAGACGGTGCAGGTCATCCGCATCGCCGAGGACCGTGGTCAGGCGCTTGCCGACCGCGGCCAGCTTCTGGCGCAGCGGGCCATCGAGGAACTGAAGACGGCCGAGGCGCGCATCCGCCAGCTCGAGGAGCGCCTGCGCCTCGCCGAACAGCGGGCCAAGGACGCCGAGGAATGGCTCGTGCGCGTGCACGACGCGATCAAGCGCAACCTGGTCGATCGGGAGATGGAGGCGCGCATCGGCCCGCCGCCGCCCGGTGCCGTCTCGGCGGCGTGATCGGACGACAGCCGAAAATGGAAAATGCCGCCCACGAGGCGGCATTTTTGTTTGCGGATGATTTGAGAGGCCCGGCCGCACGATTTCTTGCCGGCATCGGCGCCTTCGTTTTGGCGATGCGGAAGGCTGAGAGCCGCCCGGGATAAGCCGGTCAAGGCGCAACAGCGCTGCGCCGCGGCGCAGATCAGCGGCCCGGCGCGGGCGCCGGCTTGTTGCCGGCAAAGTCGTGATAGAGCGCCTCGTGCAGCCGCGCCAGCCATTCCTCGGCTTGCTTGGCGCGTGCCTCGTTTTCCTGCAGCCGTGCTTCCATCAACTGCGCCCGCACTTCCGCCGAACGCAGGCGCGACTCCAGCGTCTCTTTACGGGCGTTAAGGTTCTTCAGCTCCTTCATCGCCCGCTGGACGATGGCTTCGCCGCGCGCCTCGGTCGAACTTAGTCGGTCCTCGGCGGCGCGGAAGGCTTCCGCCGCCTGCCGCACCATATTGAGCGCCGCGGCGCCGCGCGCCGCGATATCGCTCGCATCGCGATCGGCATCCGGCAGCCGCGCGTTGGGCAGTCGCATAATCTTCCCCGAACCGAAATTGTCCCTGCGATCATCCGCCGGCGATCGTCGCATGTCCATGGAAAGCTGCCTCAAGCTGCAAGGATTCGGCCCGAGGCGTCACGCCGCACGCTGGCGCGGCCGAGCTTCGCCTCGATGCGGTCGTGCAACTGCATAACCGCCGCTTCGATATCCGCTGCTTTGGTTTCCACTTCGTTAGCGCGCGCCTCGGCTTCGGCCGCGCGGGCCTCGGCGGCCTCGACCTGCGCCTCGAGCGTTTCGATTTCCGCCTCGCCGACGCGCAACTCCTCAAGAATGCGCTCGGCCATCTCTTCGCTGCGTGCGCGGGCGTTCTCGATCATGTCCTCGGTCGAGCCGATGAGGTCGGCCGCATGGTCGACGAGGTCGAACGCCTCGTGCCAGTCGCTTTCGCGCTGGACGGGAGCCTGACGCTCCTCGAAACGCGGCTCGGGGCGCGAGGGTTCAGGGCGGGGCGGAGCGCGCCGGCTCGCCGCAGGGGCGCCATGCTGCTCCGGTTCCGTCAAGGCGCGGTTCAAGACGTTTTTGAGTTCGCGCAGCGTCTCGGCGTCGATGTCGAATTCCGGCTGCTTGGCGCTGGGAGACCCGTTGACGGACTTTTCCTGGTGGGGCCGGCTTGAACTCATCACGACTCTCCTGCGACGCGCTTTCCTTGAGGGTGCAGGATCCACTCTAACGCCGACAGACTGTATTGAACGCTCGGTGTGAACGCTGACAGGCTGCGCCACTAACCATACTTCGGCATATGGTTAACGGGCGAATGACCGCGCTGAGGATCGCGCCCCTTTTTTACAACAACCATAATGGCTTAAATCTCTCGATTCGGGAACCGCGAATTCGCGTTTGTCCCGTTCGGCGAAGCCGCGGCCAAACGTTTCGAAAGAATTAACAGTTGCCTGTGCGGGAGCGCTTGCGGCACATTATGCTGCCGTCAACGGGGCTCTGCATGCCGCTCCTCAATCTGGGATACCTCATCGTTCTGATGGGCATCAGCGCGACCGTGGTCGGCTTGACCGTCCGCGTCGTGCCGTTCTCCCAGCAATGGGTGGTCGAACGTTTCGGCCGGAAGGTGCGCGTGCTCAAGCCGGGCTGGAACGTCGTTGTCCCGTTCATGGACCGCATCCGCCACAAGGTGAACATGACGCAACACCTCGTCGAGATCAAAGACGGGGAGTTCGTCACCGAGGACAATGTCTCCCTCTCGCTCGATCTGACGGCATTCCTTCTGGTGCATGATCCGATCAAGGCGAGTTACGGCGTCAGCGACCTGCCGCGCGCCATCGAGGTGCTGGTGCGCACCAATCTGCGCTCCGCCATCCGCGCCATGACGGTCGAGGACCTGCTCGGCAGCGCGCAGCGTGTCGAGGACAATATGCGCAGCATCCTCAACGAGGGCGCGGCGTATTGGGGCGCGACGATCTCGGCGCTGCAGTTCGGTCATATTCGCCGCTCCTGGCCTGTCTACAAGGTCGAGCGCACCGACGCGATGACGAAGCTGCTGACATTGGTGGTGCCCGGCTTCCTCGACAGCGAATTGTCGGTGGAGCTGGAGGGCTCGCGTCTGATCGTGCGCGGTAACAAGCACGGGGATCCGGCGCGCGGCGGGCCGGGCGGGGCGGCGACGATCCTCGAGAACCGGTCCTTCGAGCGCCGCTTCCAACTCGGCGATCATGTCGAGATCAAGAACGCGCGGCTTGCCCACGGCATTCTTGAGATCGAGATCGCGCGGCGGGTCCCGGACTCGGCGCTGCCGCGGTTGCGCATCGGCATCAGCGGCAATCTCACGGACGGCCCGGACTCCAAGGTGATCCGCGCCGCTTAACGACCCCGGTCCGAGATGCCGCGTTAACCTGCGACGGGCCTCCGTTAACCGGTCGGAAACCGGAATATAGTCCAAATTCAATACTGGAGTACCATTTGGGCGATTTTTGCGCGGCGGAATCGTGGCAACGCCGCGGCGGCTGCCCCGGTGTTTACCATAGTCTTAACATTTCCTTACTTCACATTGATTATGCACAGGTTCCGTGAGATTTTCGCTCCACATGCAGGAGGTTGAAATGAGCACGATCCCGATCACCCTGGCAGGCTCGTCCGAGTTGCGCGTAAAGCAGAGCACCCCGGAACAGGATCGCCAGGATCGTCAGAATTCCCAAAATCCCCAAGCGATGCCGCGCCGGCCCGCCCGTCTCGATTTCACCGAGAAGCGTGAGCCCGCACCGGAAAAACGCGAGTCGGCCGCGAATTTCGAGTCGGTTGCCGAACTTCACAGCTTTCTCGAGCATCGTTCGCGCCAGTGGAGCATGACCATCCGCCTGCTCGAGCAGCAGCGGCAGTATCTCCGCGGCGTCGAGGTGCAGCGCGAGGACGGCTACAAGAAGCTCGCCGAGATCATGGAGACCGTGGTGGACACCGCCCGGAGCCTGAAGTCGGCGACTGAAAAGGACGGCCGCTCCGCCGCCGAAGTCGAGATCATCTGCGAGAAGAACCGCAAGGCGCTCGATCAACTGGAGAACATCGCGGTTTCGCTCAGCACCAATTTCGTCTGCTGGCGCTCGGCTTGGGAACAATATGTCCAGACCGTCGATAAGGCGAAGACGTTGCGCGCTGAAATGGTCGCGTCGGAGTCTCTCGCCGAAGTCTGAGCCGGCTCCCGGCGCTTCGCGGCGCCGGCCCCCTAAGACCTAAGCTCTTTCACCTTCTCTACCCACACCCATCGTGATCGACTTGCCCTTCCCGGTTCACCGGGAAGGGCTTTTTCGTAACCGGGCTTTTTTGTAACACTCGGCGGCCTTCTGCGGCCGGGGCGCCGCATTCTGTTGTATTCGTGTGACTCGCCGATCTACATTGCGGCTTTATCGGGGCAATGGATCGCGGGTGGCGGTTTGTCGACGACCATCATCGAGAGGGAAAGTCGGCGGGGCCTGTCGGGCCTGAGCCTGGGCGAGATGCTTCTTCTCGTCCTGCTCATGCTTTTGCTCGGTCTGGCGGGAATTCTCCAGTACAGCGAGCGCCAGCTCGCGGGCCTTCGCGACAAGGCCGGAGCCATTATCTCGGGCACGCCCGTCCAGCAGCAGGGGGGGCAACAGGGCCCGGCGGTGCTTGCGCCCATCCCCGCGCCGGACATGCGCAAGATTCACGAGCAGGCTTTGCGGATCGGCGCGCTTGAAACGGCGTTGCGGGATGCCAAGCGCGATACGGAATCCCTGCGCGATTCGTTGGCCGCGGTGAAGCCGTTGCGCCGGGTCGCGGATTCCGCCGTGGCGCTCGATCCGAAACAGCCGCCGCAGCTTCTCCTCGAGCGCGGCTTGGCGGCGCTCGGTGCGCTTGGCGCTCAGACCAAGGATCCTGCCCGCGCGATCGCCGACATGAAGTCGGAAAACGAGGACTTTCGCCGCAAGCTCACCGCCAACATCCGCGAGAACGACCAGCTTCGCCGCGACAAGGATACGTTGACACGCGACAGCCGCCAGGAAATCGAAGCGCTGCGCGCCGAAGTCGCGGCGTTGAAGCCGCTCAAAGGGTTGTCGGACGCGGCCGCGAAGGTCGATCCCCGTCAGCCTCCGGCGCAGGTGATGCAGCGGGCGCTGACCGCTTTCGACGCGCTGGGAGCCGTCAACGATCCCGCGCGCGTCGTGTCCGACATGCGCGCCGACAACGAGGCGCTCAAGCAAAAGCTCGCGGCGCTCAATCGCGATCTCGAACAGGCGCGCCGGGACAAGGAAGCGCTGACGCATAAGGCGGATTCGCTGACGCAGGAGAACAATGCGCTCTCCGGCGAAAAGACCGCCGCCGCCAATGAGAACGATACGCTGGCACGCGAGCGCGACGCGCGATCGAGCGAGGATCGCAAGGAGATCGAGGCGCTGCGTGCGGAAATCGCGGCGCTCGCTCCCCTGAAGTCGATCGTCGACACCGCGGCGAAGCTCGACCCGGGCCAGCCGCCCGCGTCTGTCGTGCAGAGCGCGCTGGCGCGTCTGCAGCAAACGGAAACCACGGGCACCACCGACAGGAACGTCGGCACGGACAGCGACATCGGGGCGCTGCGCATCGAGAACGATGAGCTTCGCCAGAAGCTCGCGAAAGCCGAGGCGGCGGGCAGCCACGCGGCCCCGGCCGCGCATGAAAAGGAGGTGCTGCCGCCGCCGTGCTGGACCAATGCGCAGGGGGAGGCGCAGTATCTTCTCGACATCACGATCAAGGACGAAGGCCTGCAGGTGCGCGACCTGATGCCGGCGGCGCGCGCATCCGACCCACGCATCAGGTCCTTGCGCTCCCTTCCGCGCGGCGTCGACATCAATCCTGATTATTTCCGCCGGGTGGTCGATCCGGTTTTCCGTGCCACGGTCCGCGATCAATGCCGCTTCGTCGTCACCATGCGCGATGGCACCGGCCCCGCGAGCAAGCAGATCTACAAGGGTCTGCGCCGCCTCGTTGAGAGCTATTTCTACGTCAAGCATCTCTAGATAAAGCCGCGGCTGGGACGGGGCGCGTCGTTGTCTCTTGCGTGGAGGCGGCGCGCAGGCACACTGCGCTCACTCCCGATTCGCGGCGGTGCGCGGCCCCGCGATGCCATGATTGCAGGCGACGAATGACGGTGATGGAGCTCCTGGAGATATTCGAGGTCATCGGCGCGATTTGCGGCATCGCCGCCATCGTGTTCCTGATCTACGATCGCGATTACCGCAGCCGCCCGACGATGCATTTGCATCCGGGCGACTACGCCATCCAGCTCCGCATCAAGAACATGATCGACGAGGCCATCATCGTCGATGAGATCGTCGCGACGCCGCCGGTGATCGGCATCGCCGAAGCCAAGGCGGCGCCGGCCGCCATACTCGTGAAGCCGTACGAAGAGCGCTTCATACGGATGACGCTGTTTCGCGAGTTCGAGGAGCTGGGCGTTTCGGCGGTGATCACGGTCGCCGCGACCTGGCGGACGACACGCACGATCTGGCCGCGCAAGCGGCGGATCATGGCCAAGATCATGGCGAAGGACGTGATGACGGTGTTGGCGCGCGCAAAGGAATAGCCTCGCGCGTCACCAACGCGTCACGCGCCTCCTCATCAGCGCCCGCCGAGCACGGACGCCTAGATCACGATGATTTTGGATCGAATCGATCCAAAATCATGACCGTGATCGATTCTCATAGCTTAGAGCGGGATGCGGGCGGAAAACCGCTCCACACTTTTCCTCATCCCGTTCTAGCGCCGGCGCGAATCCCTCAAGTTCTTCGCATTGCCGTAACGGTTTCGTTCCCATCGCAGAATGGCCCAGGCGGGGCCGCAGCAATTCCACAAAAGCGTCGCGATCCCCCAGCACTCAAGGCTGGCAGGAGGGGGAATCAACGGTGATACGAGGCCGGCGCCGGGGGCGCGTGTCGGAGCTTCAATACGCTTCGGTGCGGCTCAATGCGGCTCGTTATCGCCACCGTCGTGGCCTTTTTCTTTTTCCCCTGGTCGGGCTTTACAGCCTGCGACGACTGCGCGCCTCACAATCCGCCCGCGCCCGTTTGGAGGGTGGCCGACGCGGGTGGGATCGCCGCCGCGCCGACACAGGTGGCGCTCGCCGCGGCGCCCAGCCCGGCGGAGGTGGACCTTGATGCGCCGGCGTCTCCGAGACTGTCCGTCGATAGGTCCGTGGATGTGCCGGCGCTCGACGTGGCGCGCGCGGTCGAGGCGTTCGAGGGGGGGCTTCCGCCGCCCGTCGCTTCGTTGGAACAGATTTGCGAGACGCTGATTTCCGCGGCCTCCGCGCATGACCTTCCCATTCCCTTTTTCATCCGCCTGATTTGGCGGGAGAGCCGCTTCGATCCGCTGGCCGTCAGCCGCGCCGGGGCGCAAGGCGTCGCGCAGTTCATGCCGAAGGTTGCCGCCGAGTTCGGGCTCGCCAATCCGTTCGATCCGGTCGAAGCGCTGCCGCGCTCCGCGAAATTTCTCAAAATGCTGCATCAGCAGTTCGGCAATCTCGGACTCGCGGCCGCGGCCTATAACGCCGGTGCGAAGCGCATTCAGGACTGGCTTGCCAATCGCGGGACGTTGCCGAGCGAGACGCGTGCCTATGTACTCGGCATTACCGGCCATGCCGCCGAGCGATGGCGCGAAGCGAATCTCGAGGAGGCGGAACTCGACGTGCCGGCCCGCGTCCCGTGCCAGCACGCCGCGACCATGATCCGTGTGCCGCCTCCGGAGCCACCGCCGCCGCCGCCGGAAACGGTCGCCGCGAAGTCCGACAAGCATGACGGCAAGTCCGAGAAGGCCACCAAGACAGCCGCGGCGAATGAGACGGACAAGAGCGCCAAAGGCCGGAAGGCGAAGAAGGGCGATCTGTCCGATACGTCGGCGTCTTCCGAGAAGCGTTGGGTCGTGCAATTCGCCGCCGAGAAGACGCGCGAGGGCGCGCTCAAGCGGTTCCATCGGCTGAAGCAGCACGCCAAGCAGCTCGGCAAGCGCGCCATCGACATCGTCGACGCGAAGCTCTCGGGCCGCCGCGTGCCGATGAAGCGCATCGAGGTCGTGTTCGTGTCCAAGGCCGCGGCCGAGCAAGTCTGCGTGCGGCTGCGCGGCGCCGGCGAGACCTGCAACGTCGTGCGGGATTGATTCGTCGTGCTACTTCTTCGCCGCCAGCGCGGCGTCGACGAACCTGTTCGTATAGGTCTTGCCGAGATCGATCGACGCCTTCTGCACGTTCGCGTCGAACTCCTTGAGCACCTTCAGCACGTTTTCCGGCGTTCCGGGCGCGAACCGGCCGTCGGGCGAGTAGGTCGGCAGGCCGCTGGCGATCGATTTCTCGTAGATGCCCGGATTGCCGAGCGCCCACTCGGGCGGCATCAGCTTGACGATCTCGGCGGCCGAATGGCTGTGCATCCATTTCAAGCCGCGGACGAAAGCGTTCACGAGCGCTTGCGTCGTATTGGGATTCTTCTCGGGGAACGCCGCGGGGACGTAGAGAACGGCGGCGGGCACCGGGCCGCCATACACGTCGGTCGCCCCCTTGAGGGTGCGCGTGTCGGCGAGGATGCGAACCAATCCTTCGCCCTCCAGGACGTTGACGACCGGATCGACCGCGACCAGCGCGTCGATCTCGCCGCGCTTCACGGCCGCGACGGCGGTTGACGACGTTCCCACGCCGAGAAACGACGCGTCGCTCGGCTTCAGGCCGGCCTTCGCCATCATGTAGAGCACCATGAAATGCGTGCTCGAGCCGGGCGCCGACACGCCGATTTTCAAGCCCTTCAGATCGGCGGGCGACTTGTAGTCCTTGAGTTTGTCCTTGACCCCGAGAAGGACGAAACCGGGGAACTGCCCGAGCTCGACGACGGCGGTGATCGGCTGCTTCTTCGCCGCCATCTGAATGGTGTGGTCATAGGCGCCGGCGACCACGTCGGCGCTGCCGCCGATCATCGCCTGCAGCGATTTCGCGCCGCCTTGGAAATCCGAGATCTGGACGTCGAGGCCTTCATCCTTGAAGTAGCCGAGCCGGTCGGTGACGGCGAGCGGCAGGTAGAACAGGCTCGGCGCGCCGCCGACCGCGAGTTTGATGTGGGTGAGCTCGAGATCGCCTGCGCGGGCGCTGGTTTGCGGGAAAAGACCAAACGCGAGCAAGGCCGCGGCCAGCGCAGCGACGACACTTTTGGTCATGGCTTCCTCCGAAATGCCCGGCTATCGCGCCGCCGGTGCCGCTTCGGACCAGCCCGTCCGCGTGCCAAGTCTGTCTTCCTGGACCTTATCGCGGCCGGCGCGGCGGCAGAAGTTGCGATTTGCAACAACTCGCGGCGTTTTCCGCCTCCACGTGGCGCCGCGCGTGGGAGCATGCCTGCTCTGCGCGCTGCGTATGCGCTTGACCACACTTTACCGCTTTGAAGGCGCAGGATTCAAACTGC
>JBDHSU010000103.1:0-15097 GCA_039808325.1 Variibacter sp. | reverse complement strand
CGACGACGATGGAAGCAGAACTCGCCGCCGCGGTCGAAGTTCAGGAGCAGCGCTATTATGCTCTCGCCAACCGTGTCCGCGAGGCCGCGGGCGCCTTGTTCAACGTCGCTGTACCGTCCATAGTGCCCGACGAGTGGTTTCAAATAAAACGCGAACCCCATTGGGTTAAAGATTGGCCGGTCGATAGTTTGAGTTCTCTGACGGCCGACGGTTTGGCGCGCCTTCTTCCGCCCCGATGGCGGCGTCGGCGCCGACGAAGGCGTTTTCATGAGGCTGTCGTCAACGCTCTCAGAAAAAATATCTCCGATCTGCAATGGACGATGCGGCAGAATATCGATGATTCCTTTCGGCGCCTGTTGGCAGCGTCTCGCGCCGCGATTGAGATGAGTATCAACTCGACGCAAGACCTCTTGAGAAAGACACGCGAGCGCCGCCTTATGAAAGATCGTTCTCTCGAGTCCGCTCTGATGGACGCTCGCCGGAACGCAATGCGGTTGGCGGAACTCCGTGAGGAGCTGGAGCAACAAGCGCGAACCCTCTGACGCCGCTGTGGACCTGCTCTCGAGATGCAGGAGGCCGTTTATAAAGCGATCGGCCTTTCGGCTACGGGCATCTGTTGCTCGCCGCTACTCCCATTGTCGGGAGGGTTTTTGGGCCGTTCGTCGATCCTGCATAGGGACTGCCGACAATGTCGTGGCGCAATACTTAATGCGCCATGAAAACAGGTAGCCGCGTTCCATGCAGTACCTCATGTGTCACGCCGCCAAAGATCGATTCAAAGACTTGACCGAAGCGAAAAGCTCCCATGACGATCGAGTCAGCGGCGATCGCCTCGGCTTCGGAGAGAAGGCGGGCTGCGATGTGCTGTCCCTTCTCGGTGCGCACGTGCCTCACGCTCGCGAATGCGCCATGCGAACCAAGAAGCTCGAGAACCTCCGCGCAATCCTGGCTCGGCTCCGATTCGTCGTCTATGGACAGGATCGTGACGCGCTTGGCCGCATGCAGCCAAGGCAAGGTCCGCATTACGGCATTCCGTGCTTGGGTGAGTGGCTTCCACGCGATGACCATGTGGTCTCCCAGGGTTGGCGGTAAGTCGCCGCTGGTCGGAACGAACAATATCGGGCGGCCGGAGCTGAAGATCGCCGCATGGAGAGCATCCGCTGAGTCCAGATTGTGGGGCTGGGCGATGACGACGAGAGCGGCGTCTTGCGCCTCGGCAATCATCGACGATTTGATGTCTCCGACGTGCTCCAGCCATCGCACCTTCGCTCCCGTGAGGGTCGCCGCCCATGATTCAAAGACACGACGCGCGTGCATGAGCCGTTCCTGTGCGGTTCCTTCTCTCAATTCCCGCAAGAGCTGAACATCGATCTCTTCAGCGGCAGCGATCAGGGTCATCGGGTCGACACGGATATGGAGCGCTGAGAGCGAGAGAGAGCTTACGAGTCGCGCCGCGCGCTCCGCGACGATCAAGCATCGACGCGCCGACGCCGCCTCTTCGATGATTGCGACCACCTCACGGCCCATGGTCACTTCATCTGTCGCGCTTACCGACTTCGCGCTGGCCGCTGGCGCATGGACGAAGGGCGATACGTAGAACGCTTTGTTGGAGGCCTCTCGCTCTATTTCCAGAAGACGGTTGTATTTCGCGAGGCGCTCGCCACGGCATGGCGCTCCGGCCTTGATCTGCCCCCCGCCCATGGCGACGGCAAAATCGGCGATAAAGGCATCGTCGGTTTCGCCGGAGCGATGGGAGATGATGTAGTTCCAACCGGCCGAGCGGCAGGCTTGGATTGCGGCGATCGTCTCCGTGACCGTTCCGATCTGATTGAGCTTGATTAGAACCGCGTTGGTCACCTTTCCAGCGATCCCGCGAGCGATCAGTTTCGGATTCGTCACGTAAAGATCATCGCCAACGATTTGGATCGAGCGGCCAAGCTCCGCGGTTTGAGCCTGAAAGGCGTTCCAATCGTGCTCGCCGAACCCGTCTTCGATCGACACAATGGGAAACCGTTCCACCCAATCGGCGTAAAGTTTTTGGAGTTCCGCGCCGGTTTTCTTTCCCGCGCCGGATTTTGAGAGGTTGTATCCGTCTGTGCCGGTTGAAAATGACGACGCCGCCGGATCCAGCGCCAGCGCGATCTGTTCGCCGGGAATGAATCCCGCGCGTTGGATCGCCTCGACGATCAATGCGCAAGCGTCTTCGTTCTTATCAAGATTAGGCGCGAATCCGCCCTCGTCTCCCACACCCACGGACAGGTCTTTTTCCGCCAGAAGCGCATGCAAGGCATGGTACGTCTCGGCTCCCCAGCGCAGCGCCTCGCGAAACGAGGGGGCACTGTGCGGAACGATCATGAATTCCTGGAAGTCCAGCGAGTTCGCCGCGTGCCGTCCGCCATTGATGACGTTCATCATCGGAACAGGGATGCGATGGTTTTCGTTCGATGAGAGATAGACGTAGAGCGGCTTTCCGACGGCTTGAGCGGCGGCGCGTGCCACGGCCATGGAGGTCCCCACAATCGCATTCGCGCCCAAGCGCGACTTTGTTTCCGTGCCGTCCGCCTCAATGACGAGTCCGTCTATTTTCGCTTGGTCGGTCGGGTCCTCATCACGCAGGGTGCGTGCAATTTCCGCAAGATTGGCGATGGCTCTGAGCACACCGCGGCCGGCATAGCGTTGCGGATCTCCGTCGCGTAGCTCGTGGGCCTCTCCTTCTCCGGTTGAGGCGCCGGAGGGTACCGAGGCGTGAGCGACGATGCCGCTCTGCAGGCGTACCTCGACACGCAGGGTAGGGAAGCCGCGCGAATCGAGAATCTCGTCTCCAAGAATGGCGGTGATCCTGTCGGCCATGCGGACCTCCATCGTCTTCGTTCCGACATCCGCGCGGTCGAATGACGAGGGCTTGTCGCAGGTGGCTGCGGGTCGGCCTGTCGTGGGGAAGAGGATTTTGGAGCCGCAACAATCCTACCACGACCATTCGTGCGCGGTAGGAGTCATCAGCCTTGCGGCGGTTTCGGGGGACTCCATCCCCATCGGTTTCAGGATAGCCAGCTACGTCGGAGTGGGCAAGCAATCGGGATGACACTTTCTCGGTAGGTGGAAACTGCTGCGGCGTTGGCGAGGCACTCACGCATGAGGTCGCGCAGATGCCGATCGACGCAAAGGGGCGGCTCGTTCGATCGAGGCCAGCAGATCCTCGATCTGCTGGCGAACAAAATAGTCCGCTTTTGCCCGGAGTTCGCTCAAGCGACGGGAAAGTTGCGCACGCTCCCGTTCTTCGCCCACGCGTAGGCAGATTTTGCATGCCAGAAGCGCGATCTGCGTATCGTTGTCATCGAGCAGGTGTCGCAACGACGGCCATTCCTTCCGCGGCACACCGATCTCGATAAGGAGGTCAAGCGCGCTGCGGCGTTTGCGCAAATCCGATTCGCTTTCGGAACGATCGGATACGCCGGGATTGCGTGCGACGGCCATGATGGCGGGGCGCGCTGCCTTGCCAAATGCCCGCAGGACCGTTTCGGCGGTCAATCGCATCTCGTCCTCACCTAGCGCGTGGACAAGGATGGGAAGCGAATCTTCGCGGTGGAACGATCCCAGGCCCGCCAGGATCCCGTTCAACGGCCGCTGGACCGCGAGTTCGGCCAACAGCCGATAGACCCATTCCTCGCGCAGCCGTGCGATCGTACGCGCGGCCGTGCTGATGACGGTCTCTTCGCCGATGCGCTCCGTGGGATCGCTGAGCTGTCGCGGCGAACGCAAGAAGTCGGCCAGAACCTCGAAGGCTCCGAGGATACCGAGGGCCTCGGCGGCGCGGCATCGAGCCTGATACAGCCCGCTCCGCTCTCGTGTGAAGATCAACTCTCGCAGAGCCGGGACGGCCTCGCGCCCGAGGCCGACAATTTCGAGAAACCCGGCTTCGCCATCATGTAGCGACTTCAAGCGAACAATTGCTCGATCGACGCATGCTTGCAGCGAGGAGTGTTGTGGTTGCGCAGACATGGTTGACAATTCTCCGTCATGACCTGGCGGCGCTGCGGCCGCGGCGGATGGATGGAAGAATGTGGCTGCGTCCGACGATCGTTTGCGCAACGGCGCTTACATTCATTGGAAGATAGGATCGAGCGGGAACCTGGGAGCAAGCGTAGACGCGGAGAGCCTCGAATGGCGAAAGGACTTGGGGCGGGCCAAACGCGATCATCCGGCCCGCCGCGTAACGGATATTCAGATCGAGAAACAAGCCTTCCACGGCTATGCGCTCGCGCTGGGCTGAAATACGGGCCGCCGGATAGGTTCGGCGCAAGGACTCGAGATACGCTCGCCGATAGATCGGCCGCAAATCTTCTCGAAAATTGCGGAGGCCGGCGAGGACCGGGTCGGGCAGCGTCCCGTAGACGCGCAGGAGTAACGCCACGGTGAGCTCCATGAGCTCTTCGAAATCGTAGGTGATGTGGCGATGACCTTCCGATTGCCCCTTTCCTTTATCGAAAGGAATGCCGAGCTTCCGCAGCGATTTGATGTAGTAGTTGAAAGTCGATGTGCTGACTCCTTCTCGAAGTCCGAGCTCGCTCATCAGCCAGATGGTCTGACCATGCGTCAGCGCGAGGCGGGGAATGGCTGCCGCTTCGTGGGTTGGTGTCTGAAGCTCATCGCGCTCTGGCATTTGCCGATCTCGCGCGAAAAAAAATCCATCTAGCTCTGTCGCATCGGGAGCGACGCCGTTCCGTATCGTTTGGCTGGCCATGAAACGATGTGGCCACCGGGGACAAGATCGTCGAGTAATGCGATGGCGGCTTCCGCGACCTTGGGCTCGTCGAAGAATTCAACGACCAACGGCAAGTCCACGTTAAGCCGCAAGATGTCGTCGGCGCGGACTTCTCCGCTCGCGCCGAAGCCGGCGATCCCGCGAAACACGGTCACGCCCTGCACCGCGTGTCGATCTTGCAGAAGCGAAAGAATCTCCTTCATCAAGGTCTTGCGTTTGCCGTGCTCAGCCTCGCTGAGATATATGCGCACCATCAGGATGTCGTTCGTCACGATCTTCTCCGACTAAAGACTTCTGGCGATGTAGGCTCCTCCGAAAGCAGCAAGGAAGCCAAGGACGACCGATAGCAGCACGTAAAGGCCGGCTTTGAAGATTTCGCCGCCCTCGGCGAGCAGGACCGTTTCCATCTCGAACGTCGAGAAGGTGGTGTAGCCGCCGAGAAATCCGGTTAAAATTCCTGTCCGAAGTGCAGGAGAGAGCGTGAGACGTTCCAGCGTCTCAATGAACAGAAAGCCCATGATAAAGCTTCCCATCACATTGATGCTCAAGGTCGCGTAAGGAAAGTCACGGCCGTACACGGCCTGCACCAGGTTCGTTTGCCCGAACCGCGCCCAGCATCCCAAAACCCCGAAAATGGCTATGGCGATGTAAGTCCACATGGGGTGGCGTTGTCTCCCTATGTCAAAGCAGTGTCAGTCCAAGGACGAGAACGAGAAGAAGCCCGATCAAGCTCAGGTAGAAATTCAGATGTCCGGACTGGAGGAGCCGAAGCTTGCTCGCGCTTTCTTGAACGAGCCTCAACGCGGGTTGAAATAGCAACGGCCCAAAGATCGGCGCGACATCATGCTCGAACTCGAGCTTCTTGACGAAATATCCGCCGGCATCGGCGTCGCGCTCGGTGTCGGCAGTTGGCCGATACACGAAGCTGTAGAAGGTCCGCATCGCGTTGGAAAACGACAAGGTTGTTGTCGATGCGCGCGCCGGATCCGGCGCGAGGCCGCCGTACCAGACCGCCGTGCGCCGCAGCGCATAGCGTTTGCTTGCAAGAATCAATGTAATCGGAATTAGCGCAAGAAGCGGCATGACGATGATGAGAAGGCTCGGCGAGATGAATGCAAATTTTGCCGAAAGCGGCACGAGCAGCACGCCATCGTGCATCTGCGAGGCGAAAGCTGCACCGAATTGCATCGTGGCCGCGCCGCTAAGACCGTCGAGCCAAACCGGCATGCCGACGGCGAGCGCAAGAACGGCAAGCCCCAACACGCCAACCGTCGCTGAATAGGATGTCGTGATCGGCGCCGGCCGGACCGGATCACGCGAGAGTACACCAAGCCCGACGACTTTCACAAAGGTGGCGAAGGCGACGGCGGCGGTGAGAGCCAGCCCCGCGCCCGTGAGCGCGAGTACGAGCCGTCCGCCAAGGTACGGAAGATGGAAACCTTGGAACACGGTTTGGAACACAAACCATTCGCTGACGAAGCCGGCCGTCGGCGGCATTGCGGCAAGGCTCATTGCGGCGATGAGAACGCCGACGCCGAACAGCCGGTGGCTGCCGGCACCGTGATAGGCAATGTGATAGCTGCCGCTGGCCTTGCGCAGTCCGTCCGCGGCAAGAAACAAGGTGCCCTTGGCGAGCGCGTGGCCGGCGAGATGGAGGAGCGCCACCGTCCAGGCGAGCCCGGCCAGATCATCGAGCGCGTAGCTGTGGAACAGCATTGCGGAGCCGAGCGCGACGACCGCGATCGAGGCGTTTTCCGCCGACGAGAAACTGAGCAAGCGACGCCAATCGTCTTGCTGAAAGGCGTAGAGGATCGTCAGGATGGCGCTGAAAGTCCCGACGACGATGACGATCACCGCAAGCGCCGGAAAGGCGCTGTCCGCCGCCGTCGGGATCCAGTTCATCAAGGCGCGCGACAGGGCGAAGAACGCCGCGTTTAGAACGACACCCGACATGATTGCGCCGGAGGCGCCGCTTCCGGCGCCGTAGGCGCCGGGAAACCATTCATAGAACGGTAGAAGGCCGAGCTTGGCGCCGAAGCCGACAAGGAGAAGAATGCCGACGCCGATCTGCATGGCGTGCGGCATCGCGACTGTGCCGGCTTCGAAGGCGGGAAACAGCAGGCTCGACGCCTGCCAGCCCAGCAATGCGACGGCGAGCGTAAGGGCGAC
The DNA here is from genome assembly GCA_039808325.1 of Variibacter sp. Lineage (GTDB taxonomy): Bacteria > Pseudomonadota > Alphaproteobacteria > Rhizobiales > Xanthobacteraceae > JAFKKS01. Next base: position 8,166 of record JBDHSU010000103.1, on the reverse strand, counting down.
GGCACCGACCTCGAGAAGCGCTAGCATGAACAAGACGGTTCGGCCTCGGGCGCGCCCGAGATCGTCCGACAAGATCATGATGGCGCCGCCGAGGCTCATCGTCTCCCAGGCGATCAGCAATGCGGCGCCGTTCTGCAAACCGAAGACGCCCAGCGCGCCGAGCAGGCTCAACGCGGCGCCGAAGAGCCAGCCGCGTTGCCCATGCGGGGACGGAGAAGAAAGGGCGCACGCGAACCCCGCCGGCACGAGGCCGAAACCCATCAGCCATAGGCCCTGCGGGTCGATCCGAAAGGTTACAATTTCACCGAGGATCCGGCCGGGGAGAGCGACGGCCTGGCTCGCGCCGGGAAGGCCGATGATCGCCGCCAGTGCGCCCGCGACCGCGCCCAGCGCGAGCGCGATCCGACTCGCGATCGACATGCCGGTAAGCGCCAGAACCGCGCCGACGACCCAGAGGATCGCAGCGAACATGAGGATTTCGCTAGCCATCGATCAGTCCTCGCCTGACGCGTTGCGGCATGCGGTCGAGGAACATCAGAAGGGCTTCCATGATCGCGGCGGGATTGGGCGGGCAGCCAGGCAGATAGACGTCGACCGGCAGCACGCCTTCGAGCCCGTTTCCGCAGGCGTAGTTTCCGCCGGAAATCCCACCCGAGACCGCGCAGGTGCCGACCGCCATCACCCAGCGCGGCTCGGCCATGGCTTCGTAAGCCGCCTTCAGCGGGTCGTGCATCGCACTTGTGACCGGTCCGGTGACCAGCAGAAGGTCCGCGAAACGGGGCGAGGCGGTGAAGAAGATGCCGAGCCGATGCAAATTGTAGAAGGGATTATTCAGGGCTTGCAGCTCGGATTCGCAGCCGTTGCACGAGCCCGCATCGACGTGGCGGATATGGAGGCTGCGCCTAAAGGCTGTGCGTTCGGGCGCCGACGATCGGTCGAGACGCGCGGCCGGCTCCGGCCAAATGAGGTCCTCGCGATCGCGAACGCCGAAGGCCCAATCGGACGAGGGCTCCATCGCGCCGGTCGGACAGACTTCCGTGCAGAGCTGGCAGACTACGCAGCGACCGTAGTCGATCGCGAGACCGTGCTCGCGCCGTTCGATGGCGTGAGTGGGGCAAATGCTGGCGCATTCCTCGCAGCCTTCGCGGCATGCATCCGGATTGTGGCGCGGCATGCCAAGCACGCCCTCCTGGCCGTCGTTTCCATGGCCGCGCGGCCACGCCGTGGTTGCTTTCCCGCTTGCCAGTCCGAACAATGTCCATAAAGCCATCGGCGGCTCCTATCGATCACAGCCAGCCATGGTCAGACCGAAGCTCGCTTCGTTGATCGCGTAGTCCATCATGTTGCTGTCGTGCACCGTGAGCGGGAATGCGCGCCAGTTGGAGAACGACGGAGACTTGATTTTCACGCGCGCGAGTCGTCCGTCGGCTCCGATATGGACAGCATAAAAGGTCGATCCGCGCGGGCCTTCGGCCCAGCCGAGCCCTGCCGTCGATGGCGCCGGCGAGCACTCCACGCGAACGGGTCCCGGTTCCAGCAGCAATAGGATGCGCTGGCAAAGGACGAAGGAGGCCTCGATCTCGGCCATGCGCACGCGCTCACGCGCATAGGCATCGCCGTCTTTCAGGATCGGCACCGACAACGGAAGGCCGGCATAGGCCGCATAAGGGTGATCGCGGCGCAGATCGCGATCGAGGCCCGATGCGCGCTCGATCGGCCCGGTGGCGCCTTGATCGAAGGCGACGCGCTCCGGCAGAAGTCCGGTGGTGATCAAACGATCGAGATGACTTTCCGAATTTTCCAATCGGTCGGCATAGGCTACATAGTCTTCACGTAGCTTTTCCAATGCGTCACCCAGCCACTTTCCGGGATCGAGATCGCGGCGGAATCCTCCGGGCGTCAGCAAGCCACGGAGGAAGCGGCTGCCGGTGAGCCGTGCATTGAGCTGCTTTGCCCTCTCTTCGAGCAGCTTGCCTTGCGCTTCGCCGACCTTGAGCGTCGTCGTATGACAGAGATGACCGAGATAGTGCAGATGATTGTAAAGTCGCTCGAGTTCAGCCAGGAGAACGCGCAGCGCCTTTGCCCTTGCCGGGACCTTGCACGCGGCTGCGCACTCGACAGCCTCACAGTAGGCCAGTGAATGTGCGACCGAGCCGACCGCGGAAACGCGTTCGGCGATGATCACACCATGGCGGACGTCCTCACCCTCGAAGCACGTCTCCATACCTCGATGTTTGAAAAAGAGGCGGGGATGGTAGTGAATGATGTGCTCACCGACATACAGGAAGGTGAACTCCGCCGACTCCAGCACATCGGCACGAATGGGGCCGAAGGGCAGGTGCTGCACGTCGGCCGCGTCGACGTCCGGGAGATGCGGGCGTCCGTTCGTGGAGGTCGCTCCGTTGAGGCCATTGCCGTTCACGGGAGGCGCATCGTCAACGCACTGAATGAGCGGATACGGCTCGGGGTGACCGGTGAAGGTAAGTCCCTGCAGGTCCATCATCTCGCGCTCATACCAACCGATGAGCGGCAGGATCGGCGCGAGGCTCGGCAGTTCCCGATGCCCGCTCACAATCCACATGTCGAATTCATTTTGATCGGGGATCGCGGAGACGTAACGCACCTCCGGTGCGCCGCCGAGGGGCGTCCACGCATAGGCGAACTGCATGCGTCCACCCATTCCTGTGAGCGCTTCGGCGCTCGCGCGAAGATCGCCCGGCGAGAGGTGCCTGATCCGGGTTCCGATCATTGCGCGGCCTCCGCTATCCGCGTCGCATCGAGCGCATGCGCAATGATCTGAAAATGATCCCACAGGGCCTGCGGCCACCAGAGTCCCATCACCAGGAGCGGCACGAGAGCAAGCCACATGGGCAGCAAGCACCACAGGCTTACCGGCGCGACGCTCTCGTGGGCCGGCTCGCCGTCCTCGAAATACATCGTTCGAAAGTGATTGAGGAATCCGACAAAGATGATGACGAGTAGAACAGCCATCAACCCGATGACGAGATAGTCGGCGCGGGCGAGACCCGCACGAATGATCGTCAATTCGCTCAGAAACAGGGCGAACGGAGGCGCACCGGTGATGGCGACGGCGCCGGCGAGCCACAGCCCGCCGAGGACGGGAAGGCGCCGCATCACGTGCCTGATGCCCGGAATGCGCTTCGTCCGGTAGCCGCGCATCACTGCGCCGGCGCCGAAAAACATCGCCGACTTGTTCAGCGAATGGTTGAGCATGTGATAGAGCGCCCCGGCCGTTCCGAACGAGCCGCCGAAGCCGAAGCCGAGCGCGATCACGCCCATGTGCTCGACGCTCGAATAGGCCATGAGGCGTTTCAAGCCTTTCTGGCGCACGATGAACAGCGCCGCGACCAGCAACGAAAACGCCCCGAGCGCCACGAGCGTGCCGCGAGCGAGCGCGGAAATCCCGGCCGCGTCGGCGACCACCAGGTAACGCACGATGCCGACCATTGCCGTGTTCAGAAGCGCGCCTGACAGCAACGCCGAGACGGGCGCGGGACCTTCGCTGTGTGCGTCGGGCAGCCACGTATGCATGGGCGCAAGGCCGACTTTCGTGCCATAGCCGATCAGCACAAGGAGAAAGGCGAGGGACACGAGCGCGGGATTGAGGCGTGGTGCAACCTCCTGCAACGTCTTCCACGTCATGTCGTAGGCCGGGCCGAGCACGAAGGTGCCGCTCCAATAGAAGAGAACGGTGCCGAGCAGCGCGAGGCTGATTCCCGCCGAGACCACGATGATGTATTTCCAGGCGGCTTCGATGCTGGCGGCCTCGCGCTCGAACGCCACCAGGAAGGTGCTGATCAGTGTCGTCAGCTCGATCGCGATCCAATAGAGCCCGGCGTTGTTCATCATCGGGCCGATCAGCGTGCTGAGCCCGAAGCCGGCGAACAGCGCGTAGAACCGATGGAGGCGCTTCTCCTCGCCGAGCAGGCGCATGTATCCGACGGCGTAAACCGAGGCGAGGAAGTAGACGAGCGCGGCACATAGAATCGTCCAGGTTCCGAGGCCGTCGATGACGACATAGTCGCGCCAGAACGTGAGAGCGACGTCGGATCGGCAGGCGAAAATCCCAAGGATCGCCAGAAGCGATATCGCGCTCGCCGCGAGGTTAAGCGCTTCAGCCGCGCGCGGCCGGCCGATCAGCAGAATCAGGACGATCGCCACGGTGGGCGCCAGGACCAGGGCGAGCGTCAACGAACCGATCGCGCCCATCATCCCACCAGGCGCTTGAGTTGAAGTGAGCTGGTTGTGCCGACGTGGCTCAGCAGATACTGCACGAGCACGCCGAAGCAGGCGACGACGATCAAGAGATCGAAGAGAATGACGATCTCGATCAGCAGCGGCATACCCGGCACAAGAATTTGCGCGCCGAGAAAAACGCCATTTTCCAGCACCAGAAGACCGAGAATTTGGCTGAGCGCCTCGTGCCTGACGGAAAGCATGAGGAAGCCGATCAGTTTCATTGACAGCATTACCGTCAGCGCGAGAACGACGATCGTTCCCCCGAGACCGAGCGCCGTCCCGATGCGATAGGACACCGCGAGCGCGAACACGACGGCGAAGGCACCGATCACGAGACTGGAGCTTGCCTGAAGGATGACGTGCACTTCGCGGTGCACCTCGAGGCGGCGGATGATTCGGAGAATGAGATAGGGCAGAAGGAGACCGCGAAAGGCGGCTGTGAGGATCGCCACGATGTAGAGTTCGGCGTAGCCGCCATAATAGCCCACGGTGCCGGACAGGATGGCGATGAGCCAGGATTGCGCCGCGAAGGCGAAAAGATAGTGGCGCAACCAACGCGAACCCAACATGACGAAGGACAGAAGAAGGCTGCCGATCGCCAGCAAACTGAAGAGGGCCGCGGGGAGGGGTTCGAGGTGCGCGGCCAGCATGGCTCTAACCCAATTGGGTGCCGACGATCGCAAGGATCGCCAAGAGGAACGAGGCGGCGAGCGGCTCCTGATATCGGTAGAAGCGAAGGCGGGATTGCACCGTTTCGACGACGACGACGACGCAAGCGACAACGAGGAATTTCAACGCAAGGGAACCGATCGAACCCAGGATTCCTAACGCGGCCCCTTGACGCGACAGCCCCCACGGAAACAGCAGCACGTTGCAGAAGATGGTGTAGAGGATGAATTGCTTCATCATCGACGCCCATCGCAGGATCGCGAGCATCGGTCCCGAGTATTCCAGGATGCGGGCCTCCTCGATCATGTAGACTTCGATATGTGTGCTGGAGTGGATCGGCAGGCGGTCCGTCTCGACCAGTAGCAGAACGAAAAACGCCGCAACGAGAAACAGGTGCGTGGGCCCCCAATAGATCGACGGCTCGGCGACCATGAGGTGATTGACGACGAAGGGAAGCATCGACTTTGCGAGCAACGTGATCCCGACGAAGACGAGAATCAGAGTTGGTTCCGCCAGGATCGCGACCATGACGGCGCGGCTGGAGCCGATGCCGCCATAGGCGCTGCGGGTATCGAGACCCGCGAGGGTGATCATGAATGACCCGAGCGTGAGGATCAGTCCGCCGCCGAGAATGTCGCCCATATCGGAAAGCGGAAGCGGATAATCGGTGAGAACCGGTATGAGAATCGGGACCGTGAGTGTGGTCGTGAAGGCAACGATGGGCGCCAACCAATACAGCCACGATGCCGTTTCCGGCGCGACGATCTGCTTGTGAAACAGCTTCCAGAGATCGCGATAAGGCTGAAAGATCCCCGGCCCTTGGCTGCGCTGGACGCGTTCTTCGAACTGAAGAATGACTCCCTGAAGTAACGGAGAGAGCAGCAGCGTGGCCAGCACCTGCGCGATCTGGAGAAGAACGTCGCGCGCGCTCACGGCTGTCCTCGCCATGAGACAATGCGATGCGGACCTGTCGTCGATACGGGGGAGGGGGACCGCGTATTCAAGGCATGCTGCTCCGTCTGCCAAAATGGCTCGAACAGGAGTCATCAGCCCTAAGGGCGGTTAAATGGCGAACTCCATCGCCGTTTATAACGCTGGGCTCGCCCCCAGCATTTGTCAAGAGGCCCCGGTTAGTAACGCATTTTGCTCGGGATGACGGCCCTGACGCCGCCGAGGGGATTCTCGATGTCGCCTTTCCGGCGCGGGATCAAATGGATATGGCAATGAAGAATGCTTTGTCCTGAGACGACGCCGACATTTGCACCAATATTGAAGCCGGCGACGGAGTTGTCCGCACGCACGATGTCGTGACGAAGACAGCGAAGAAGGTCGTTTGCGGCGGCCAGTTCGTCGTCTGTCAGGTCGAAATAAGTCGGCGCGTGACGGTGCGGAAGGACGAGCGTATGGAGCGGCGTCACCGGCGTTGTGTCGCGGATGGCGAACGTCAAGGCATTGCGCATGATGACGTGCACGCTCTCTCGTAGCGCGCAAAAAACGCAGATTTCGTGATTTGCATTGGTTTGACGCTGCGAATTCGCATCGGCCATTCTGCAACTATAATCTTCGACGACCAGCCGGCCAACTGGGAGTGAAGCTATATGAATATCCGTCAACTCCTTCTCGATGTCGACAAGGCGGTTGCGCGCCCGTCCCTCCTGGAAATAGCCAACGCCATCGATGACTGCCATGGCGTGGAGGCCGTCAACATCGCCGTGGGCGAGATCGACATTGAAACAGTAGGAATGAACGTAACGATCGAAGGTGACAACATCGATTTCGATGAGGTGGTCAAGGCCATCGAGTCGACCGGCGCCGTCGTTCACAGTCTGGATGAGATTGCGGTCGGCCGACGCATCATCCCGCGAGTCCAGCGGATCCGATGAATATCTTCAATTTCGTTCGCCGCCCCGAGAACCGGCTCGATGTCGTCGCGGGGCTGATCGACGGCATTCTGAATGCATTGGCACTTGCCGCGGGTCGCCTGGTTCACACCGTTGGTGGCGGCGCAACGCTCAGCCTTGCGCTCCGTGTCGCTGTGGCTGCCGGCGCGACGACAGTCTTCGTTTTCTTCGTGGCGCACTATGCGCAATTGCGCCTTGAACTCGTGCATCACGAGCGGGAGTTGAACCTCACCGAGCATGGTCGGCTCGCGGCGACTAATTTGGGGCGGCGTGTGTTTGCCGAATCCCTTTCGAAGGCGATCCTCGCTTCGCTGTTCAGTCTGGTCGGCGCCCTCCTGCCTTTGATACTTTGCGCGTTGCTGCCTTCGCCGGCCTGGCTCGGGCTCGTCATTACGATCATCGCGCTCGGCGCATTGGGAGGGCTTTTGGCGAGGACGTTTTACGGTTCTCCGTTGCATTGGAGCATCGCGCTGTTCATTGGTGGCGTGGCGCTGGCTCTCGTTGGCATGAAGCTCGACCTCGTCGGCTGAACATCTTCGTCGTCGCGATCACCGAAATCGTGGACGAGGTCGCGGCGCTGACGGCGCTCCGCAAGAAACCTTCGGGCTCGATCAGACTCACATTCTCCGATCACGCGCTGGAAAGCGTCGTATGCCGAAGCTGAAGCCAGTCCTCAAAGACCATCCCGACATCGGCGTCGAGTTGATCCTCGACAGCACCTTCCGCAACATCGTCGAGTAAGGCCTCGATGCCGGCGTCTGTCTGGATGAGGAAGTCTTGGCGCCGGTCGATGGCAACAGGCGGTCTTGACCGATCAGAAGGGGAAGAAGAGGCGGTAAATGGCCGCGGAGATTCCGGTCGCCCCCTTCGACGCCGGCAGGATGTTCTGGTCGGTTGCCTCGTTCTCGATCGTTGTCTTAGGCTACGTCCTGATTGCTGCGGGCATCGCTTTCGGCGCATGGGCCCAAGCGGTCAATTGCTTTTTGACCCGGGTGTGCGCATTCAGCGCGAGCGCGGCCAGCACGTCATCATGTCTGGGCCTTACAAGTTCGTGTGGCATCCAGGCTATGTCAGCGCGATCATGATATTCGTCGGTGTGCCGCTTTCGCTCGCGTCATGGTGGGCGCTGGTCCCGGCCGCTTTTGCGAGCGCAATCCTGATTGTACGCAAGAGCTGGGAGGATGCGTTGCTTCGCGCCGAGCTCGACGGCCATACCGAGTATGCTAGCCATATCCGATACCGGCTCGTGCCGGGCGTCGGGTGAACGTAACGATGTCCTGCGGCCCGGGACAAATCGCAAGATCGGTCGAGGGCGTCATCTCTATGTGCGCCTAGC
>JBDHSU010000102.1:0-15110 GCA_039808325.1 Variibacter sp. | reverse complement strand
GTGGGCGGCGGCGCGGGGACGCCGGGCGTCGGCGCGGGAGCTTGCGCCGCAGGGGGCGGCTGCGTCGTCTGGGCCGCCGCTGGCTGGAACGCGCCTGCGTAAAGCAGAACCGCAAGGAAGGCAGACGCTGTCGTCGGTCGGCACCCCATCGGGCCTCTCCTGATTTCCATGGGCATACGCCGCACCATGAGGCGCCGCCCTTCCCCATGCCGCACCGGCCGGCGCCTCATGGTATCATGCGCGGCGACCTCAAGGCGCTGAAATTATGTCGCCCTCGCGACGCCGCACCGCGGGACTCGCAAGATGCGGCATTTTTCGCCATATAAGCGGCGAAACGGCAACGGCTATGAACGCGCTCGCAAATCACGCCTTCGTCAAGATGAACGGCACCGGCAACGAGATCCTCGTCGTCGACATGCGCGCGCGCCCGCAAGCCATCTCGGCCGCCGAGGCGCATGCCGCCTCGACGCAGCCGGACGCCTTCTACGACCAGATGATGGCGCTCTACCCGCCGCAGACCCCGGGCACCGACGCGTTCGTGCGCATCTACAACAACGACGGCTCCGAGGCCGGCGCCTGCGGCAACGGCACGCGCTGCATCGCCTCGCTCGTTTTCGACGAGACCGGCAAGGACGCGCTGACCTTCGAGACCAAGGCCGGGCTACTCAATTGCTGGAAGACCGACCGCCCCGGCGTTTTCACGGTCGACATGGGCGCCCCGAAGTTCAAGTGGGACGAGATCCCGCTCGCCGAGGCGTTCCAGGACACGCGCGCGATCATGCTGCAGATCGGGCCGATCGACGCGCCGGTGCTGCACTCGCCGTCCGTCGTCAACATGGGCAATCCGCACGCGATCTTCTGGGTCGACGACGTGAACGCCCACGATCTCGGCCGCTTCGGACCGCTGCTCGAAAACCACCCGATGTTTCCGGATCGCGCCAATATCACGCTGGCGCAGGTCGCCTCGCGCGAACACTTGATCATCCGCACCTGGGAGCGCGGCGCCGGCCTCACCAAGGCCTGCGGCTCGGCCGCCTGCGCCGCCGCCGTTTCGGCGGCGCGCACGCGGCGCACCGGGCGCACGGTGCGGGTGACGCTTCCGGGCGGCGACCTCACGATCGAATGGCGCGAGCGCGACGGGCATGTGCTGATGACCGGCCCGGTCGAGTTCGAGCATAACGGCATCTTCGCGGCGTCAACCTTCGCGGCGCTCGGCGCGGTCGCATGAGCGTCGACGTCGTCACGTTCGGCTGCCGGCTCAACATCTACGAATCGGAAGTCCTGCGGCAGCGCGCCGAGAAAGCCGGCGTCGGCGACGCCGTTGTCGTCAACACCGTCGTCGTCAACACCTGCGCCGTCACCGGCGAAGCGGTGCGCCAGGCGCGGCAGACGATCCGCCGCATCCGCCGCGAGCGGCCGGGCGTGCGCGTCGTCGTCACCGGATGCGCGGCACAGACGGAACCCGAAACCTTCGCCGCGATGCCGGAGGTCGACCGCGTACTCGGCAACACCGAAAAGCTCGACCCGGCGGCGTGGATCGACACTCGCGCGGCGCTGATCGCTCCCTCCTTCGGCATCGGCGCGGAGGAGAAGATCGCCGTCAACGACATCATGGCGGTGAGGGAGCAGGCGCTGCACCTGATCGACGGGCTCGACGGGCACGCGCGCGCCTTCGTGCAGGTCCAGAACGGCTGCGATCATCGCTGCACCTTCTGCATCATCCCCTACGGCCGAGGAAACTCGCGCTCGGTGCCGATGGGAGAGGTGGTCGCGCAGGTGCGATCCCTGGTGGAGAACGGCTATCGCGAGGTCGTCCTCACCGGCGTCGACGTCACCGGCTACGGATCGAACCTGCCCGGCGCGCCCAAGCTCGGCGCGCTGGTGCGGCAAATCCTCAAGCATGTGCCGGCGCTCGAACGGTTGCGCCTCTCCTCGATCGATTCCGTCGAGGCCGATCGCGATCTGCTCGATGCCATCGCCGGCGAGACGCGCCTGATGCCGCATCTGCACCTTTCATTGCAGGCCGGCGACGACATGGTCCTCAAGCGCATGAAGCGGCGGCACAGCCGCGCCGACGCCATTGCCTTCTGCGCCCAGGCGCGCCGCCTGCGTCCGGATATCGCCTTGGGCGCCGACATCATCACCGGCTTTCCGACCGAGACGGAGGCGATGTTTACGCGCTCGCTCGATCTCGTCGAGGAATGCGGCCTCACGCACCTGCACGTCTTTCCGTTCTCGCCGCGCAAGGGCACGCCGGCGGCGCGGATGCCGCAGGTTTCGCCGGCGGCGGCGAAGGAGCGGGCGCGGCGCCTGCGCGCCAAAGGCGACGAGGCCCTGCGCCGGCGGCTCGACGGCGAGATCGGCCGCCGCCGCGCGGTGCTGGTCGAGGCCGGACATGTCGGCCATACCGAGCACTTCATGACGGTCAAACTGCCGCCATCCTTGCGGCGCGGATCGATCGTTTCGCTCACCATGGCCAGACACGATGGCCGCCGCCTTACCGCCGATGTTGGAGCGCCGACATGACGACAGCCCGAACCACCGAGAACCGCATCACCTCCATCGATCAGCTCGAGGAGATCTACGGACATCCGAGCGGCGCGGCGCTGCTGAAAGAAATCGACTACGTCCACCCGCACTACCGCGCGTTCGTCGAGGCGGCGCCGTTCGTCGTGCTCTCGACGGTCGGGCCGGACGGCATGGACGCCTCGCCGCGCGGCGACCCGGCCGGCTTCGTGCGCGTGCACGACGAGAAGACCGTGATGATCCCGGATCGGCGCGGCAACAATCGCACCGACACGTTGCGCAACCTGCTGCACAATCCGCATATCGGCATGCTCTTCCTCATTCCCGGCGTCGGGGAGACGCTGCGCATCAACGGCCGCGCGGAAATCTCCATCGAGCCGGCGCTGCTCGAGAGCTTCACCATGCAGGGCAAGCCGCCGCGCAGCGTGCTCGTGGTGTCGGTCGAGCGCGTCTACTTCCAGTGCCAGAAGGCGCTCATCCGCTCGAAATTGTGGGACCCGGCGACGCAAATCCCGCGCGCCGCCCTGCCCTCGACCGGCACCATCGTGGCCGCGCTCGCCAAGGGCTTCGACGCGGACACCTACGACCGCGAATATCCCGAGCGCGTGCGGCAGACGATCTACTGATCCTGCCACCCGCAGTCGGCGAAGCGCGTGTGCATGTGCCGCGGCAGCGGCGCCACGACGCGCACGGGGTCGCGATTTTTCGATAGCGGCACCGCGATGTCGTACGCGTGGAGATGCAGCCCCGGGCCGCCGAAGCGGGGGCCGCTGCCGTAGATATTGTCGCCGAGAATCGGCCAGCCCATCGCCGCGCAATGCACGCGCAGTTGGTGCGTGCGGCCGGTCAGCGGCTTAAGCGCCAGCCAGGTGAGCCGACGTCGTTCCGATGAACCGCGGCGGCCTTCCGCTTCAGGCACCCCATCCACTCTTGTGACAGCCTGCCCCCACCCCCCTTGTGGGGGAGGATTGGGGAGGGGGGAGGGAACGACAGAGGAGAGCCCCTGCCCTGCGGCCGCCGTAGACGCATCCCGCTCCTCCGCAGAGACAGAATGCGTGCCGCGCCCCATCACGCGCCAGGTCGTGACCGAGGGCAGCCCCGCCGGGTCCGGCTTCATCCACCAGCCGCGCGACGGGTCGAGGCGGCCGAGCGGCACGTCGATCGTGCCATTGTCCTCCGTCGGGCCGCCCTCGACCACCGCCCAATAGGTTTTCTCCACCTTGCCGTGCTTGAAGAGGAGCCCGAGGCTCGCCAGCGCCTTACGGTGGCGGCCGAGCACGAGGCAGCCGGAGGTCTCCCGGTCGAGCCGGTGCGCCAGTGCCGGCGCGCGCGGCAGGCCGAAGCGCAGCGCGTCGAAATGGTCCTCCAGGCTCTCGCCGCCCTTCGGCCCGCGGTGCACCGGCAGTCCGGCCGGCTTGTCGATCACCAGCATCAAGCCGTCGCGGTGGAGGACGCGCGCCATTATTTCTTCCGGGGTCATGCCGAAACCGCTATCACGTCCCCCGCCATGAATGACAGTACCCAAAGCCAATCCGAACCGCGGCAGAGCTGGTGGCGCCGGCTCAGCTCCGGACTCAAGCGCACCTCCGCCTCGATCGGCAGCGCGATCAGCGATCTCGTCAGCAAGCGCAAGCTCGACGCGGCGATGGTCGAGGAGCTCGAAGACGCGCTCATCCGGGCCGACCTCGGCACCGCCGTCGCCGCCCGCATCGCCGAGGCCGTCGGCAAGGGCCGCTACGACAAGGCGATCTCCGCGGACGAGGTGAAGGCGATCCTCGCGGCCGAGGTCGAGGCCATTCTCGCGCCGGTCGCCAAGCCCCTGGAGATCGACCCCACGGCGAAGCCGTTCGTGATCCTCGTCGCCGGGGTCAACGGCTCCGGCAAAACCACGACGATCGGCAAGCTCGCGGCGAAATTCCGCGGCGAGGGTCGCAAGGTCGTGCTCGCCGCCGGCGACACCTTCCGCGCGGCGGCCATCGAACAGCTCGGCATCTGGGGGCAGCGCACCGGCGCGCAGGTGGTTGCATCCAAGCCCGGCGCGGACGCCGCCGGCGTCGCCTTCGAGGCGCTGGATGTGGCGAGGGCCGCCGGCGCCGACGTCGTCATCGTCGACACCGCCGGACGGCTGCAGAACAAATCGGCGCTGATGGGCGAGCTCGACAAGATCGTGCGGGTGATGAAGAAGCGCGATCCGGCAGCGCCCCACGCGGTGCTGCTGGTGCTCGACGCGACGGTCGGACAGAACGCGCTCTCTCAGGTCGAGATCTTCGGCAAAATCGCCGGCGTGACGGGGCTCGTGATGACCAAGCTCGACGGCACCGCGCGCGGCGGCATTCTCGTCGCCATCGCCGAAAAGTTCGGCCTGCCGGTGCATTTCATCGGCGTCGGCGAGAGCGTGGACGATCTCGAAGCGTTCAGCGCGCGCGATTTCGCAAAAGCGATCGCCGGACTCGAGTAAGTCCGGCGCATCGTTGCTTCTTCGACGGATTTCTTCGGCTCAACCCTGCGTGACGACGATATTGCGCCAGCCGACGTGGTCGGCGAGGAGGCGCGCCACATGGCGCCGCATCACCGTCTCGCTGATGCCATCCGGGCGCCACACTGTGACCTGCGGCGACAATTTTCCCGCGCGTCCATGCCAGGCGACGAGGTATTCGGATAACCAGCCTGCCGCCTTGCTCGCCTCGAGCTTGTCGACAATCGCGTGCAACGCAGTCAAATCCATCGTCATCTCCGGCAACGCCGCCCCCGGCGCCGCACCGACAACATTCACCGGCCGCGCCGGTTCCGTGCCGCTCGCGCAAGCCGGCTCTGCGGCCGTTGGCCCTTCATTCGCCATTTTCCCGGAGGGCTCAGCGCCGATGCTGCGCGGCGTTGACGAGCACCGTCGGTATCGCGGCGACGCCGAACGCGATCGCAACCAGGAAGACGTTGCGCGCGCTGCCGTTGTCGAGCAGCCAGCCGTAGAGGATCGGGGAGATCATGCCGCCGATATTGAAGCCGGTGGTGACGAAGCCGAAGACCTTTCCGAACGCTCCCGGCGGCGTCACCGCACGCACCAGGAGGTCGCGCGAGGGCATGACGATGCCGTTCGCCAATCCAGCGACGCCGAACAGGATGATCAGCAATGCCGGTCCGACATCAAACAGCACGATGGGCACGATCATCAACGCGCTGACCGCGAGCCCGGTCGCCGCGACGACGCCATGCTTCGTGGTCCGCATCGAGAGCATGCCGCCGAGCAAGACCCCGATCGCCCCCATCAACAGCAGCGATGTCAGGCCGGCATTGGCGACCACCAGCGGCGTGCCGCGCATCGCGTCGAGCGCGACGACGCCGTAGTTCTGCAAACCGGAATTTGAGAGCGCGATCAGCACGAAGAACAAGAGATTGAGAAGGACGGGGCCGGAGAGAAGCAGGCTCCATCCGACGTTGACCGGTTCCGTCTCCCTCTCCCTCGGCGCGGTCGCCCTATCCGCGCCGCTCATCGGCGACCCGAACACCACGATCAACGCCGCCACCGCGATGCCGAGCATCGCGGCCCCGAGGAACGCCGTGCGCCACCCGTAGCGCTCGGCCATCAGGATGAGGCTTCCCGGCGCGACGGCGCCGCCGAGAAGTCCGGCGAAGGTGTGGATGGAATAAGCGTGCCCCATGCGCTGCGGCGACACATGGCGCGAGAGCAGCGAATAGTCGGCCGGGTGATAGACCGTGTTGCCCAGTCCGAGCAGCGCGTACATCGCCACGAACCACCAGAACGACGGCAGCAGCGCCGCGCCGATCAGTCCGGCGCTGCCGAGCAGGATGCCGATGACGAGCGACGCCCTGACGTTCACCTTGTCGATCAGAAATCCGGCCGGCGTCTGCAGCAGCGCCGAGATCACGTTGAAGACGGTGAGCGCGATACCGAGCTGCGTGTAGCTCACGTCGAAGTCGGCGCGGATCACCGTGAACAGCGGCGGCAGCACCAGAATGTAATAGTGGCTGACGAAATGCGCGGCCGCGACCAGCCCGATGACGCGCGCATCGGTTCCTTGTTCGGCCGGCCTATGCTCGGCAAGGGGGGTCATACGGCCTCGCGATGCCGAAAACGGCGACACGCCTTATATACAGGGCTTTCCGGGCCCGCGAGAGTCATTCGCCGCCGCGCGCGGCCTCGCAGCCCACCTATGCACCCGTCTCAGTCGTCGTCGCTCCACGCCAGCACGAGATCGTCGCGATGCACCATCGCGGCGCGGCCGTCGAAGCCGAGGATGGTCGCGATATCGCCGGACGAGCGCCCGCGGATGCGCTCGGCGTCGGCGGCGTCATAGGCGACCAGGCCGCGCCCGACCTCGCCGCCATCCGGCCCGCGCAGAACGACGGCATCGCCGCGCTCGAAACGGCCGCCGACCTGCACGATTCCCGCCGGCAACAGGCTCTTGCCCCGCCGCAGCGCGGCGACGGCGCCGGCGTCGATGGTCAGCGTTCCCTTGGGCTCGAGCGAACCCGCGATCCATTTCTTGCGCGCGGTGACGGGGTTGGCCGGCGTGAGGAACCATGAGCAGCGCCCGCCCTCGACGATCGCCCGCAGCGGATGCTCGGTCTTGCCCGACGCGATCACCATGTGCGTGCCGGCCGTGGTCGCGATCTTGCCCGCCTCGATCTTGGTGAACATGCCGCCGCGCGAAAGTTCTGAGCCGGACGCACCGGCCATCGCCTCGATCTTCGGCGTGATGTGCTCGATCACCGGAATGAGGTTGGCGTTCCTGCTCTCGTTCGGTGGCTTGTCGTAGAGGCCGTCGATATCGGAGAGGAGCACCAGGAGATCCGCGCTCACCATCGTCGCGACGCGCGCCGCCAGCCGGTCGTTGTCGCCGTAGCGGATCTCGTTGGTCGCGACCGTGTCGTTCTCGTTGATGATCGGGACGCTGCGCCACTCCAGGAGCTTGTCGATCGTCGAACGCGCGTTGAGATAGCGGCGACGCTCCTCGGTATCGCCGAGCGTGACCAGCACCTGGCCGGCGGTGATGCGATGCAGCCCGAGCGTCTCCGCCCAGATGCGCGCCAGCGCGATCTGTCCGACGGCCGCGGCGGCTTGCGAATCCTCGAGCTTGAGCGCGCCGCGCGGCAGCTTCAGCACGCTGCGGCCGAGCGCGATGGCGCCGGACGAAACGACCAGGATGTCGCATTTCGCCTTGTGCAAAGCGGCGATGTCGGCCGCCAGCGAGGACAGCCACGCTTCGCGCACACGGCCGGCCTTGGCGTCGACAAGCAGGGACGAGCCGACCTTGACGACGACGCGGCGAAAATCACCGAGCTTGGGCAATGTCTTGGACATGAGCAGAAGGGACGTGGCTGCAGACGGCGGAAGCCATCTCACGGCCGTCCGGCAAAATCAATTACGGTCGCCAGCCTTCGCTTGCCGGCTCAGGCTCCGGTTCACTCTGCGCGCCGTGCCCGACGATGACCGCGGCGAGCGCACGCAGCGCTTCCGTCACGCCCTTGCCGCTCGCCGAGGAGAGAACGAGCGGCGTGCGCTTGGCGGCCCGGCGCAGGCGGTCCTTCTGGCGCTGGAGCGTCTCCGGATCGAGCGCGTCCGCCTTCGACAACGCCACGATCTCCGGCTTTTCGTCGAGGCCGTTGCCGTAAGCCGCGAGTTCGGCGCGCACGGTCTTGTAGGCTTCCCCCGCGTGCTCGGCGGTGCCGTCGACGAGGTGCAGCAGCACGCGGCAGCGCTCGACATGGCCGAGGAAGCGGTCGCCGAGGCCGACGCCCTCGCTCGCCCCCTCGATCAGCCCCGGAATATCGGCCAGCACGAATTCGCGATTGTCGATGCTCACGACGCCGAGCTGGGGGTGCAGCGTGGTGAAGGGATAGTCCGCGATCTTCGGTCTCGCCGCGCTCACGACGGAGAGGAATGTCGACTTGCCCGCGTTCGGCAGGCCGACGAGCCCGGCGTCCGCGATGAGCTTGAGGCGCAGGCGGATGGTGCGCTCTTCGGCGGGCTGGCCGGGATTGGCGTGGCGCGGCGCGCGGTTGGTCGACGACTTGAAATGCGCGTTGCCGAAACCGCCATTGCCGCCGCGCGCGACGGTGACGCGCTCGCCCACCGCGGCGAGGTCGGCGATCAGCGTTTCGCCGTCTTCCTCGAAGACCTGCGTGCCCGCAGGCACCTTCAGCACCGCATCGGCGCCGTTCGCGCCCGCGCGGTCCTTGCCCATGCCGTTGCCGCCGCGTTTCGCCTTGAAATGCTGCTGATAGCGATAGTCGATCAGCGTGTTGAGCCCATCGACCGCTTCGACGATCACGTCGCCGCCGCGGCCACCATTACCCCCGTTCGGCCCGCCGAATTCGATGAACTTCTCGCGCCGGAACGAGACGCAGCCGTTCCCGCCCGCGCCGGACTGGATATAGACCTTGGCTTCATCGAGAAACTTCATGGTCGCAACGGAGTGGCTGGCCGCATGCTAGAGCGGGATGAGGAAAAGTGTGTAGCGATTTTCCGCCCGCATCCCGCTCTAAGTTATGAGAATCGATCACGTTCATGATTTTGGATCGATTCGATCCAAAATCATCGTGATCTAGCGCTTGCGCGCCGTCACCGCACGCTCCAGCGTCTGACGGATGTAACGCTGATACGGAATGCCCTGGCTTTTCGCGCGCGCACGCACGGCCGTCAACAAATCTTCCGACAAGCGCAGATTGATCGACTTCTCCTTCGGCAGGAATTCGAACCGCACGGGTTTGAAATTCTCAGCATGCAGATAATCGGTCAGATCTTGCTCGAGGAACGCCTCGGCTTCTTCATCGGTTTTGAGAACCGGAAATTTCTTCTTCATATCTCCGAACCTCCTTCATGTGCATATGCCGCGCGCTGATCGGCCGCACTAACCTCCTTCCGTCCCTGTCGCGAAGCGTAAAGACGACAAGCGCATAACGGCCCGAGGGCTCGCGTCCAACCGCGATAAGCCGGTATTCGAATAGCGAATGTTCCGTGTCCGGGACGATTAACGTCTCGTTGTGCGCAACAACGTACTCGACGTCCTCAAGAGATAAGCCATGCTTGCGGCATTTATCCCGGTTGCCCGCATCCCAATCGAAACCCGCCACGGTCTCCAGCATAATTTATGTAGGCACTTGTCTATACAAATGTCAAGACAACAAAAAACGGCCTTGAGCCGCGCACCGTCGCTCTCTACAGGTCCGCTTCCAGTACCTTTGCCACTCGCGTCATGACACCGGCTTCCGTTCTCGCCCAACGATCCGCCCGACGCGATGCCCTCGTCGGCATCGGCCTGATGCTGCTCGGATGCCTGCTCTATTCCGCCAACGACGCGCTCGGCAAATGGCTGCTCGCCACCTATTCGGTATGGCAGATGCTGCTGATCCGCAGCGTCGCGGCGCTGATCCTGATGGCGCCTTTCATCTGGCGCGCGGGGTGGGCAGCGTTCCGCGAGGCGACGCGCCCCGGATTGCAGATCCTGCGGGTCGTCCTCTCGTCCGTCGAAGTGGTGATGTTCTTCGTGGCGGTGACGCACCTGCCGCTCGCCGACACGGTGATCTTCTATCTCGCCGGGCCGATCTATGTGACGGCGCTCTCCGCGCTGCTCCTCGGCGAGAAGGTGGGATGGCGGCGTTGGTCGGCGGTGCTCGTCGGCTTCGCCGGCGTCGTGATCGCGCTCCGCCCATCGCCCGCGACCTTGACCTGGCCGGCGCTGATCGCGCTCGCCGGCAGTATCTCCTTCGCGTTCCTGATGATCATCACGCGCGTCGTGCGCGGAACGCCGGACATCGTGCTCGCGTCCGGGCAGATCATCGGCACATTCGTGCTCGGGATCGTCACCGCGCCGTTCGCATGGAAGGCGGCGCCGATCGGCGACACCCTGCAAATGGCGCTGCTCGGCGTCGTCGCCGTGGTCGCGCTGTTGTCCGTCAACCGCTCCTTGAAGCTCGCGCCCGCCTCCGTCGTCGTGCCGTATCAATATACGCTGCTCGTCTGGGCAACGGTGTTCGGCTATTTCGTCTTCGGCGACGTGCCGACGCCGCACGTCCTCATCGGCGGCGCCATCATCGTCGCGGCGGGCCTGTTCATCTTCTTCCGCGAGCAGCGGGTCGCGCACGGAACCGAACCTGTCACACCGCCGCCGACCTGAGCGTCAGCTTGAAACGCTTTCGTCGCGCGTTTCGCGCAACGCGGCACGCAAGGCTTCGGCAGTCCCCACGAGTTCCGCGGCGGGCCGGCGCGGCGGGGTTTTGAAGGTCACCTTCTCCTCGGCGATGTAGTGGCGCGAGGTGATGTCGCCGGGCGCGACCATCGGCACGATATGCGCGTGCGCATGCGCAATGTCGGTTCCGGTGAACAGGAAGGCCACCCGCGGCACTTCGTAGATGTGCTTCATCGCCGTCGCGAGCCGTTGCCCGAAGCGCGTAATCGCATCGGCAAACTCCGGTGGAAGCGCCTCGAAATAGGGGAAATGCCGCTTCGGAATGACAAGCGTATGTCCCGGCCGGATGGGGCGGATATCGAGGAACGCCAGGATATCG
Organism: Variibacter sp.; assembly: GCA_039808325.1. Lineage (GTDB taxonomy): Bacteria > Pseudomonadota > Alphaproteobacteria > Rhizobiales > Xanthobacteraceae > JAFKKS01. The sequence continues at coordinate 4,058 of JBDHSU010000102.1, read as the reverse complement.
TCGTCTTCGTGAACGATCTCGGCGGGGATTTCGCGCCGCGCGATCCGGCAAAACAGGCAGTCGGTTGTCATCATCGGCACCAAAAAAGACGGCCGGTCGAGGAGCCATCGACCGGCCGTCGCTTACGCGATCAGTTCCTTCGTCTCAAGCGACGCGGCGCACGGACCGCCAGCTTTTCAGCGATTCCCAGATGCGCTTCTCAAGGCGGAAGCGGTCGATCGGCGCGGAACTCGCGATCGCGCGGATGCGATAGAGGCCGACGCCAGTCCACTGGAAGCCGCATTTCTCGAGGACGTGCCGCGAGGCCGGATTGGTCACGCGCGCGCCGGCGTTGAGGAACGCATGCCCGCTTTCCTCGAAGGCGTGATCGATGACGGCACGGACCGCCTCGGTGGCAAACCCCTGCCCCCAGAACGGCACACCCAGCCAGTAGCCAAGTTCGGCCTGGCTATCGAGCGCGCCGACGCCGCAGCCGCCGATGACGGCGCCGTCGTCGGCGAGCGTGATGACGAACGCAAGCTCCGCGCCCGGCTCGTCGAGGCTGGCGATGAAAGCCTCCGCGTCGGAAACTTTATACGGATGCGGGATGCGCGCCGTGTTCTCCGCGATGCGCCGGTCGTTGGCGAGCGTCGCAATCGCTTTAGCGTCCTCGAAACGCGGGGCGCGCAGTACAAGCCGCTCGGTCTCAAGGACGGGGATACTGTCCCCTCTCAAGAAGGCGGCGGTCCTTTCCTCCAGTAAAGTCATTTTCTTGGCTCCTAAATGCGTCGAGGGGAGCCGGTTTCCCGTCTCCCCTCGCGTATCGGAACCCTTCGATCCGCCGGTTTGACAAGAAACCGGCAAGACCAGGTGGTCGGTGCCGGGTTAGTTGGTCGCAGCCTCCGCCATCGGACGTACCGACACGTAGATGCGACCTTTGGCTTTCGTATTGAACTCCACGCGACCGTTAATGAGAGCGAACAGCGTATGATCTTTACCCAGGCCGACATTTTGGCCGGCGTGCCATTTGGTACCGCGCTGGCGCGCAAGAATATTGCCGGCGAGAGCGATCTCACCGCCGAACTTCTTCACGCCAAGGCGGCGACCTTCCGAGTCGCGCCCGTTACGTGAGGAACCGCCTGCTTTCTTGTGTGCCATCGTCGAATTCCGTCTCTCGTTATCTTCTACCGCGATTCCGCGACAAATGCATCATAGGCGTCGCGGATCATCGATCACTTTTTATCGCCGCCCTTTGCGGAAGCCTTCGTCTTCGGCTTCGCAGGTGCCTTCGCCTTGGCCGCGGGCTTTGCGCTCGCCTTCGTCTTGGCTTTCGCCGCCGGCTTCGCCTCGGCGCCGTCCTCGCCGGCTTCGACGACCTTCTTCGGCTTGCGCTCACGCGCGGGCTTCGAAGGCTTCGCGCCGTCGGTCAGGATCTCGGTGATGCGCAGGAGTGTGAACTCCTGGCGATGGCCGCGCTTGCGGCGCGAATTCTGCCGGCGCCGCTTCTTGAAGGCGATGACCTTCGGGCCGCGACCCTGCTCGACGACTTCGGCGGCAACGGATGCGCCGGAAACCGTCGGATTGCCGAATTGCGGCGCGTCGCCTCCAAGGAGAATGACGTCTCCAAGTTGGACGATCTCGCCCTGCGCGCCGGCAACCTTGGCGACGCTGATCACATCGTCGGCGGCGACGCGGTATTGCTTGCCGCCGGTTTTGATGACTGCGAACATCTTCATCCTCGCGTTCGATCCAGCGCTCAGACCGCAGGGCCCGGGCCGGCTTCTTACAGTCGGTTAAAATTGCTTGCGTTGCCGCCTCGGACCCCAGGATCCGGCGCAAAACAAACGGCGCGGGAAACCCCGCGCCAAGCTCGCCGATTTACCGAATAGGCCCTGCTTATGTCAAGCAATAGCAGCCCGGGATCGGCCGCCTATTGGCTCGCCCAGACGATCCGGGCGATCCATTGTATATCTGAGGTTGCAAATTGCCGGTCCTCGTGCTCGGGATTCAGCGATTTGAGCTCGATGACCTTGGCGGTCCGGCGCTTGAGTTCCTTCGCCATAACCTCGCCCTCGCGCGTCTTCACGACCACCCGGTCCCCGCGTCGGATGGGGGCGCCGGGGGAAACCAGGATGCGGTCCCCGTCGCGATAGGCAGGCTGCATGGAATCGCCGGACACTTCGAGGACATAGGCGTGCTCGTCCTCAACCTCCGGAAAGGCGATCTCATCCCAGCCGCGGCCGGCCGGAAACCCGGCATCGTCGAAATAGCCGCCCGTCCCGGCCTGAGCGAAACCGATCAAAGGAACCGCACGGGTAACGACGCGGCGGGGGCCGTCGCCGATCAAGGCAATAAAGGCGTCGATACCGGTCCCGGTCGCGGCCAATATCTTGGCGACGGATTCCGTGGACGGCCAGCGCGCGCGCCCATCGGACGTAATCCGCTTCGATCGGTTGAAGGTCGTGGGATCGAGGCCCGCCCGCTTCGCGAGCCCGGACGCGGAGAGGCCAGCCCGCGCCGCAAGACGATCGATCGCGCTCCAGATTTGGGCATGGGTCAACATTCGCCGTGACCGTTTCGGATTTCTGTCGGGTTTCGCGGACTCATCGACCTTGGGGACTATTCTCCGAAAATAGGAATTATAGCCTTGTTATTTTGCTCGTCTAGTAATCTATGGTTGTATCGAAGCGTTTAAAACAAACTCCTATCGCGTTGGAATGCCGCGGCACGCCAAGTACGGTCCTTCGCCGCCCGCGGAGACTCGTAAGCAACGTGATGGATCATTTTCTGCGTCCCTTCTTTGCCGCCGTCCCGGCCGAAACCGCGCACCGGCTTGCCATCAACGCCTTGCGGCTCGCTCCCCTTCCGCCGCCGCCGCTCGACGACGCGCGCCTCAAGGTCGACGCCTTCGGCCTATCCTTTCCCAACCCGGTCGGGATCGCGGCCGGGTTCGACAAGAACGGAGAGGTGATCGACCAGGTGCTGCGCCTTGGCTTCGGCTTCGCCGAAGCCGGCACGGTGACGCCACAGCCGCAAAGCGGCAATCCGCGTCCACGCCTGTTCCGGCTGCCGGCCGACGGCGGCGTCATCAATCGTCTCGGGTTCAATAATGACGGCCATGCCGCGCTCGCGGCGCGGCTCGCGAAACGCACGCCGAACGGCATCCTCGGCATCAATATCGGCGCCAACAAGGACGCCGCGGACCGCGTCGCGGACTATGTCGCGGGCGTGCGGGCCTTCGCGCGCTTCGCCAGCTATTTCACCGTCAACATCTCCTCGCCCAACACGCCGGGCCTGCGCGACCTGCAGCGCGCGCAAGCGCTCGACGACCTGCTGGCCCGCGTGATCGACGGGCGCGACCGCTCCGAGGGGCGTCGCGTACCGGTGCTTCTGAAGATCGCGCCGGACGTGACGCTCGGAGACCTCGACGACATCGTCGGCGTCGCCCGCCAGCGCGCGATCGACGGGATGATCGTGTCGAACACGACGATCTCGCGGCCGCCGACCCTGCGTGACCGGCGCAAGGCGCGCGAGGCCGGCGGGCTTTCGGGGGCGCCGCTCTTTCCCCTGGCGACACGCATGCTGGCGGAAACCTATGTCCGGGTCGAAGGCGCCTTTCCGCTCATTGGGGTCGGCGGCATCGATTCCGGCGCGGCGGCGGCCGCCAAGATCCGGGCCGGCGCGAGCCTCATCCAGCTTTATAGCGGCCTCGTCTATCGCGGCGTCGGCCTGCTCGCGGACATCAAGGCGGGCCTCCTGGGCGCGATCGCGGAAGCGCAGGAAAAGTCGCTCGCCGCCCTGGTCGGCACCCGCGCCGACGCGATCACCGCCGAACCTTGGCCGCAATAGCGTGCAAGTTCCCGTGTCGGAACGAACCTGTTAGGTTCGTGGATGTCTGATTTCATCTGCGAGTCGCACCGATGTGCCGCTGGATCGCCTATCGTGGGGAACAGATTGCGCTTGAGAACTACGTCACCGCGCCCAAGCACTCGCTGATTCAACAGAGTCAGCGGGCGCTCGAGGCGGTGGCGAGCGTCAACGGCGACGGCTTCGGCGTCGGCTGGTACGGCGAGCACGAC
>JBDHSU010000101.1:0-15131 GCA_039808325.1 Variibacter sp. | reverse complement strand
GCGCAGCGATGGGCGTTTGAGAACTTCCGTGGTGGACAACGCTCTTCCTCGCCTGGAAACCGGTCGGCTCGCCGCCGGTCGGTTTCCGATCAGCGGGCTGATCTGGCCGTTCGCTTCGCTCACCCTGGCGTTCATGGTCCTGCTGCCGCTGGGCTGGCTCGTCTGGATCAGCTTTTTGTCCGACGTGACTAACGAACTGACGCTGCAAAACTATGTCGAAGCGTTTTCGCCGGTTTTCCAGCAGCGGGCGATCTTCAATTCCCTGGTGCTCGCGGGCAGCGTCGCGGTGATTTCGACGGCCGTCGGAACCGTGCTGGCTTGGCTGAGCACGCGGACCGACATGCCCGGCGGCGGGCTCATTCGGGCGCTGGTGCTCGCGGCGTTCGTCACCCCTTCGTTTCTCGGCGCGCTGGCGTGGATTCTCCTTGCGAGCCCCAATGCCGGCTGGCTGAACAAGCTTTGGATTTTCGCGGGCGCCGAGAGTTCGCTCTTCAACATCTTTTCGCTCGGCGGCGCGATTTTCGTCCTGACGCTTTACGCCATTCCTTATCCGTTCAGCCTCGTCGCGACGTCTCTTGAGCAGGCTCCCAGCGAATATGAGAACGCCGCGCGCACGCTCGGCGCGGGCCTCTTTCGCATCGCCGGCTCGATCACGCTGCCGTTGGCGCTTCCGGCAATCGCCGGCGGATTCATCCTAGCGTTTCTGGAGTCGCTTGCCGTCTTCGGCTCTCCGGCGTTTCTGCTGATACCGGCGCGGCAGCCGGTGATGACCATTCAGTTATTCGCATTGTTTTCCGAAACGCCGCCGCGCGTCGGCGTCGCGGCCGCGTACGGCATGCCGCTGCTCGCCGTTACGGCGCTTCTGCTTCTGGTGCAGCGCAGGCTTCTGGCGCGCCGCAGCTTCACGACCGTCACCGGGAAAGGCGGATCGTTCCGCCGGACGGCACTCGGTGTGTGGCGCTGGCCCGCGCTCTGCGTGGCGATGATCCCGCCGATCCTCGCGGTCATTCTTCCCTACGGGGCGCTTTTCCTGGTGTCGTTGTCGCGCGCATGGGGCAAGGGGCCATTCGCACCGGGCAATCTTTCGCTCCACTGGTACCATTGGGCATTCTTCGAGAGCACCTCGACCCGCTCGTCGCTTGAGAACAGCCTGATCTATTGCTCGGCCGCGGCCACCATTGCGGTGATCATCGCGAGCCTTGTCGCTTACACGCGTGCGCGCCGCATCATCCCCGGCACCGCGGTTCTCGGCTTCCTTGCCATGGCGCCGTTCGTCGTTCCCGGGATCGTGCTCGCGATCGGCTTCTACGCCGCGTACACGCATCCGCCGATCAAGCTATTCGGCACCCCGTGGATTCTGATCATCGCGTTCGCGACGCAGTTCCTTCCCATCGCCTATGCCAACGGCTTGTCGATGATGGGCACACTGAGCATCGATCTTGAAAACGCGGGCCGCGTGCTCGGTGCGAGCCGGGCGCATGTCCTCTGTGCCATCACGGCGCCGCTGCTGCGCGGCGCGCTTCTTTCGAGCTGGCTCCTCGTCTTCATCTCGGCCTTCCGCGAGCTCTCGACGGCGATCTTTCTGTTTGTCGGACGCACGGCGGTGATCACAACAACGATCTTCGACCATTCCGACGCGGGCAACTACGAGTCCGTTTCCGCGCTCGGCATCATCATGATGGTGATCGTGTTTACGATCGTCATCGTCACCTACGGGCTGTTTGGTGTCAGGACCAGCCGTCTGCAGCCGACTTAAGGGCAACGAGGGAAAAGGCGTTATGGCAGGGCCTCTCGAAGGCGTAAGGGTTGTCGACTTCACGCATGCGCGTGCGGGGCCGCAGTGCACGATGATGCTCGGCGACCTCGGGGCCGACGTCATCAAGATCGAGCGCCCGGGCGGTGAGATCGGCCGGCTGTGGGGGCCGCTCTACAAGGGCGAGCGGATCGATTTCATGTCGGTCAACCGCAACAAGCGCGGCGTTACGCTCGACCTCGGGAAGGAAGAAGACGCGGCGCTGGCGTGCGCCTTGATCGCGCGGGCGGACGTCCTGGTGCAGAATCTGCGCCCGGGAGTCATGGCATCCTTCGGGCTGGACGCCGCGACGGTGTGCGCGCAGCATCCGAGCCTCATCTATTGTTCGATCAACGGCAACGGTTCCGTCGGGCCGCGCGCGATGGACCCGTCCTACGATAACGTCATCCAGGCCTATTCCGGCTTGATGAGCATCACCGGAACGGACGCGTCGGGGCCGGTGCGCTCCGGCCTACCGCTGGCGGATTTGCTTACAGGCGTGTTCGGGGCGTTCGGCATCCTCGCCGCGCTGTTCGAGCGGACGAAGTCAGGGCGGGGGCAGCACGTTCAGGTCTCGCTCTTGGAAAGCCTCGTCAGCCTGATGAGTTTCCATGGGCTGACCTACCTGCTCACCGGCAAGACCCCCGGCCTCGCCGGCAATCATCATCCGATCATGTCCCCGACGGGGCTCTATCGCGTCGGCGACGGCCATATCGTGATTGCGGTGTCGAATGCCGGCGAGTGGAAGCGGCTTTGCGACGCCCTCGGCTGCCCCGAGATCGCCGACGACGTGCGTTTCAAGGACAATGACGCGCGCGTGGCCAATCGTGCCGTGCTGACGGCGACGATGGAGGAAAAGCTCGTCGCGCATCCGCGCTCCTATTGGATCGCGCGGCTGCGCGATGCGCGCGTTCCCGCCGGGCCGCTGCACACGGTGGCCGAGGCGATGGATGACGAGCAGGTGCGGGCGAATGACATGGTCATCCCGATGCAACATCCGCGCGTCGGAACCATTCCGTCGCTCGGCTTTCCCGTGAAGTTCGACCGTACGCCCTGCGACATCCGGCTGTCGCCGCCGGATGCGGGCGAACACACCGAGGAGGTGCGTCGTGCCCAAGGCTTCTGAGGCCCGTCCGTCATCCAACACGGCGGAGCAGCCCCAAAAGGCGATCGTGATCCGTCGCGACGGACCGATCGCGACCATCGTCATCGATCGGCGGGAAACGCGCAATGCGCTGACCGACGACGTGCTCGATGGCCTCGTCGATGCGGTCGAGCAGCTCGCTGCCGATCCCGCGATGCGGGTTGCGATTCTGCGCGGCGCCGGCCAGCAATCGTTCGGATCCGGCATGGACCTGAATGAGTTGTGGAAGCTGACGCCCGTGACGGCGCAAGCGCATTTCGACCAACTCAACCGCTGCCTGAATGCGATCGAACGTGCGCCGTTTCCCGTCATCGCTATGGTGTATGGCTTCGCGGTCGGCGGAGGCTGCGAGCTTGCCGCGGCGTGCGATCTTCGCATCGGCGCCGCCGGCGCGCGCATCGGGGTTCCGGTGGGGCGGTTCGGACATTGTCCGGACCGGGAGAACTTGCGGCGTCTGCTGCGCCTGGTGTCGCCCGCGGCGGTCAAGGCGATGATCATGACCGATATGCTGTTCGGCGCCGAGGAGGCGCGGCAGATGGGCTACTTCAACTGGGTGGTGCCGGAGGCGACGCTTGAGCCGTTCACTTACGCGATGGCGCAGACCGTCGCGCAGAAGTCGCCGCTCGGTCTTCGCGCCTTGAAGCAAGTGCTGGCGGAGGTCGGGGAAGGTTCGGTCGCCCATGCCGACGATCCGACGAAAGACACCGTTACGTCGCTATGGGCGACAGCCGACTTCCAAGAAGGGGTGGCTGCATTCTTCGAGAAGCGGACGCCGCGATTCCGCGGCGTTTGAAGCGATACGGGGAGGCGGTGATGATCGATGAGAGCGCAATCGGCAAAGGCGCGACCCGCGACTGGCTCGTGGACGAGGCTCTCACCGTGCGCGCCCACGGCACCGTCGATCTGCCGGTGTTGGCGACGCCGAACCTCATCTTCATGCTGGAGGACACTTGTGTCGCCGCCGCGAAGCCTCTGCTCGACGATGGCGAATTGACCGTCGGTACCGCCGTCTATGTCGATCACCTCGCGGCCGCTCCTGTCGGCACGCAGGTACACGCCAACGTACGGATCGTTGCCGTTCGACCCAAAAGGCTCGTTTTTCGCGTCGAGGCGACGGCGGGACCGTCCGTCGTCGCGCGAGGCGTGCACGAACGCGCGATCGTGAAAAAACTGGAGCTCGAGCGTCGGCTCCAGAAGTGAGATAGCGCCGAGATACGGCGAGTCTAGGGTCGCGGCGCCGCGGCTTCGGTGTCGTCCGCGCCGCTGAGGCCGAGATAGATCGCCTGTACCTGCGCGTTGTCCTCGAGTTCCTCGGCGGTACCTTCGAGCACGGTGCGACCGGTCTGCAGCACATAGGCATAGTCGGCGATGTCGAGCGCTAGCGGAATGGACTGCTCCGCGAGCAGGAGCGTCAGTCCGCCGGAATGCAGCCGATGCAGCGTCTCGTAAAGCGCTTCGACGATCGCCGGCGCCAGACCAAGACTCGGCTCGTCGAGCAGCAGAAGGCGCGGCTCGCTCATCAGCGCGCGGCCCATGGCGAGCATCTGCCGCTCGCCGCCAGAGAGCGTGCCGGCGCTTTGCTTGCGCCGTTCGGCGAGGCGGGGAAAGAACGCGTAGACGCGCTCGAACTGCGCGGCCAGATTCGCCTTGTCGGTGAGCGCGGTCGCGCCGAGACGCAAATTCTGCTCGACCGTCTGCGAGACGAACAGGCGCCATCCCTCAGGCGATAGCGCGAGCCCGCTGGAAACGATCGCGTAAGCCGGCTTGTTGGCGATGGATTCGCCGCGCCAGCGGACGTCGCCGGCTGTCGCGCGCGCCAGACCGGCGATGGCGTTCAGAGTCGTCGTCTTGCCGGCACCATTGGAGCCGAGCAAGGCAACGACGCTGCCCTGTGGCACTTTCAGGGAGACATCTGAGACACCGACGAGGTCGCCGTAGCGGACCTCGAGATGCTCGACGACCAGTTCGTCCGTGCCGTTCATGCCGCCGGCCCTCGCTTGCGCGCTCGCTTGCCGTGGCCATGGCCGAGATAAGCCTCGATCACCACCGGATCCTTGACGACGTCCTGCGGCTTGCCGCTTGCGATCACGCGGCCCTGGTTGAAGACCAGAACGCGCGCGGTGAGCGTCATGATCACTTCCATGATGTGCTCGACGATGACGAGCGTGACGCCGGATTCATGGATGCGGCGGACGAGCGCGATCGCCTGCTGCAACTCGCCCGGCGTCAGGCCGGCGAGCGCCTCGTCGAGGAGCATCAGGCGTGGGCCGGTCGCGAGCACCCGGGCGATCTCCAACCGTTTGCGGCCGGGCGTGCCGAGCGAGCGGGCGCGCAGATGCGCCTGGTCCTTGAGGCCGGTCATCTCGATGATTTTTTCCGCATGCGCTTGCGCATCGGCGCGTTTGGGATGACGCATGAACGCACCGACCATGACATTCTCGAGGATGCTCATGTCCTCGAAGGTCGCCGGCACCTGGAAGGTGCGGCCGATACCGAGCCGGGCGTGGGCTTCGGTCGAGGCTGTGGTGACGTCCTGGCCGTCGAACAGGATGGTGCCGGCGGTCGGTTCGGTATCGCCGGCGAGGCAGTTGAAGAACGTGGACTTGCCGGCGCCGTTCGGGCCGATCAGTCCGATCACGTCGCCTTCCGCCACCGTCAGATTGGCGGCGGCGACAGCGCGGAACTCGCCGAAATGCTTGGCGACGTTCTTGGCTTCAAGGAGCATGGCTGCCGCTCCTCCAGCGCCGCGGCGCGTAGGTGTTCCATAGTTCGACCAAGCCACCCGGCTCGAATCGGGCGAGCAGCACGATGATGCCGCCGTAAAGAATGTAGGTGAGCCCGGAGCCGCCGCCACCGAACCAGGTGTTGGTCGCGGTCTGCAGCGGAATGAGGATGATGGCGCCGATCAGCGGTCCGATCAGCGTTCCGGCGCCGCCGAGCGCGGCAATGATCAGCATCTGCACGGAGACGAGGATGCCGAAGCCGCTCTCGGGATCGACGAAGCCGGTCTTGATCGAATAGAGCGAGCCGGCGACCGAGGTGAAGGCGGCGCTGAGCATCAGAGCGTAGAGTTTCGTGCGCCGCACCGGAACGCCGAGGCTGCGCGCGGCGCGCTCGCCGGCTTTCACGGCGCGCATGTAATAGCCGAAGCGGCTGCGCTGCACCTGCCACGTCACCAGAAGCAGGGTCGCGAGCACGCCGAGGAAAATATAATAGTAGGGCAGTTCGCTGGTGAAGGTGAGATCCCACCAGCCGCGCGGGATCGCCGGGCCGGAGAGGCCGATGGCGGCGCCGGCGAAATCCCAGGTGCCGACCAGCAGGCGGATCAGTTCCGCGACCGCGAGCGTCGCCATGCTGAAGTAGTGGCCCTGCAGGCGGAAGGTCGGCATGCCGACGATGACGGAAAGGATCAGCACCACCACGATCGCGATCGGGACGCCGAGCAGCGGCGGCCAGCCGAGATGCGTGAAGGCCATCAGCGGGACATAGGCGCCGACGCCGAAAAACATGCCGTGGCCGACGGAGACCTGCCCGGCATAGCCGCCGACGATGTTCCACGCCGAAGCGGAAATCGCGGCGAGCAGAAGCAGCACGCCGATGTCGCGGAAGAACGCGCTTTGGAAGACCAGCGGATAAGCCAGGAAGATGGCCGCGAGCGCGACCCAGCCCCAGGCGATTTTCGGTGCCGTTGCCTCCTTCAAGATCAGGCCTTCCCCATCAGGCCCTGCGGGCGCAGCCACAGCAGCGCGACGAACAGGGCGTAGACCACGACGTCCTTGTAGATCGGGCCGAGATAGTAGGCGGAGAGCGCCTGGATCAGACCGATGATGAGGCCGGCATACATCGCGCCCGGCACGCTGCCGAAGCCGCCGAAGGTGACGACCACGAACGCGGTCAGGCCGAACGTCTCGCCGACCGACGGCGACCACGGATAGGACATGGCCATCAGCGCCCCGGCGATGCCGGCGCTGCCGGCCGACAGTCCCCACGCCAAGGCTTGCATGCGGTCGGGCCGGATGCCCATCAGCATGGCGGCGTTACGGTCCTCCGCGACGGCGAGCAGCTTGCTGCCGATCGTGGTGCGCGTGAGGAGAAGATGCATCGCGACGGTGAGCGCGGCGGCGATGACGCCGGCGATCAGTTGCGGCACGGAGACGAGAATACCGCCGACATTGAGGTTGCCCGAGAGCACCGTCTCCGGCATCGAGACGACGTTCGCCGAGAACAGCCAGAACGCCGTGTAGCGCAGCAGCAGAGCCAGCCCGAAGGTCGAAAGGATTTGCGCCAGCATCGGTCCGCGCACGACGTGGCGGATCAGCGAGAAGTAGATGACGACGCCGAGAACGAACAATGCGAGCAGCGAGGCGAAGCCGAAGACGGCGGGGCCGCCGCCGAGCCAGATCGCCGCCAGCAGGGCGGCGTACATGCCCAGCATGACGAACTCGCCGTGGGCGAAGTTGATGAAGTTCATCATGCCCCAGATCAGCGTCAGGCCGGACGAAAACAGGGCGTAGATCGCCCCGAGAAGCAGTCCGCCGACGATCACCTGGAGAAGGAGCATGCAAGAGTCCGACGTGAGATGGTTGGTCGCTGCCGCCTTCCGAAGCGCGTGCCGGCGCTCCGGAATCTCTTGTTGTGACGAAGGCGCGCCGGCCGCAAACGGGCGCGGCCGCGAAGGGGGAGCGACGGCTACCTCCAGCCCTTCATCGGCCATTCCAGCTTGTTCTGCGTCCGGTCGAACGGCCACACGAGTTCATAGCTGCTGCCCTTGAGCTGGATCAGGTAGGTGGACGCAAGAACGTTCTGGCCGGTCTCGTCGAACTTCACGCCGCGATAGCCCATCATGAGCTGGTTCGGCTTGAGATCGGTCGCCTTGAGCGCCGCCTGGATCTTAGCCGGTTCGGTCGATCCGGCACGGTTGATTGCATCAGCAAGTGTGAGGAACGCCTGCAGATCGCGACCTGACGTATCGTCAAGATCGTTGCCAGTCTTGGCCTTGTACATCTCGTTGATTTTGTAGGTTGTCGAGCCAGGCTTGCCGATGTCCCAGGCGCTGCGGTTCATAGCGCCTTGCGCGATGTCTTTGACGGCCGGAATGAAGGACGGATCCGAGAAACCGGAGTCATCGCCGAGCACCATCGGCGGCGTGTAATCCAGGCTCTTCATCGTCTTCATGTAGAGGATCGCGTCGGCCGTATAGCTGATGAAGATCACGAGATCGGGCTGCTTGTCCTTGAGCTGCAGCACCTGCGCGGAAACGTCCGTCGAACTGGCGCTGTAAGGAATGCGCGCGGCGACCGGAACATTCGCCTTCTTCGCCGCCCCTTCGATCGCCTCGGCGACCGACGTGCCGTAGTCGGTGTTCTCGTTGATGATCGCGATGGAGCGGATCTGCTTGCCGGCTTTCCGCGCGTCCGCGATGAAGCTCATATAGGCGTTGCCGAAATCGGCGGCGAGCGGGGTCACGCGGAAGGTCCACTTGAAGCCGCGGCCGGTGATGTTCCCGGCAACGGAATCGCCTACGACGAAGGGAATGCCGTAGCGCTCGGCGACCGCCGTCGCGGTCAGCGCGCAGGACGATTGATAAGCGCCGACGAGGGCTTGCACCTTGTCCTGCGTGATCAGCCGCAGCGTTTGCTGTTGCGCAACCGAGGGATTTCCCTGGTGATCGACGGAGACGAGTTCGATCTTGGCGCCGCCGAGGCCGGGCAAGCCGGCGCCTTTGGCGAGCGGAATGTCGCTCAACTCGGGATGATCATTGTTGACGATGTCGGTTGCGACTTCCACGGCCGCCTTTGCAGCCTGACCCGCCGCGGCAGCGTTTCCCGTGAGCGGGAAAAGAATACCGATTTTGACGGCGTCGGCCGCGCTGGCGACCGACAGTCCCAACAGCGACGCACCGACGAGCGCCGCCAGCATCAATGGCGATTTCCGCAAAGTCCCCTCCCTAACTCTAGGTGGCCATCCACCGTTGCCGGATGAGCCGACACGATCTGCGCCTTTTTGCCACAGTAGAAATCGCGCCCGGAGGAGTCAACGCGAAGGGGCATCCGGCTGGGCAGGTTGCCGTTAAATGAGGCCCTCGCGCTCGAAATGCATGCGCAACAGGCGGACGTTGCGCCGGTTGGCGCGCCATATCACGTCGAACAGATCGCCAAGCAATGGCACCGCGCCGACGACGCCGTCGATGGCGACGTTGCCCGCCATCCGCGCGATGAGGCGGCGAGGCGCGCCGAGCCGGTGCGCCTCGTAGAGGATGTAACAGGCCATCAGGGTCGTGACGGCATCGCCGATGCCGGGCGCCAAGCCGATCGCGCCGTCGACGCCGAAACGGATGCCGGTGCCGGGGATGCGGAATGCCGTGTCGAGCATGCGCGCGAGGCTTTCGAGGCGCGCCAAGGCATCGCGCCGTGAGGCGGCGGTGACGCGCGGGCGCAAACGTGCCTGCCAAGCGCCGGCCGTGAACCAAGCGCCGGCGGTGAAACTGTGAGCCATGGCGATCTCGACCCTTCCAGCCGCCACATAGGAAAGCGGCGGCGGACTGCAAGATCGATTGCCGTCGCGGGCTTTTAGATCGGGACGAAAGCGCAGAGGCCCTGCGGAAGCTGCGAGGCGATGCTCCGCTCCTCGCGCGCTTCGCTGCGATCCCGTTGCAATGTGATTTGTCTCAGGTCGGCGAAGCATGGCGGCGCACGGTGGGCGACGATGACGAACGTCGTCTGCGGCAAGGCGCCGCGCAGGAATGCGAAGACGGCGCGCTCCGCCTCCGAGTCGAGTGCGCTCGTCGCTTCGCCGAGGAACGCCCAATCCGGTTGCGCCAGGACCAGGCGCACGAGCGCGAGACGCTGCTGCTCGCCGACGGAGAGGCCGCGCGCGCTGTCATCCAGCATGCCGACGCGGTGTCCGAGGCCGAGGCCCTCCAGCAGCTCCACGATGCGGCCGTGCGGCACGCTGTCGGGACGCGCCGGGTAGATCGCCGCGTCACGCAGCGTGCCGGCCGGCATGTACACCTGTTGCGGCATGAAGCAGAGCCGTCCCGCCGGCAGGTGCACCTCGCCGCTGGCATGCCGCCAAAGACCGCCCAACGCCTTCAGCAGCGTGCTCTTGCCGAGGCCGGAGGCGCCGTTGATCCACGCCGTCTCGCCCGGGTGAACGATGAGGTCGGAAATTTTGAGCAGATGCCGCCCATCCGGCGCGGTCACGGCGAGTTCGGGAATGCGCAGCGCTCCGTCATCGGAAGGGCGGCGATGCGGGCCGCCGGCGGCGGCCGCGGTGCGGTCGATGGCGTCGAGAAATTGCGCGAGACGCCGGGTCGTCGCCGCAAGGTCCGAGATGAATTTGTAGTTGAAGATAAACCAAGAGAGCGTGGTGACGACGTTCTGGAACGCCGATGCGAGCTGCATCAGTCCGCCGAGCGTGACCTTGCCCGCGAGGAACGCCGGCAGCGCGAGAAACATCGGCACGCGCAAGACCGTCTGGAAGTAAGGGCGCTGGAACAGGCCGTAAATGAATTGGCGATTGATGACGCCGCGCCAAACGCCGACCATGGTTTCGAAGCGATCCGACAATGCACCGCGTTCGCTTCCCTCGCCACGCGAGAGCGCGATCGCGGCCGCGTTCTCGCGCAAGCGCATCAGTGAAAACCGGAAATCGGCTTCCCGGCGCTGCTGGTCGTGCAGCAAGCCGGAGAGTTGATGGCCGAGCGCATGGGTGATGACGGTCGCGATCGCGACATAGATCGGCGCCGCCCACACCATGTAGCGGGGGATCTCAACGTCCACGCCGAAAAGGGTGAACGCGAGCGGGAACGTCGAGAGCCGCCAGAGCAGAGAGGCGAAAGCGTAGAGGCCGATCAAGCTGATGAAGAAGCCGAGCACCTTGGTGAGAATGGATTCGATGAATTCGCGGCAGTCGTCGGCGATGCGCTGGTCGGGGTTGTCGATATTGCCGCTCCGGCTTTCGTGCGGGAGGAACCAATAGGCGCGCGTCGAGAGCCAGCGGTCCATGACCACGTGCGTCAGCCGGCGGCGCCAGCGAATCTCGAGATGCTGCCGGGCATAGGTGCTGACGAGATGCACGCCTGCCGAGAGGGCCGTCAGTGCGGCGTACAACCCGACCTGACTCAATGCGGCCGATACGTCGACCTTCTGCAGCGCATTGTAGAAGTCGGCATTCCATTGAATGAAGCGCAGCGAAATCTGAATGGCGCCGAGTTGCAGCGCGACAACGAGCGCGAGCACGAGCAGGCTCAATCGGCTG
Source organism: Variibacter sp. (assembly GCA_039808325.1). Classification (GTDB taxonomy): domain Bacteria; phylum Pseudomonadota; class Alphaproteobacteria; order Rhizobiales; family Xanthobacteraceae; genus JAFKKS01. Next base: position 3,936 of record JBDHSU010000101.1, on the reverse strand, counting down.
CCGGGGCCGCCCGAGGCGATGCGCAGCAGGCGCCACGCCCATGTCAGAAGATGGCGCAAGGGCGATCAGCCGGCGCGCAGCGCGGCTGCCGGTCCCGTGAGGACGAGGCCGAGCGCCTGGCCATCCTGGCCGATGGCCGAGAGCTTCACCTTGCCGTCGGCGAGATCTTCGGATGCCCAGCGCGCGACCGCGCCGCCGCGGACATGCAGGTGGAAGTCGGGTGTGATGATGTTGACGAATCCCATCGCCAGCTTGATCGCGGGCGCGGCGCCTTGCCATCGTTGACGAAACGCCGCCGTCTGCATGGCGACGGCAATTTCGGCCTGGCTTTCGTTGGCTTTCTGCAACGGCGCGGCGGCGGGGTCGTCGTCGGAAACCGTTGCCGGCTCGCTGTGCCGCGGCTCGTCCGCATCGAGAGACGCGCCGGAGAAAGCCGCGAAAGCGCGATCGAAAGGCTCAAGGCCGTCCATGCCGACGATACTGAAGATGGTTTTTGCGTTGGCGTCCTGAAAGTTCAGCCGTGGTAGCACCTTGTCCTTCATGCGGCCGGAGCGATCGGCGATCGCGGCGGCGATCGGGCTCAGCACGATCACGCTGTCGTGCTCTTTGCCGCGGCAGCGAACCTCTCCGTTCGTGACCTCGACGCTTTCGACGGTGCCGATACGCTCATGCGTTACGCCGCGATCGTTGGCAATGATCATGACGCGGCCCGCTTGCGGCAGCCGCTGCAGGATTTCTTCCGGCGAAGCCGTAAGGCGCTGTCGCAGCGAGGTCGCGTCGGTCATGAGTCAAAGCCTTCACACGGTGACGTCGAGCAAGGTCGAACGGGAGCACGTGATCTGGCTGATTATCCTTGGGCGGTAAAGAAGAATAAGCTTGGATACGACGAATAAATACGATTTATTTGCGATTCAATTCTCGAACTAAAATGAATTCAATGTATTGGAGAGCTAGTTTCTAGATTTAACAAATAAAAGATACGTCGACGTGTACAGCGCATCGCGCATGTCACGCGGCATATTTCGACACCGCCTTCTCGTTCCAGGCCAGGCCGCTGCCCGGCTTGTCGGAAACGACGAGGCATCCGTCGCGCAGCACGGCCGGCTCTTCAAGGATAGCGCTTGCCCAATCCATGTATTCGAGCCAGTGCGCGGTCGGCGTCACCGCCATCAGGTGCGCGCTCACCTCCGGGAACAGGTGCGACGACATAGGGATGTCGTGCGCGGCGGCGAGGCCCGCCGCCTGCATCCAGCCGCTGACGCCGCCGATGCGCGCGAGATCCGGCATCACGAGGTCGCACGCTTTGGCGGCGATCGCCTGCGCCATCGCCTGCGGGCCGTTGAAGTTCTCGCCGATCTGCACATGCACCTTCAGAGCCTCGGCGATTGCCGCGTTGCCCGCGTAGTCGTCGTGGCGGATTGGCTCCTCGATCCAATAGATGCCTTCGTCTTCGAGCGCGCGGCCGCGGCGGATCGCTTCCGGCGTGTCGAGCGCCTGATTGTAGTCGCTCATCAGCGTGACGGCGGCGGGAAGCGCGCGGCGCACGGCGCGCGCGACGGCGACATCCTCTTCCAGCGTCGCATAGCCGAGCCGCAGCTTGACCGCCCGCAGGCCGCTGCCGAGAAGCTTCAGCGCCTCGTCGGCCGTCTTCTCCGGACCCATGAGGCCGAGCCCGTTGCTGTTATAGGCGGGGATGGGTTTCGGGCTGCCGCCGAGCAGCGTCGCGAGCGGCTTGCCGGTAGCGACGGCGAGCGCGTCCCACATCGCGCTGTCGATGGCGGAGAGCGCCATGCGCACCACGCCGGTGACGCCGACGAGAAGAAAGCGGCGCAGAAGATGTTTCGTGAGATCGGCGGGCACGAGCGGCTGCCCCTTGATCATCGCCACGGCGTCCTCGATCACGGCGCCGATCACGCGCGGTCCGCCGGGATAGATGCCGAAAACGTAAGCGCGGCCGATGACGCCCTCCTCGGTTTCGAGATCGACGAGCAGCAGCGGCGCGGTGCGTATGGCGCCGGCGCTGGTGCCGAGCACGAAGGTCATCGGAACGTCGACGGCGCGCACGCGCACGCCGCGCAGTGTCAGCTTGGCCGCCGGCGCGGCGGAATCTAAAGCCATCGTTTCCACTTGAAATAGACGTACGGAATAATCGCCGCGATCACCATGAGAGCGAGCGCGATCGGATAACCATAGGCCCAATCGAGTTCGGCCATGTGCTTGAAGTTCATGCCGTAGATCGATGCGATCAGAATCGGCGGAGTCAGCGCGACGGACGCGACCGAGAAAAGCTTGATGATGTTGTTTTGCTCAATCGACACCATGCCGAGGACGGCATCGAGCAGAAACTGAATCTTGTTGGTGAGGTAGGTCGCGTGGTCGGACAGGGAGTGAACGTCGCGCTGCATCACTTTGAGTTGGGCGCGCATCTCTTTCGGCCACTTCATACCGTCGGTCTCGCTCGCCAGGAAGACGACGAGCCGCCCCAGCGACACGAGACTTTCGCGGACTTTCGAGGAAAGGTCGCCCTTCCGGCCTATCGATCGCATGATCTGATTGTAGGTGCGGGAGCGGTCGGTGCGCCGCGGCGTCGGCTCGAAGATCTGATGCGAGACGATGTCGACTTCCGCCGCGACCTTTTCCAGGATGTCGGCGGCGCGGTCGATGATGGCGTCGAGCAGATCCATCAATACCGTTTCGCCGGTGGCTGTCGCGGAACAGACGCGCGCGAGCTTGTTCGAGATGATGGAGAAGGGGCGCGGCTCGTCGTAGCGCACCGTGACCAGTTTCTTGTCGGCGAGAATGAAGGTGACCGGCGTGGTCTTTGGCATGTCCGTGTCGGATTGACACATGAGCGTCACGGTCATGTAGCGGGCGCCGTTTTCCACGTAGAGGCGGCTCGAGACCTCGATCTCCTGCATCTCCTCGCGAGTCGGCACGGCGACGCCGAGCACGCGCTCGACGATCCTGTCTTCCTCTGGCGTGGGGGAAATGAGGTCGCACCAGATCACGCGCTGCGGCGGTTCTGCCGAGGCGGCGACGCGTTCGAGCGTGGTTCCCTGCGGAACATAGAAAGTCAGCATGCTCGTCCGCGCTGTTGTCGGTGCCGCCGCTACGGGTAGCGCGACAAAGGCGAGCCGTCTACCTCATGAATGATGACGGGGCGACGACGACAGCGGGGACGGGTGCGCATGTCGGGTGAAACGATCGAACCTGACGCGCACGGGCGGCGCTAGCTCGCGGCTTCGAACCGAAGGTCAAAGCTGTTCGGCGGCGTTGTCGGAGCCTCCCGCTTCTCGACCTTGGCATAGGGGGCGGCGGCGGCGACCGCCGGTATCCCTATGGAAGCGTATTGGCGGGTCAATTCCGTCCGCTTGGTCGGTTTCTCGGTGGTTCTCTCACGCCTTTCGACTTCGGTGGCACGCATTCTTCGCTCCCAAGGCAATTTGTCCGGACGCATGGCCGTCCGGTTAATCCTCACATAGCCACCAACTGCGGCCGTTTCGTCACCAAACGGGGCCATTGCGGTGACGTTCGGAGCTACCGGGCAGGGAAAGGCTGCCGGTGGCCCGTTAGGGTAAACCGGGCGTTAAAGTTCTCGCCGCAAAATCTTCCCACCTTTGAAAAGTGCGGCTTTCCTGCAACATCGGATCACAGTGTGGCCCGACCGGCGCATTGACACTTGGCAGGGGCCGCGCCCGTTCGATAATGAAACGATGTCGACTCGGGGGCTCCCGTCGACGGAGAGGATATTCGATGCGTGCGGCGGCGATTCTTGTGGCTGGCCTGATGCTGGGTGGTTGCATGCAGGCAACCCTGGCGACGCTGCCGATGGAGGGCGAGACGGCGCGCGACAAGCAGCTTCTCGCCAATCCGCCATACGCCAAGGCGACGATCCCCGAGCCCTATCAGCGCCGCGTGGTGCGCTACCATCGGCAT
>JBDHSU010000100.1:0-15169 GCA_039808325.1 Variibacter sp. | reverse complement strand
AGCGCGGCGGAGCGGAAGGCGTTCCGTGGATGGTTCGCGCTCAGCTACTTCGCGCGCGGACAGAATGGAGCGTCCTCGCGCTAGCTCACGACGGTTTTGGATCGATCCAAAATCATGAACGTGATCGATTCTCATAACTTGGAGCGGGATGCGGGCGGAAAACCGCTCCACACTTTTCCTCATTCTGCTCTAGGTTCCGAAAGGTGCGACGGCGCCGGGCCGGTCACGCCACCGCCGTTTCGGTGATTTCCATCAGCCGCCGATCGGGCGCAAGAAGGTGATGACCGGCCGGAAATTCCAGCCGGAATGGCGGACGATCTCGATGATCGGCTGCTTCAGTTCGTCGAGGTCGAAGGTGTAGGCGTAGCTGAGATCGAAGGTCGGCTTGCCGTCCTTGAATTGCAGCCCGTACACCCGCTCGTGCCGGTATTCGAAGAAGGTGATGCCGAGGGAGGCGTTCCATTTGAGCGAGAACAGGTTCGGCCCGCGCCCCGCCGACCAGTCGAACGAGGCGTAGCGATCCTGCGCCCTGACGTTGCGCGCGCCTTCGTCGAGACGCAGCACCAGCCGATAGCCCTTGCTCATGCCCTGCAGGCGCATCAGGTCGAGCCATTTGGCGTCGGCGTAGCGCCAGTCCACGACGATCTCGTTGTCGCGCTTGCCGCGGCTGATCGCGAAGGGAATGTTCTGTTCGTTGAGCGCCAGGAGCCGCGACATCAACACGTTCGCCGCGACCGGCGGCACGCCCGCGACCGCCGGCACCTGGGCGACCCATGCGGCGACCCGGCCGAAGATGAAGAACTGCAAGCCGGCCCAGACGAAGATGCCGTATTTGGTGATCGACTTGATCTGCTCGCCGAAGGGGTTTGGCGGAAACGACGGCGGGCCGTCGATCAGGCCGTATGTCGCCTGCACGACGGCCACGACGATCATCGGGACCGCGATGACGAGGCCGAAGAAGTAGAGGAAGAACAGCAGCACCCGCGGCGCCTTTCCCGGACGCGGCGGCGGGCCGGTCAAAGCCTTGTCACCCGCGCTGGCGCCGCCGCCCGACAATTCCATCCCGATCTTTTGCCCCACGCGCTTCATTTCACCGCGTCATTCAATTTCTCGTTGTCGGGCACGCCGCTGCCGGGAACAAGCCCTTTCGTCGTTTTCCGATCCTGGCGACGCCGGCGGCCCCTGATCGCCACGCCGATGGAGGGCTTATCCGAATGCCGCGACCCGCCGCCGCGATTAACCACGTCCCGTGAGTTTTGTTGGCAGCCGTTAGGACTTCGTTAAGGATGCCGGGACCGCAAATCGAAACGTCGAGAGGTCCCGATGGTGACGATTTCCGCCGACGGAAAAGGCGAAAACACGACGACGAAGAAGGCCGTCGAAGACGACGTGCGCGATCTTATCCAGCGCGAGCTCATGCCCGCGGCAAAGCCGGGCGCCGCCGCGGCGCAGCAGCCGTCTCCTCCGCTGGCCCCTTCGTTCCAGAGCGCGGGCGCGACGACGATCGACGCTATCGAGCGTCTCATCAGCGAGCTGCAGGAGACGCGCGAGTATCTGAAGAACGAGGGCGACCGCATCGCGCGCGCCACCGAGCGATACGAGAAGATGACGCAGAACGCGGCGGCATCGGTCGAGATCATTTCCGACACCATTCATCGCTGGCGCAAGAGCGGCTTTTCCTAAGCGCGGGGCAGGGCGCCGCTCGCGAGCGCGCCGCCGCTCACGGCTCTCCGAACATCTCGTTGCGCCGCCGCTCCGATTCCTCCGCGTAGCGGCGCAGCGTATGCGCTTCCGTCAGCACGCCGACGACGTGGCGATTCTGGATCGAGTCGACGACCGCGAGCGACTCCGCCTCGGCGCGATCGAACGCGGCGACCGCTTCCTTGACGTTGAGGAACGGCAGCAGCGTCGTATCGCGGTGATGCGCCAGATCGTGGATGGTCGTCGCCTTGGAGCCGAGCGCTCCGTGCGCGTCGGCGACGGTGACGATCCCCGCATAGCGCCCCTTGTCGTCGACGACGACCACCTGCGTCTTGGAGCCGAGCGGAAACTTGCGTACGAAATCGGCGATCGGAGTGGCGCTGCCGATGAGCGCGACATCCCTGCGCATCATGCGGCCGACGGTGAGGTCACGCACCCATCCGACATCCGCGGCGCTGCGGATCGTCTCGCCCCTGAGGTGGAAGCGCCACGTCGCGAACGAATAGCCGAAAAGCTCGCGCGTGAGCTGCGTCGAGATGATGACGGCGATGAGCACCGCCGTCGTCAGCCAGAGATTGCCCGTGCTCTCGAGCGCGATGAACGTCATTGTGAGCGGTCCGCCGATCACGGATGCGGAAAAGGCGCTCATGCCGATGATCGCGTAGACGTTCGGATCGAGCTGCAGGCTCGGCATGACCGCGTTGAGGCCGGCGCCGAACAGACGTCCGCCGAGCGCGCCAAGCAGGAGCGAGGCGAAGAACAATCCGCCGCGGAAGCCGGCGCCGAGGGAAATCATCGACGCCATCGCCTTCAGCACGAAAACGGTGGCGATGGCCCCGAGCGTCATCTGCATCATGCCGGTGAGGTGCAACGCGCCGTGCCCGGACGAGAGGACTTGCGGCGAAAGCAGCGCCAGCATTCCGACGAACAATCCGCCGATGAGCGGGCGCAGCGGGCCCCACAGCCGCTTCTTGAACAGCGTTTCGCTGAGCGATACGCCGCGCATCATGCCGATGCCTGCCATCGCGGCGAGAATGCCGAGCACGCTGGCGATGGCGAGATCGTGCGGCAGCACCTCGCCGGTCGGGCCGACGAAGACGCCGAGCGAAGATGGGGTGAAGGCGTGCGCGACGACATATCCCATCAGCGCCGCGACGCCGACGGGCGTCAGGCTCGCGGGCGTGTAGCCGCCGAGGACGAGTTCGAACGCATAGAACGCGCCGGCGAGCGGTGCGCCGAACGCGCCGGCGATGGCGCCCGCGGCGCCGCAGCCCACCATCACGCGCTGGTCGACGCGCCTGAGGTGGAAGCCGCGGCCGAACGATGCCGCGAGGCCGCTGGAAAGCTGCGTGTATCCGGCTTCCAGCCCGACCGAGGCGCCGACGCCGCTCGACCAGATCGTTTGCGCCGCGACGATGACGCTCTCGCGAAACGACATGCGTCCGCCATGCAGCGCGTTCGCTTCGATCGGATCGACTTCGCGCTCGGGGCGCCAGCGCGCCACCAGAAGGAACGCGAAGCCGAGGATGAGCCCCCCGACCGAGGGCACGATGATCGCGCGCAGCGGATCGACGGAAAGCTGGCTGGAAAGCCGTGAGCCCGCCGGGATGTCGAACAGGATCACGTGCAGGAAGGCCGTGGTCGCACTCATCGCGGCGACCACAAGGCCCGCGATGGCGCCGACCAGCACCGCAAGCAGGATGAGGCTCGCCTCGCGGGCGCGAACGAACGCCCGTAGCCGCGGCGGGGCTTCAATGTAAAAGTGGGCGTTCGCCATGTGCGAAGCGGGCCGATCTTGAGCGGAACTGGACAGCGGCGACCAGGTGGGAGCCGACGGGGCGGGGTCTTCTAGTGGTCCGTTTCTGACATTTGCATCCCATTTCAGCGGCGTGTTTGCAAATGTTGGAAACAAAGGACCCCTAGCAACTATAGGGTTCTAGTGGAGCTTTGGATTTGACATTCGCTTCACGGATTGGCTGCAAGGTCAGTAGCGAATGTCAAATCCGCCCACCAGCGTCTCTGAGGTCCGGCCGGAAGTCCGCGAGCGGCTGGAAGCCCCAATCCACCCGTTTAAAGCGCCGCTTTGATGGCAGCCTTTAATCGCCGTGGCGGCGGCGGTATCAAAGACATTGCCCGCGCATGCCGCGCGGGACGATCCACGAAACACAGGCCCGTGATGACCAAAGGCGCTCTGCTCCGGAAAAAACTCGCCGAGACCGACCTCGTTCACGCCATGGCGGCGCACAGTCCGCTCTCGGCACGGCTCGCGGAGGAGGCGGGTTTCGACGCGCTTTGGGCGAGCGGGTTCGAGCTTTCGGCCCTGCATGCGCTGCCGGACGTGAGCCTCGTCTCGATGACGCAGCACTTGGACACGGTACGGGCCATGGCGGAGCGCGTGGCGTTGCCCATCATCGCCGACATCGACACCGGCTTCGGCAACGCGATCAACGTCATTCATGCGGTCGAGCACTACGAGCGGGCGGGCGCGGCCGCCGTCGTGATCGAGGACAAGTCCTTTCCGAAGGTGACGAGCCTCGTCGCCGGCGGCCGGCAGGACCTGCTGCGCATCGAGGAATTCCAGGGCAAGATCGAGGCGGCGCTGTCGGCGCGGCGCGATCCCGACTTCGTCGTCATCGCCCGGGTCGAGGCGTTGATCGCCGGCCTCGGCGAGGCCGAGGCGCTCAGGCGGGCGGCGGCTTACGAGGAAGCGGGCGCCGACCTTATCCTCATCCACTCGAAGCAGAAGACGCCGGACGAGATCGAGAGCTTCGTGCGCGCATGGAAAGGGCGCATCCCGATCGTGATCGTGCCGACGGCCTATCCCGACATGACGGCCGAGCGCATTCTCGCGCTCGGCAAGATCAGGATCGTCATCTACGGCAATCACGCGATCCGTGCCGCCGTGACCGCCATGCAGCGGGCGTTCGCCATGATCCGCAGGGACGGCGGTATTCAGAACGCCGACAAGCAGATCGTTCCGGTCGAGGAGATCTTCCGCCTCCAGGACATGGACCGGGTGAAGGCGAACGAGAAGAAGTTCTTGCGCTGAATGGAAAGCTGCCCGGATCGCGCCGAAGACGCTCGCCGTTTCGTTGCCTCTTTGACACGGTTGGCGACGGAAAGCCCCTGGCGCGCGTCCGTTGTCCTTGCAAAGGCCCTCTATTCGCGCATTTAACGAAATCTACACCACACAGGACCGATCAAGGGATATGGCTGCCCTGATCCTGCCCCATCGCTCGGCGATAGAAATACGATGACATCCAGATTCTCTCTGGGCGCCTCGGCGACCCTTCTCCTCGTGGCTGTTATGGCCGCCCCGGCTTCGGCTCAGAACGGACGCTACAGCCCTGTTCAGAGTTACGAAACCAGCCCGTTGCCGGCTGCTGCCGACGAGGTCGACCAGCCGTATAGCCGCAACCCTTACGGCGAGCGCGGGGCTTATGGCGAACGCGCGCCCTATGGCGAGCGGTACGGCGCCGCCGCCCCCGGCCAGTATTCCTCTCCGCGGCCCGAGCCCTATTACAGCCGGGAGATCGCGCGTGAGCCGGTTCCCTCCGCGCCGGCGCCTTATCCCGGCGCGACCAGCCGCCCTTATGGCGACGGCTCCTATACCGGTTCGATCCAGGGGGCGCCGGAACAGGCATACCGCCCGCCGGCCGGCATGGGTGGGCAAACGACGATCGCCGCGCTCCCGGTTGAAGATCAGCCGGAAATGGGGCCTGCGAAGGAATTGCCGGAGCGCTTCAAGCGCCAGATCGTCGACTATCCGACCAAGGAGCCGGCCGGGACGTTGATCGTCGATACGGCGAACACTTACCTCTACCTCGTTCTGCCGCACGGTAAGGCGATGCGGTACGGCATCGGCGTCGGACGCGAAGGCTTCACCTGGTCCGGGACCGAACGCATCACCCGCATGGCCGAATGGCCGGATTGGCATCCGCCGGCGGAAATGATCGAGCGGCAGCCCTATCTGCCGCGCTTCATGGCCGGCGGGGAAAGCAATCCGCTCGGCGCGCGCGCGCTCTATCTCGGCAAGACCGTCTACCGCATCCACGGCACCAACCAGCCGTCGACCATCGGCCAGACCGTTTCGTCGGGCTGCATTCGCTTGGTCAATTCCGACATCGAAGACCTCTATCAGCGCGTCCAGGTCGGAACGCGGGTCGTGGTCCTGCCGGGCAAGCCGAGCCCCCAGCAGGCTTCGGCGCAAACGCCGTCGGCCGCGCCGCAAGCCGGCGCGCCGCAGCCGATCGGGCCGCAATCCATGTCGCCGCAGCCGCTTCCGCCGGCCGGTATCCCGCAGCAGGTAGGCGCCGGCTACCCGGCGCGCTGACCCGCCATTCGGGGCGAGAGGTAGCCAACGCCCCGGCACTGCGTTAGGTCGTGGCGATGACCGCGCTCTCCGTCCTCGATCTTTCGCCGGTGACGACGGCGACCACCGGCGCCATGGCGCTACGCAACACGATCGACCTCGCGTGCCTGGCGGATCGGCTCGGCTATGCCCGCTACTGGGTGGCCGAGCACCACAACCTCCCGAACATCGCAAGCGCCGCCCCCGACATCATGATCGGGCAGATCGCGGCGGCGACGAAGTCGATCCGCGTCGGTTCCGGCGGCGTCATGCTGCCCAACCATGCCCCATTGATGGTCGCCGAGCGCTTCAAGGTGCTGGAAGCGCTGTTTCCCGATCGCATCGATCTCGGCCTTGGCCGCGCGCCGGGGACGGACCAGCTCACGTCCTACGCGCTGCGCCGCCGCCAGAACGTCGCGGCCGACGACGATTTCCTCGAGCGTTTCCAGGAACTGGTTCTGCTGGAGAGCCGGGAGTTCCCCGACAATCATCCGTATCACGCCATCAAGGCGATGCCGGTGGATGTGAAGCTGCCGCCGATCTGGCTGCTTGGCTCGAGCGACTACAGCGCGCAACTGGCGGCGGCGGTGGGGGCGGGATTCGCCTTCGCGCATCATTTCGCGACCCACGACGCGACCGCGGCGATGCGGGATTACCGGGCGCGGTTCCGGCCTTCGGCCTGGCGCGATCAGCCCTACGCCATCCTCGCGGTCCATGCCGTTTGCGCCGACACGGATGCCGAGGCGGAACGGCTGGCGAGCACGATCGATCTCAACTTCCTGCGCCGCGAGACCGGCCAATTCATGCCGCTCTCGAGCCCGGAGGAGGCGGCCGCCTATCCCTACACCGATGCCGACCGCGCCCGCATCGCGCGTAACCGCGCGCGCCTGTTCGTCGGGACGCCGGTGACGCTGATGCAGAAACTGCAGCCGCTGATCGATTCGGCGGCCGCGGACGAAGTGATGGTGACGAGCTTCATCTTCGATCATGAGGCGCGAAAGCGCTCATACGAGCTGCTGGCGCAAACCTTCGGGCTCGTCGCACGGGGCTGATGGTCCCGCGCGCCCCGGATGTGACTGCTAGCCGATCGCCATGCGTATGGCCGTGCCGGCCATCAGAAACGCGCCGAAGGCGAGAAACAGGGCGCGCAATGTCGTGATCTCGACGCCGCCGATGGTCGACGCCGTCGCCTGCGGGACCTGCGCCGGGGCAGGCTTCTGAGGAGCTGCCGCGACAGGAGCGGGGGCGGGTGCCGGTTGCGTGGTCTCGGCGGATGCGACACGCATGGGGGCGACCGGGGGAGCATTGACCGTCTTCGTATTGACGAGGGTGGTCGCCGCGATGCTCGCGACCGGCATGAACGTGCGTGACGGCAGGGTGCTGGCGCCGATGGGCGTGAACGCCGGGCCCAGGTTGGTCAGCGCGCGGCCGGTTGCGCTGTTCTGCGCCGGCTGTGGCGCGGGAGCCGCTTCCGCCGCGACGGCTTCGGCGGGAATGCCGCCGCCAAGGGCAGGGCCGTCGCCGAGAGGCTTGTCGCCGCCGCGATCGGCGTCCGAATTGGCAAGCCCGACCATTTCGTCCGTCTCTTCCGCCACTTTCCGGTGCTTCTTGTTGCTGTGGATGGCGGCGGCCTTCGTCCGCTTGCGCGCGGCCGCATGACGGAAGGACTTGCCACGCCGATGCCGCCACGCACCGCGGACCGAGCGGCGATAGCGCCTGGCGCTGCGCGTCGCGCGCTTGCCGTTCGTGATCTTCATCGGAGCCGCCGGCTGCGCCGTCGTCATCGGCTGCGCGGCGCCGGTGTCCGCCGTTTCCGTCACCACGGCGCCCGGGCAGAGATTCGCGATACGCTGATCGCACGAGGAACTTGCGGCTGGCCCAAGCGACGCGAGAACAAGCACCGCCGACACGGCCATGGCTCTGAAGATCATCCTGATCCCCCTTGTGGCCCCCGAATAAGGTCAGCATCCAGCCCCCTGATCATGACGTCAAAGGGGCTGGAAAGCGGCAGAAACAGGAAAGCCTTGCGGAATCAACGGGGAAGCGGAATGCACAGATCACGATGATTTTGGATCGAATCGATCCAAAATCATGAACGTGATCGATTCTCATAAGTTGGAGCGGGATGCGGGCGGAAAACCGCCCCACACTTTTCCTCATCCCGCTCTACTCTCCGTCGCTGCGATAAGGGTGCTGCCGGCCGCGATAATCGGTGACGGCGTAGCCGCCGCGGCCCGCAGCGCCCTCGGGCGCGAGATAGCTCGGCCCGATCGGCGTCTTCCCGTGGCCGCCGGGGATGTCCAGGACGTATTGCGGCTGGCACAGGCCCGAGACGGTTCCCTGCAACTGCCGCATCAATGCTTGTCCCTTGGCGATCGAGGTCCGGAAATGGCGCGTCCCGGGCGCCATGTCGGCATGGTGCAGGTAGTAGGGCTTGATGCGGCATGCGACGAGCGTGCGCATCAAATCGGCGAGGGTCTCCGGATCGTCGTTGACCCCGCGCAGCAGGACCGACTGGCTGAGCATGGGAATGCCGGCGTCGATGATCCGCGCACAGGCGGCGCGCGTTTCGGCTGACATTTCCCGCGCATGGTTGGCGTGCAGCACGACATAGGTGGCCTTCGGACCGGTGCGCATCGCGCGCACGAGCGCGGGCGCGATCTTCTTCGGATCGGCGACCGGCAGGCGGGTGTGGATGCGCACGACCTTGACGTGATCGATGGCGCTCAGCGCCTGCACGATGGCGGCAAGCTTGCGCGGTGAGAGCATGAGCGGATCGCCGCCGGTGAGAATGACCTCCCAGATCTCGGAATGCGCGCGGATATAATCGATCGCCGTCGCCAGCGCCCGCGGCGTCAGCGCCTCGCTCTTGCCAGGGCCGACCATGGCGCGCCGGAAGCAGAAGCGGCAGTAGACGGCGCAGACATGCACCGGCTTGAGCAGCACGCGATCGGGATAGCGATGCACGATACCGGGAACGGGGCTGTGCGCGTCGTCGCCGATCGGGTCGTCCATCTCCCCGGGCTGGATGTCGAGCTCGGCCGGTGTCGGCACGAACTGCGCCGCGATCGGGTCCGACGGATCGCCGGCCACGATCAGATCGGCGACGGCGGGCGTGATCGCGACGGCATAGCGGCGCGCCACGGCGTCGAGTGCCGCCGCCTTGTCCGGTGGGGCGAGGCCGGCGCGCGTCAGCTCTTCGGAGCGGCGCAGGGTTTGGGTGACGTTCGTCATGGTCGTCCTTTCGCGGCGCGCCGGACGCAAACAGCCTGGCGGCGCCGGCGTCAACCGGGCAGCGGTATCAATCGGGCAAGGGAGTCCAGATCACCTGGTCGATCCGCGGCGCGCCGGTCGCCAGCATCACGAGACGATCGAAGCCCAGCGCCACGCCGCTGGCGTCCGGCATGGAGGCGAGGGCGGCCAGGAAATCTTCGTCGATCGGGTAGCGCTCGCCGTGGACGCGCGCCTTCTCGTCCATCTCCGCCTCGAAACGTCGCCGCTGTTCGGCGGCGTCGGTGAGCTCCCCGAAACCGTTCGCGAGCTCGACGCCACAGGCATAGAGCTCGAAGCGCTCGGCGACGCGCGCGTCGCCGGCCTTGGGCCGTGCCAGGGCCGCCTCGGCGCTCGGATACTCGTAGAGGATCGTCGCACGCCCATGGCCGAGTCGAGGCTCCACGCGCTCGACCATGATCCGGCTGAAGATGTCGCTCCAGGTATCGTCGTCCGCAAGCCGGATATCGGCCATCCGGGCGGCCGAGGCGAGCGCCTCGCGGTCGGTTTCACGGCCCGAGACCGTCGCCAAGAGGTCGATCCCGGCGAAACGGGTGAAAGCCTCCGCCACGGCGATCCGTTCCGGCTCGGCGAAGGGGTCGGCGGTGCGGTCGCGGAACCGCAGATGCGCCACGCCCGCCGTTTCTGCTGTCAGGCGCAGCAGGTCGACGCAGTCGCGCATCACCGCGTCGTAGTTCTCGTTCGCGCGGTACCATTCGAGCATCGTGAATTCGGGATGGTGCAGGGCGCCGCGCTCACGGTTGCGGAACACGCGGGCGAAGTCGAAGATCCGGGGCTCCCCCGCCGCCAGCAGCTTTTTGCAGGCGAATTCCGGCGAGGTGTGGAGATAGAGCGGCGCGCGTGCGCCGTCCGCCCCGACGATCTGCGTCGCGAAGGCGTGCAGATGCGCCTCGTTGCCCGGCGAAACCTGCAGGATGCCCGCCTCGACCTCCACGAAGTCGCGGTCGTCGAAAAACCGCCGGATGGCCCGGGCGATGCGTTGCCGCGCCATGAGCGCCGGCCGCCGGTCCGCATGGGTATCCCGCGCCCACCAGCGCGGTCTCGCGCTCACGATTCCCCCATCGGAAGGGGGCCAACCGGGCCGAAATCACTGGCGCGCCGCCGCAAGATCAGTATGTTGCGGCAACTCTCGCGGGGGGCTGGGCCCGAACGCGTGTGTCGGCCCCCATTCCAGACCGAGGAATTGTTTGTGAAAGTCATCGCCAGTTCGCTACGCAAGGGCAATATCGTCGACATCGACGGGAAGCTTTACGTCGTCCTGAGTTCCGAGAACATCCATCCCGGCAAGGGCACGCCCGTCACCCAGGCGGATATGCGCCGGATCAGCGACGGCGTGAAGGTGTCGCAGCGCTACAAGACGACCGAGCAGGTCGAGCGGGCGCATGTCGAGGATCTGGAGTTCCAGTACCTCTACCAGGACGGCGACGGCTTCCACTTCATGAACATGGACAATTACGAGCAAATCGCGGTGACGGAAGACGTGGTCGGCGACCAGGCGCCTTATCTCCAGCCGGAGATGAAGGTGCGCCTGAGCGTGCATGAAGGCACCGCCGTCGCCATCGAGCTGCCGCAGCGCGCGACGCTCGAGGTGGTCGAGACCGAACCGGCGATGAAGGGGCAGACCGCCTCGTCCTCCTACAAGCCTGCGATGCTCTCGAATGGCGTGCGCACGATGGTTCCGCCGCACATCAATACCGGAACCCGCATCGTCGTGCAGACCGCCGACGGCTCCTACGTCGAGCGTGCTAAGGATTGAGGCCGGATCGCACTGACGTTACGCTCGCGGGCTCCCGTCCGCGCATAGCCCCGAACGCTCCGACTGCCGCATGATCCGTTTCGTCTTTCGCTTCTTTGGTCTCTGGGCGCTGGCGGGCGCCTTCGTCGCCTTGATCTACGACGGCACCAAGACGATCGCCGGCAGTCAGGTCTACATGACCAAGCTCGGCGATACCTGGAACGCGCTGCATTCCGAAAGCCTGCAACGGCTCCAGCCGATGGTCGAGCATTATGCCGGGCACTGGCTTTGGGATCCGGTAATCCTCAATATCCTCTCCGCCCCGACCTGGGCGGTTTTCGGGGTCCTGGGCATCGTCCTGATGCTTCTCGGGCGCAAGAAGCGGCGGTTGATCGGCTACGCCCGGAATTGATCGCGAGGGGCGCGCAAGCGCGTGCGGCCGGGCGGCGCCGTGCTTATATGAGGGCTCGAACGAACGGAGGGCCCTATGTTCATGTTCAAGAAGTCGCTTGCGATGCCGACGCAGAACGAAGCTTTGCCGGGCCGCGCCGATCCCATCCCGACGGCCGAAAAGCACGAGATAACCGGCCATCCCCTCAAGGGGCCGTATCCGCCGGGCCTACAGACGGCGATGTTCGGCCTTGGCTGCTTCTGGGGCGCGGAGCGCAAGTTCTGGGAACTGGGCGACGGCATCTGGGTGACGGCGGCGGGCTATGCCGGGGGCGTCACGCCGAATCCCACCTATGAGGAGGTGTGCTCCGGCCGCACCGGCCACAACGAGACCGTGCTCGTTGTCTTCGATCCGACGAAGATCACCTACGAGAAGCTGCTCAAGACGTTCTGGGAAAGTCACGATCCGACGCAGGGGATGCGCCAGGGCAACGACATCGGCACGCAGTATCGTTCCGGCATCTATACGTTCTCGCCGGAACAGCGCGCCGCCGCCGAGGCATCGAAGGCGGCCTTCGCCAAGGCTTTGGCGAAGCAACGCTACGGCGCCATCACGACGGAGATTCTCGACGCGCCGCCGTTCTATTTCGCCGAGGATTATCACCAGCAGTACCTGCTCAAGAACCCGATGGGATATTGCGGGCTGGGCGGCACCGGCGTGAGCTGCCCGATCGGCGTCGGCGTCGCCGCCGCGTAACGCTCCGCCATCGATCGCACGGCATCCGGCGCGCGGCTGGCCGACATCCGCCCCGCGCGCCGTTTGCGTCTTGCGCATGACGGCGTCGCCGGGCCATGGTGCGGCCGCGGCATTCGTCGCGTTCCTGCCCGCCGGCAAAAGGCTCTCCCGCATGAAGATTATCGCATTCGAGACGGACGATGGTCCGCACCTGGGCGTGGTCGAAAACGATCGCGTCATCGACCTTAACGCCGCCGAGCCGAAGCTGCCGACCGATCTCGGGGAGTTGCTGCGCAAGAGCAATGGGTCGCTGAGCCCGCTCGCCGACATCGCCAGGCATGCGCCGGCGTCCAGCCATCGTCCGCTCGAGGCGATCAAATATGCGCTCCCCGTCGCGCGGCCCGGAAAGATCCTTTGCCTCGGCTTGAATTATCTCGAGCACGCGAAGGAGGGCGGCCATTCCAAGCCCGACTTCCCGTCGATCTTCATGCGCTGCCGCACATCGCTGACGCCGCACGAAGGCGAGATCGTGCGGCCGAAAGTCTCCGAGACGCTCGATTACGAGTGCGAGCTCGTCGCCGTCATCGGCAAGCCGGCGCGGCATATGACGGCCGCGAACGCATTATCCTGCGTCGCCGGCTATTCCTGCTTCAACGACGGCTCGGTGCGGCAGTTTCAGCGCCGCACGTCGCAATGGGACATGGGCAAGAATTTCGACAAGACCGGCGGCTTCGGCCCGTGGATGGTGAGCGCCGACGAACTGCCGCCGGGCGCCGAGGGGCTGCCGATCCAGTCGCGCCTCAACGGCAGCGTCATGCAGTCCGACAACACCGCGAACATGATGTTCCCCGTTGCGGCGGCGATCGTCGACATCACGCAGGCGATGACGCTCGAGCCGGGCGATCTGATTGCGATGGGCACACCCTCCGGTGTCGGCCACGCGCGCAAGCCGCCGGTGTGGATGAAGGGCGGCGACACGATCGAGATTGAGATCGGCGATATCGGTGTTCTCGTGAACAAGGTCGTCGACGAGGCTTAGCGCTTCGCCACGTCCGGCGTCCGGACATGCTCCGGGCGCACGCCGACCGCGACGACGCGCGCGATCAATTGCTGCAGGAACGGCAGGCGGTTGAGAAGCCGCGCCGGCCACGGCGGCGTCAGTTGCGCGCGGCTGGCGAGCACGGGCGTGATCACGCGCTTTTGCACCATGACCTGGATCGCTTGGGTGACGCGCGTGGGAAACATGCGGCGCGTTTGCACGGCGGCGAGGTCGCCGTCGCTCACCGGACCGTGCGCGAGCGGCGCGGCCAGGACGTTGGCGGCGGCGACCGCGTCCTGTACGGCGAGATTGATGCCGACGCCGCCGATCGGCGACATCGCATGCGCCGCGTCGCCGATGCAGAGCAAGCCCGGCTTGTGCCACGTCTCCAAGCGGTCGACGGCGACGGAAAGGAGCTTCACGTCGTCCCAGTCGCGCAGCTCCGAGAGACGTTCGCGCAGCGACGGTACGATGGCGGCGATGCGCGCGCGGAACGCCTCGATCCCCTCGGCGCGGATCGTATCGGCGCTACCCTTGGGGATGACGTAGGCGCATTGCCAGTAGTCGCCGCGGTCGAGCATCACCAGCAACGCGCCGGCGGCGAAACGGCCGAGCACCTGGTCGGGATCGCCGGGCTGGCGCGAGAGGCGCATCCAGAACACGTCCATCGGCGCGCCGAAATCCAGCACCTTGAAGCCGGCGCGCTCACGCAGCGTCGAATGCCGGCCGTCGGCGGCGATCACGAGGTCGCTGCGGATTTCGATCGGCCCTTCCGGCCCCCTCGCGCGCACGCCGCAGATACGGTCATCCTCCTCGATGAGGTCGGTCGCCTGCGTCCGCATCAGCAGCCGGAACGCCGGATAGCGCCTTGCTTTTTCGGCGAGGAAGTCGAGGAAGTCCCATTGCGGCATCAGCGCGATGAAGCGGCAATGCGTCGGCAGGCGCGTGAGGTCGGCGATTTGAATGCGCGTGTCGCCGAACATGCCGGCGAGGCGCTCGATTTTCTGATGCGGTTGCCGAAGGAACTCGTCGAGCAGACCGAGCTCGTGCATCAGTTCGAGCGTCGAGGCATGGATCGTGTCGCCACGAAAGTCGCGCAGGAAGTCGGCGTGCTTCTCGAGCACCGCCACCTCGACGCCGGCGCGGGCCAGCAGGAACCCCGCCATCATTCCGGCCGGGCCGCCGCCGGTAACGCAGCAGCGCGTTGTGATTTGTGCCGGGGGAGCGGGTTCAGTCATGGAATCGGGTTCGTTCGTACGCGGTGGACGGGGCTTGCGGGCGTTGACATCCACGCCCACGATGCCGACATCCGTCCAACGCCGCGTCCGCGGCATCGTTCAATAGACAAATTTTAGCTTCACGGAGTGGTCAATGGCGAATGTCCTGGTGATCTGCGGCAGCCTGCGCAAGGCATCGTTCAACGCGATCGTGGCTAAATCGTTGCCGGCGCTCGCCCCGGCCGGCATGAACCTTGTTCCGTCGCCGCCGATCGGCGATATCCCGCTCTACAATGCCGATGTGCAGGAGAAGGGCTTTCCCGCCCCCGTGACGGCCCTTGGCGATGCCATCCGCAAGGCCGATGGCGTGATCATCGTCACCCCCGAATATAATTATTCCATTCCCGGCGTCTTGAAGAATGCGATCGATTGGGTCTCGCGTTTGCCGGACCAGCCTTTCGCCCACAAGCCGGTCGCGCTGCAATCCGCGTCGATAGGGCCGATCGGCGGCGCGCGCGCGCAGTATCATCTGCGCCAGACCCTCGTGTTTCTGGAGGCGCTCGTGTTCAACCGGCCGGAGATTTTCGTCGGCACGGTGCAGGATAGGGTCGACGCGGCGAAGGGCGAACTGACCGACAAAACCACGCGCGATTTCATCAAGCAGCAACTGGAGGGCTTCGCGAAGTTCATCGCGAAGGTCGGCTGCAAG
>JBDHSU010000099.1:0-15200 GCA_039808325.1 Variibacter sp. | reverse complement strand
GAGCCATTCCGTCGTCTTCAACCAGCGGCTGGGCAGTTCCGTTTCAGTCGGCATGGCATGGCCTTTCACGATGTGTGCAATGCGCAACGCTAGATCACGATGATTTTTGGATCGAATCGATCCAAAAATCATGAACGTGATCGATTCTCATAACTTAGAGCAGGATGTCGGCGAAAAACCGCTATACACTTTTCCTCATCCCGCTCTCGGCGCAGTCATGTATGAATACGAGCAACCTCGAAGCGAGGTCGTAGTTCCTTGACGATATCCCGGCATCCGGCGTCGACGTTTGTCCTCAGGCGAAAGCAATGCGCACGCGCCGGTTTTGCTTGCCCTTTTTTTCGATCTGGGTGACACGGACGGCGCCGATCTCGCAGGTGCGCCGGACATGCGTTCCGCCGCAAGGCTGCAGATCGAGACCGGCGATCTCGATCAAGCGCACGCGGCCGGTTCCCATCGGAGGCTTCACCGACATCGTCTTTACGAGACCAGGGTTGGCTTCGAGCTCGGCGTCCGTGATCCAACGCGCGGTGACGTCCGCATCCCTCGCGATCATTTCGGCAAGCTTGGCGGTGATCTCATCCTTGTCGAGGCCGGCATCGGGAATATCGAAGTCGAGCCTGCCTTCCGCGTCCCCGACCGAACCGCCTGTGACCGCATAGGGCAGGGCCGCGGAGAGCAGATGCAGCGCCGTATGCATGCGCATCCGCGCGTAACGCGGTTCCCAGTCGAGGGCGAGCCGCACCTCGTCGCCGACCTCGGGTTGGGCGCCGCCCGGATCGAGACGGTGAACGATCTCGGTCTTCGTCTTGTCGGTGAAGGCCGCGGCGCTCACGCGGGCGATATTGTCGTCGGGTGTCGTGAGCGTGCCGGTGTCGGTGGGCTGGCCGCCGGACGTCGCGTAGAACAAGGTACGATCCAGAATGAGCCCGCCGTCGTCTGTCAGCGCCAGAACCGTGGCGGTGCAGTTGCGCAAATAGGCGTCGTCGCGAAACAGAAGATCGGTGGCCATGATTACTCGAGCGGCGGCTTGATGTCGGATTTGCGCTCCAGCCAGGTGGGCACCGGCAGGTTCTTGGAGCGCAGGAACTCCGGGTTGAAGAGCTTCGACTGGTAGCGGGTGCCGAAATCGCACAGCACGGTCACGATGGTGTGGCCGGGCCCCAGTTCCTTGGCGAGGCGAACGGCGCCGGCGATATTGACGCCGGACGACCCTCCGACGCACAGACCCTCGTGCTCCAGGAGGTCGAAGACGTACGGGATCGCCTCGTCGTCCGGGATCAGATAGGCCTTGTCCACTTTCATATCTTCGATGATTGGCGTCACGCGGCCGAGCCCGATGCCCTCGGTGATCGAACCACCCGCGGATGCCTTCGCTTCTCCGCGCGTGAACAGATTGTACATCGCCGCTCCGTGCGGATCGGCGACGCCGATCACGATGTCCTTCTTCTTCTCGCGCAGGAACTGGGAGGTTCCGGCGATCGTGCCGCCGGTGCCGATGGAGCAGATGAAGCCGTCGATCTTGCCGCTTGTCTGTTCCCATATTTCCGGGCCGGTCGAAACGTAGTGCGCCTTGCGGTTGTCGAGATTGTTCCACTGATCGGCGAAGATCACGCCGTTTCGCTCGTCCTTGCGCAGTTGTTCGGCCAGCCGCCGCCCGACGTGCTGATAATTGTTGGGATTGCTGTAGGGCAATGCCGGCACTTCGACGAGATCGGCGCCGCAGAGCCGCAGCATATCCTTCTTCTCTTGGCTCTGCGTGTTGGGCATCACGATCAGCGTGCGATAGCCGCGCGCATTGGCGACGAGGGCAAGGCCGATCCCGGTATTACCGGCGGTGCTTTCGACGACAAGCCCGCCAGCCTGAAGATCGCCGCGCTTCTCCGCCTCGAGGATCATCTGCCGGCCGGCGCGATCTTTCACGGACTGACCGGGATTCATGAACTCGGCCTTGCCGAGGATCGTGCAGCCGGTGGCTTCCGACGCTTGCCGGAGCTTGATAAGCGGCGTGTTGCCGATCGCTTCGATGATGCCGTCGCGTGTGTGCATGGCTAGATCACAGCAGGGTGGGAGGACTTAAGTTAGAGAAGCCATACACACGCCGCAACCGCAGGGCATGTCAACTGCAACCGTCGCCCCGAAGGTGCCGCATTGAGGGGGGTAGGTCATCGTATGCGCTGGGTCACCCGTTTAGGGATTCCTCTTCTCCTCTTGTTTGCCGCCTACACAGCTTGGCCGTTTGTCGACCTTTATCGGCTGGTGCATGCCCTCGAGCGCCAAGACCTCGCCGAGCTTCGGCGGCGCGTGGAATTCCGTACCGTCACGGCCTCGCTCAACCGGCAAATCCTGCAATCCTATCTTCAGCTCAGCGGCAAGGCCGCGCAGCTCGGGCCGTTCGGCCAGCTCCTCATCGGTGCCGCAAGCACACAGGTCGATCAAGCCATCGAAGGCTTATCCGGCCCGAAGCAGTTGGTCGAAATCATGACGGCCGACGAAGCCCCGCCGAGCGGGCCCGACAATGCGCCCCAACTGCTTCCGCGGAACTTCCGCGATGCATGGAACCTCTATTCCAATTCAGAATACAGTTTCGACGATTTTTACGTAACGGTGCCGCCTTCGCGCCCCGAGGCACAATCCTTTCGGATCCGCCTCCGCCTCATTCGCTGGACTTGGAAGCTCCACGAGATTCAACTCCCCGATGAACTGCGCGCGCGGCTGGCGCGCCGCATCATGACCGCGACGGAGGGCAAGTAAGTGGCGCGATGCATCGAGCGGCCGCGGCCGGCGCCCCGGTCGCGGTGGGAGGCGTGAGTGCAGGCTGATATCGCCGTCGTCATCTTGTGGCTTTTCGTTCTCGACCTCGGCATCGCCGCGGGGGCGGGGATTTACGAGGCCCGCATCGTCGTTCCTCTCTGGGGGAGCGCTCCTCCCCAATCGCTGCATTCGCCGGATAGTGGACGCCGCTTCTGGGCCTTCCTCACGACCGTACCGCTCACGCTCCTGGTCGTGGCCGGCGCCGCCGCCGTGGCCATCGTCCCGATGGACGAGTTGCGGCGGCTCTGGTGGATGATCGCGCTTGGCCTCGTCGCCGTCGAACGGGGTGCGACCTTCCTCTATTTCATTCCCACGATGAACCGCCTGCGGCGCGCCGAGGATTTCGCCTGGCAGGATGTGCGACGAAAGTTCGCGGTCTGGACGGCCTTGAACTACGGCCGGATCGGCTTGACGCTGCTGGCCTGGTTCGCGGCGCTGAAAGCCTTGATGCCGCATTAGCGTGTTTCGAGCGAAGTATTGCGCCGTGCCCGGTTGATTATACTGGCGGGCCGGGCGCATTGCGGCTTAAGAAATGCCCGGCACTCATTGGGGGGACTGATGATCAAGGATCAAAACCGTGTTTCGCGCCGCCGGCTGCTGGCGCTCGCCGGAGCAGGCGCCGCGGGACTGACGTGGCGATTTCCGACGCCGGCCGTGGCGCAAGGCACGCCGATCAAGGTGGGCGTATTGCTGCCGTATAGCGGGACCTATGCTCAGCTCGGCGAAGCGATCACGCGCGCCATGGAGCTCTATGTCAAAAAGCAGGGCGGGACGCTGGCGGGCCGGCGCATCACCTTCGTCAAGCTCGATGACGAATCCGCCCCGCCCAAGGGCCCTGAACTCACGACCAAACTCGTCGAGGGCGAGAAGGTGGACGTGCTCGTCGGCACCGTGCATTCGGGTGTTGCGATGGCGATGAGCAAGGTCGCGCGCGAGGCGGGCGTGCCGACGATCATTCCCAACGCCGGCGCGGATATCCTGACGCGCGCGCAGTGCGCCAAGAACATTTTCCGCTCGTCGTTCTCCAACGGGCAGGTGGGCATCGCCTGCGGCCAGGTGATGGCGGAGGCGGGCATCAAACGCGTCGTGACCGCCAACTGGAAATATGCGGCGGGCGAGGAGACGCTGGCGGGGTTCCGCTCCACGTTCACCAAGGGCGGCGGCCAGATTCTCAAGGAGATCGCGCTCCCGTTCCCCAACGTCGAGTTCCAATCGGCGCTGGCGGAGATCGGGTCGATCAAGCCGGACGCCGTGTTCGCGTTCTTTGCCGGCGGCGGCGCCGTCAAGTGGCTGAAGGATTATGCGGCCGCGGGCTTGCGCAAGAGCATCCCGCTCTGGGGCCCCGGTTTCCTCACCGACGGCGTCGAAAGCTCGATCGCCGGCGAGGCGGACGGCCTCTTCACGGTGATGCACTACGCCGACGATCTCGATAACGCGGAGAACAAGGCGTTCCGCGCCGCCTTCGAGACCGAATACAAGGCGGCGGCCGACGTCTATGCCGTGCAGGGCTGGGACGCCGCGGCGTTGCTCGACGCAGGGCTGAAGGCCGTCGGCGGCGACGCATCCAAGCGCGACGCGCTCAACGCCGCGATCTCACGCGCGGCATTCGACAGCCCGCGTGGCCCCTTCAAGCTTTCGGCCGCGCACAACCCGGTGCAGAATTTCTATCTGCGCGAGTTCAAGGATGGCGCCAACCGGTTCGTGCGCAACGCCGTCCCGGCGCTCGCCGATCCGGGCACCGGCTGCCGTCTCGGCGCTTGAGCGAGTCATGGCGAGGCGGCCCTGCGGATAGCGACCGCGGGGCGAAGCTCGAGATCGTGCCGGCATGGACCTGATCCTCATCCAGATCGTCAACGGGCTTCAGTATGGCCTGCTGATCTTCCTGGCGGCGAGCGGATTGACGCTCGTCTTCGGCATCATGGGCGTGATCAACCTGTCGCACGGCTCGTTCTACATGCTTGGCGCGTATGGCGCGCTCACGCTGACGAGCATGCTCGGCGACATTTTCCTGGCGCTGCTGGTCGGCATTCCGCTGGCGTTCGCGTTCGGCGCCGCGATCGAATGGCTGTTCATTCGCCACCTCTATGCCCGCGACCATCTGCAACAGGTGCTGCTGACGTTCGGCCTCATCCTCATCTTCAACGAGTTGCAGCGGATCTTCTGGGGTCCGCAACCGCATAGCGTGCCGGTTCCGAAGTATCTCGCGGGGAACGTTCCGATTTCCGAAGTGATGGGCTATCCCGTTTACCGCATCGCGGTCGCGGCGATCTGCGTCCTGCTCGCGCTCGGCATGATGTACGTGATCCAGCATACGCGGATCGGCCGGATGATCCGTGCCGGCGAGTCGAACCGCGAGATGCTCGAAGCGCTCGGCGTCGACACGCGCTGGCTGTTCCGCTTCGTGTTCGCGGGGGGCGTCTCGCTCGCCGCGGCGGCCGGCATGGTCGCGGCGCCGATCGAGAGCGTGTATCCGGGCATCGGAGAACATGTCCTCATCATCTCCTTCGTCGTGGTGGTGATCGGAGGCATCGGCAGCGTGCGCGGCGCTTTCTTCGGCGCGCTGCTGATCGGGCTCGCCGACGCCTTCGGCAAGGTCTTCCTGCCACAGGCGGCCAGCTTCCTCGTCTATGCGCTGATGGCCGCTGTCCTCGTCATGCGGCCCGGCGGCCTGCTCGGGCGAGCCTGACGTGCTTGCGCGTCCGTCGTTCGCCGTTATCGTCACCCTCGTCGTCCTCGCCGGCGTCGCGGCGGCCGTGCCCCTGTTCGGCGGCGCCTATGCGATGAAATTCGTGACGCGTGTGATGGTGCTCGCGATCCTCGTGCTCAGCCTGGATTTCCTGATCGGCA
This sequence comes from Variibacter sp., assembly GCA_039808325.1. Lineage (GTDB taxonomy): Bacteria > Pseudomonadota > Alphaproteobacteria > Rhizobiales > Xanthobacteraceae > JAFKKS01. The sequence goes on along the minus strand of JBDHSU010000099.1, from coordinate 9,539 downwards.
TCAGCGGTCTGGTGAGCTTCGGGCATGCGATGTTCTTCGGACTCGGGGCTTACGCCGTTTATTTCCTCTCCCCGGCCGATGCGGGTGCGAGCGTCATTGTCGCGTTCGGCGGCGCGATGCTTGGCGCCGGCGTCGCGGCGCTCGCGGTCGGGGCGCTCGCCGTGCTGACGCGCGGCTTCTATTTCATCATGGTGACGCTCGCCTTCGGGGAGATGGCCTTCGCGCTGTTCCATGACGGCGGTTTTTCCGGCGGCTCCGACGGCGCCTACATCAACGTCAAGCCGCAGCTTTCGATCGGTGACGTGACGCTCCTCGACCTCGATCGGCGCATCGTGTTTTTCTATTTCTGCCTGGCGCTGCTGATCGTTTGCTACGTAAGCTTGCTGGCGATCGCGCGCGGGCCGGTCGGCCGCGTGCTGCAAGGCATTCGCTGGAACGAGACGCGGATTGCGGCGCTGGGCTACGACACCTACGCGCATAAGCTCGTGGCGTTCACGCTCGCAGGCAGCATCGCCGGTCTCGCCGGCGCATTGTTCGCGACGATCGACGGCTATGTGACGCCGGACCTGTTCGGCTGGCGCCAGTCCGGGCTCGCCATCATGATGGCGGTGCTCGGCGGCGTCGGTACGTTGTTCGGCGCCATTCTCGGCGCCATCCTCTACGCCGGCCTGGAAGAGCTTCTCAAATCCGCGAGTCTCGTCGGCCCGCTTGCGGAGCATTGGTCGCTGGCGCTCGGCGCCATCCTGATCGCCGCCGTGCTGGCCGTTCCGCGTGGTATCGCGGGCCTCTTCCCCGCGACGTCCAATGCGCTCCAGCTATTTCCAACGCGGTCGGCCGTCCGCGCTTCGCGGGCGGAGGAAGGCCGAAGCGGCCTTGCCGTGTCGACGACGAGCCTGACGCGCCGCTTCGGAGGGCTACTGGCGGTCGATGGCGTGACGCTCGGCTTCGCGCCCGACAAGGTCCATGCCGTTATCGGCCCGAACGGCGCGGGCAAGACGACCTTCATCAACATGCTTTCCGGCGCGTTACCGCCGACATCCGGGCATATCGCCGTCGATGGCGCCGATGTCACCGGCAGGCCGTTGCACGCGATGGCGCGATTGGGCATCGGGCGCAGCTATCAAATCACGAACGTTATTTTGCCGTTCACGGCGTGGGAGAACTGCCTGTTGGCGGCGCAGGCGCGCGAGCCAAGTCCCGTGCGGATGTCCTCCCGCGGCCAGCGGGGTCAGATCGAGGCCGATATCCGCGATGCGCTCGATGCTGTCGGATTGGCGCAACGCGCGGGCGCGAAGGCCGCGGATCTCAGCCATGGCGAACAGCGTCAGCTCGAAATTGCGATGCTCATCGCCATGGGCGCGCGCGTGCTCATTCTCGACGAGCCGCTGGCGGGGATGGGGCCGGAGGAAACGGGCCGCGTGACCGCGCTGCTCCGCCGCCTGGCGGCGCGGCACACGGTGATCCTTATCGAGCATGACATGGATGCCGTGTTCGCCGCCGCGGATACGTTGACCGTTCTGGTCGGCGGACGTCTTCTCGCCCACGGCGCTCCGGACGCCATTCGGCAGGATGCGTCGGTACGCGAGGCTTATCTCGGCCAATGGGACACCGCGGCGCAGACAGCGCCGGCGCGCCGCCCGGCTCCGTCGGCGGTGATCGGGCTTGAGGCTGAAGGTCTCAATACGTTCTACGGGCAAAGCCATATCCTGCACGACGTCGATTTTCGCGTCGCGCCGGGCGAAACGGTGAGCCTGCTCGGCCGCAACGGCATGGGAAAAACCACGCTGCTGCGTACGCTGATGGGCCTCACGCCGGCGCGCTCGGGATCGATCCGCCTCGGCGCCTGCGACATCGCCGGGGCGCGTCCGTCCGTCGTGGCGCGCGCCGGCCTCGCCTTCGTGCCCGAGGGCCGCAGCATTTTCCCCAATCTCACGGTGGAGGAAAACCTCACGGTCGCCGCGACCGGCCGGCCCGGTCAGGCGCCGCAATGGACGCTTGCGCGCATCTATTCGCTGTTTCCCCGCCTTGCTGAACGGCGCGGGAACTGGGGCAATCAACTCTCGGGCGGCGAGCAAAAGATGCTCGCCATCGCGCGGGCGCTGATGACCAATCCGGGCATCTTGTTGCTCGATGAGGCGACGGAAGGACTGGCGCCGAAAGTTCGCGAAGAGATCTGGGCGACGATACGCGCGATCGGCGAGGCGGGAATCGCGACCGTCGTGGTCGACAAGAATCTTTCCGACCTGCTCGTCCTCGCAAACCGGCACGTGATCCTGTCGAAGGGAAGGGTCGTATTCGACGGTTCGGCGGCCGAGTTGCAGGCCGACAGTGGCTTTATTCACAGCCATCTCGGCGTGTGACGGGGCGCGGCGGGGGCGGGCGGCGTCAACACCGTTGATGCGCGGCGCGGCTGCCATGCGCAATGGGGCAGGGCGTGGCGCCCGCTTTCGCGACGGACTATCCTCGCCATCGACACGTTACGCCGCCCGCAACGCGACGATATCCATTTCCCCAAGGAGCGACCGATGTCCGCCAAACCTGCCTATTCCCTCCGACATCTCCCCTTCGACCAAGCTCGCCTCGACAGGATCATGGACGATGCCGGCGTCGACGTCGTGATCGCCAATGCGAAACATAACGTGCAGTACCTGCTCGGCGGGCATCGCGCGCAGTTTTTCGACTACATGGATGCGATCGGGCCGAGCCGCTATCTGCCGCTCGTGATCTATCCGAAGGGCGCGCCGGAACGCGCGGCCTTCATCGGCCATCGCCTCGAAGGCTGGCAGCAGGAAGTGGCTCCGTTCTGGACGCCGGAAGCCCAGACATCGTCGGCGGGCTCGGTCGACGCGATGGAAAAGGCGATCGCCTATCTGCGGCGATCCGGCATCAAGACGAAGAACATCTCGATCGAGATGTCTTTCCTCCCCATCGATGCCGGCGGCACGCTCTACAACGCCTTCTCGTCCAGCAAATTCTCCGACGCCCACAACATCCTGGAGCGGTTGCGCGCCGTAAAGCGCCCCGAGGAACTGGATAAGTTGCGTATTGCATCCGAGAAGGTGATCGAAGCGATGCTCGCCGTCATCGCGACGCACGGCCCCGGATCGACCAAGCAGGAATTGACCGACGCGCTGCGGCGCGAGGAGGTCAACCGCGGGCTGAACTTCGAGTACTGCCTGGTCGCCGTCGGCGCCAGCCATAACCGCGCGCCGTCGTCGCAACGGTGGGAGAGGGGCGAGGTGCTCTCGATCGATTCCGGCGGCAATTATTACGGCTATATCGGCGATCTCGCGCGCATGGCCATCCAGGGGTCGCCGGACGACGAATTGCAGGACCTGCTGAACGAGGTCGAGGAGATTCAGCGCGCGGCCTTTGCGCCGGTGAAAGCGGGCGCGCTCGGCCAAGAGATCTACGCGGCCGCGGAGGCGCGGCTACGGCGTTCGCCGCAGCATGCCCACATCCATTTCGTCGCGCACGGCATGGGTTTGGCGAGCCATGAAGCGCCGCGTCTCGCGCCCGGCGCGCAGGGCGAGCACTATGGCGCCGCGCCGCTGGAAACGGGCATGGTCATCTCGGTCGAGACGACGATAAGGCACCCGCGCCGCGGCTACATCAAGCTCGAGGACACCGTCGCGGTTACGCCCAGCGGATTCGAGATATTCGGCGAGGGCGCGCGGGGCTGGAACATCGCGGGCACGGCGTGAGCCGCGCCCGGCGACATGCCGGTGCGCGGCCTTAATCTCGCGACAGGCATTGCCGCGGGGACTGAACGCGGTAAGCTGTCATCGGACATAATACGACTGGCGGGCGCTCACCGACGTTGCTCCCCCCAAAAACCGAACGACGGGAGAAAATAATGACACGCTTCACCGATGAAAGATTGTCGCGACGGAGCCTCTTGCAGGCCGGCACCGCGCTTGCCGCCGTGCCTCTGTTCGGGCTCGGCGCGCCGCAGGTCATGGCGCAGACGCAGCCGCGCAAGGCAACGAAAGTTCTCGATTTCGAAACCTATGCCGACGTCGCCAAGGCCGAGCAGGAGGGAGCTCTCGTCTTCTACTGCCATGAGAACGAAGCCGGGACGGCCGCGATCATGGAGGGCTTCCACAAGGATTTCCCTAAGATCAAGACGAGTTATGTGCGCGCGCAGACCGGCGCGCTCTACAACAAGATCGTCTCGGAGCGCTCCGCCGGCCGCTTTGACGTCGACGTTCTGCAGCTTTCCGACATCGCCCCAGCCTTGGATTTCCAGAAGAAGGAAGGCTACGCGGTCTATGTCGGGCCTGAATCCGACGCCTACAAGGCCGACTTCAAGTCCAACCCGCAAGGCTCCTTCTTCTGGACCGGGACGACCTTCGCCGGCATCGCCTACAACAACAAGAAAGTCAGCGAGGCCGAGGCGCCGAAGACCTGGAAGGACGTGCTCAATCCGAAGTGGAAAGGCTCGATCAGCTGCAAGATCTCAAGTTCCGGCGTGCAGTATGTCGCCTGGTACATGCTGCGGCAAATGTACGGCCCCGAATACTGGAAGGAATACGCCAAGTTGACCCCCAAGGCGTTCGATTCGCGGGTGCAGCTCTACGATCGCCTCGCCAAAGGCGACGACAAGGTTTGCAGCCTCGCCGAATACGCCGGCTACTCGCTCTACAAGGAGAAGACGCAGGACATCACCATGGTGATGCCGCCGGACGGGCTGCCGGCCACGCCATGCGTCCTCGGCGCGGTGAGCAAGGCGCCGCATCCGGAAGCGTCGAAGCTGTTCATGGACTGGGCGATGTCGAAACGCGGCCAGGCCTGGTACCAGAACCATCCGAACCTGATCTACGGGTCGGTGCGCTCCGACGCTCCGCCGATGAAAACCGGCGCCAAGCTCTCCGACTTCAAGCTCCTGTTCCCGACCGATTACGACGATTACGCCAAGATGCGTGACACCTTCACCAAGGAATGGAACGGAATGCTCGGCTTGTGACGCCGACTTGTCGTTGCGGCTACGCGGCGCCTTTGCCGTGTAGCCGGTTGGTCGGGCACGAGCGCGAGGCACATTGATGACGCAGACGGTGATCGCTGGGCGGCGCTTTTCGGCGCAAGCCGTTGCCGGCGTCGTGGTCGCGATCGTCGCGGCGGTCCTCGTCCTCTACCCGGTCTTCTTCCTGCTGCAGGCGGCGCTCGACGTCGGCGACCCGGATGTGCGGCCGCCGACGGCTTATGGCTTCTCGAACTTCGGCGGCCTGCTTCAGTATCCGCAGATCATCTTCAACACGCTCGGCGTCTCCTTCGTCGCGACGGCGCTCGCGCTTGTGTTCGGCTTCGCGCTGGCGTGGATCCTGACCCGCACGAACGTCCCGGGCCGGCGCTGGCTCGAACCGCTGATGGTGGTGCCGTTCTATCTCACGCCGCTCCTCGGCGCGCTCGCCTGGAGCATGCTCGGTTCGCAGGAAAGCGGCTTCATCAACCAGTTCTGGCGCGCGCTGGGCGGGACCGGCTACATCATCGACGCCAACACCGCTTTCGGGATCGCCTGGGTGATGGCCTTCTTCGAAGGCTCCGTCGCCTTCGTCATGATCTCGGCGGTCATGAAGTCGATGGACCCGTCGCTCGAGGAAGCCTCGCAGGTGATGGGCGCGAGCCGCTGGCGCACCATGCTGCGGATCACGTTGCCGCTGGTGATTCCCGGCGTCCTCGGCGCCGCGATCTTCGTTTTCGCGGAAATGCTGGGCTCGTTCGCGGCGGCGCTGGTGCTCGGCTCTCCCAACCGCTTCTACGTCGTCACCACGGCGATCTACCAGCTCACGCAGCAGTATCCGCCGAAAATCCCGCTCGCCGCGGCGATGGGCGCATCGCTGTTCATCGTCATGTTCCTGATGCTGTTCGTCTATCGCTGGATCGTGACGGCCGGCTCCTACGTCACCATCACCGGCAAGGCGTTTCGCCCGCGCGTCAACGATGTCGGGCGGCTCCGCTATGTCCTGCTCGCGTTCTGTCTGCTGTATCTGTTCGTTGCCGTCGTGCTGCCGCTGGCGACGCTGATCTACGCCTCGTTCCAAAAACTCGCCGTCGCCTTCCCCGCGGCGGACAATTGGACGCTCAACAATTATCGCACCGCGATGTCGATGAACGCCGTGCGTTCCGCGCTCGGCAACAGCTTGATCCTGGGCCTTGCGACCGCGACGATCGGCGTGCTGCTGATGACGCTGCTGTCCTGGCTGATCTACCGCGCCAAATTACCGGGCAGCAGCATCATCGAATACGTCGTGATGTTCCCGCAGGCGGTGCCGCGGCTCGTCTTCGCCTTCGGCATCATGTGGGCATGGCTCGTCTCGCCGATCCCGATATACGGCACGCTCTGGCTCCTGCTCATCGCCTACATCACGGTCTTTCTGCCGCTCGGCATCCGGACGATCTCCGGCGTGATGCTGCAGGTCGACAAAAGCCTCGAAGAATGCGCGCAGATGTGCGGCGCGCCCTGGGGCTACCGCATGCGAACCGTGACGGTGCCGTTGCTGTGGCCGGGGCTGATCGCGGCGTGGCTTCTGCTCTTCATCGCCAGCATCCGCGAGCTCGGCGCCTCCATCCTGTTGATGGGGCCGCATTCCAAGGTCATCACGCCCTCGATCGTGGAATCCTGGAACGCCACGAGTTCGGAATTGACGGCGGCCATGGCGCTCATTCAAACCGCGGTCGTCGCGGTCGCGGTGGCCATACTGCTCGCATTGACCCGCCGCGTCGGCGGCCACACCCGAATGGAATAAGGATCATTGCCGACCATGCCGGTGCCCCAGAACAGCACGCCTTCCGCCGCGACGTCCGGCACGCATATCGCGGTGGAGAACCTGCAGATCCACTACGGCACGGTCCTGGCCGTGCGGGGCGTGAGCTTCACCGTCGAGCAGGGGGAGCAGTTGACGCTGCTCGGCCCCTCCGGTTGCGGCAAGACCACCACTTTGCGCGCCATTGCCGGCCTGGAAAAGCCGACGTCCGGCGAAATCCGGATCGGCGGTGCGCCGGTTTATTCGTCCGCGCGCAAGGTCAATCTGCCGGCGGAGAATCGCGGCCTCTCGATGGTGTTCCAGTCCTACGCCATCTGGCCGCATATGACGGTGTTCGAGAACGTGGCTTACGGCCTGCGCGTCCGCCGCGAGAGTAAGGCCGAGATCGGGACGAAGGTCGACCGCGCGTTGGACATGGTGCAGATGCGGCCGTATCGCGACCGCCGCGCATCGCAGTTGTCCGGCGGCCAGCAGCAGCGCGTCGCGCTCGCGCGCGCTTTCGTGTTCTCGCCTTCCGTGCTGTTGTTCGACGAGCCGCTTTCGAACCTCGACGCGAAGCTGCGCGGCGACATGCGTATCGAGCTGCGCGAATTGCAGCATCGCCTCGGCATCACCTCCGTGTATGTGACCCACGATCTCGAGGAAGCGCTGGCGATGTCGGATCGGATCGTGGTGATGCGCGACGGCGTGATCGAGCAGGTCGGCACGCCGAACGAGATCTACAATCTCCCGCGCAACGCCTTCGTCGCCGATTTCGTCGGTTCCGCCAACCTCATCAACGGCCGCCACCGTGCCGATCTCGATACCGACGGTTTGGTCGCGATCGAGACCGCCGGCGGCGATATCGTCTACGGCAGCGCCTACGGGCGGCCGGTCGGCGACACGGCGACGATGTCGGTGCGCACCGTCCATTTCAAATTCTCGACGCAACGTCCCGCAGGCGAACGCAACGTATGGCCCGTCAAGGTCGACCGTATGGTGTTCCAGGGCGACTTCACGCAGGTGCACGTGACCTGGAGCGGCCAGCATCTGGTCATCCGTTGCGCCGCGCTCGAGCCGATCGAGGGCGCGCACGACGCCTTCATGTCGGTCGATCCGCGGCGCGTCGTGCTGCTCGAGGCCGAGAAGGCCGACGCGTAGCGGCGACGGCTGGAGTCCGATCCGACAGCATTGAACCGGACCCGTCGTTATCGTCTCGTTTGAGCGTGATCCCTCGGGGCGGGCTCGGGGGCGTGCTTTTCCGAAAGCCGTTTTTCCCTTTCGGGATCATGCTCTACGAGCGGCGCAGGCGGATGGTGCCGCCGCTCAGATTGCCGAAGATGCCGTCGTTGTCGAACAGCGTCGGGGCATCGTTCGCCAGCGCGCCCTCGATCGCCAGCATGCGCAGTTTCGTGCGCACGCCGCCGGGCGCGGAGAAGCCGCCCGTCTTGGCGCCGGCGGCGAGCACGCGATGGCAGGGAATGATGATCGGGATGGGATTCTTGCCGAGGGCATGGCCGACCGCGCGCGACAGGCTGAGGTCGCCGAGCCGTTGCGCGATATCGCCATAGGTCAGCGTCGCGCCCGGCGGGATCGTTCGCGCGATCGCGTAGACGCTGCGGTTGAAGGCGGGCGTGCGTTTGAGGTCCAGGGGCGTACGGGCGAAGTCGACGGGTACGCCTCGCATCAAAGCGATGACGTCTTCGCGGGCATCCTGCACGAAGGGCGGAGGATCGGATTCGGGCGCACCGCCGCTGCGCGCGCGCAGACGGGCGCGCGTCTCGCCCGGGTCGTCTTCCGGGAGTTGCGCGGCGACGATGCCGCGTTCGCTCCAGGCGAGGCCGCAAGGACCAAGCGCCGTGTCAAACACCAGGATGCCGGACGCTCGCATGACAACGCCGTGTAAGCCGAACGTATGAAGCCCCGCACGCGCGTGTGCGAGGCTTCACACTATACACCAGCATGCGCCGGCGCTCAGGCGCCTTTCAGGCGCTTATTGCATTCGCTGTAGTAGCCGCCGCCCTTCTGGATCCACTTCAAGCCGCCGTTGCCGTTGCCGGCTTTGTTGGCGTTGTATTGATCCAGGCAAGTATGCATGCGCGCCTTGCCGGCCGATTCCTTCGAATATTTACTCGACACGGAGGAGGGGAAGACGGCATTTCCCGCCGCCGCGGGCGCCGTTGTCCGCGCCGCCGGCTTGGCAGCCGTCGTGCTCGCGGGGGCCGCCGTCCCGGCCGGCGCGGCGCTCGCGTCGGAGCCGCACTCGGCCTTGCGGAAATCGTTCCACTTCATGCCGTTGAGCGTGCCGGCGCTCTGCGCCGCTTTGTACTTCGCGCTGCACTCCTTCATCGTCAACGCCTGCGCGCTTGGTGCGGCCGCGAATGCCGCCATCAATCCAGCCGCTATACTCGCCACCATACTTGCTTGTAGACGGTTCATGACTGTCCTCCGAGAAAGTTGGCGGCGAGCGGGAAGAGGCGCGCCGCACCGTTGTCTAGGCGCACATATTTGGCCCGCAAAATCTGCTTGGCTAGCCTCCCCCAAGACAAATCCTGCTTTCAACACAAAGCTGTACGTGCGTTCATTTTGCGAAGGATATCCCGATATTGAGCGCCGCGGATAGCTTGCGCCGGCGGCTGACGCGCAGGGCGGCCCAAATGTACAAAAGCCGCTTTGCAGTCCTGCCGGGGTTTGTTATACGCGGCGCGCTATCGCAGCGACGTTCCCCGGTAGCTCAGTGGTAGAGCAACCGGCTGTTAACCGGTTGGTCGCTGGTTCGAATCCGGCCCGGGGAGC
>JBDHSU010000098.1:0-15211 GCA_039808325.1 Variibacter sp. | reverse complement strand
GTTCGAAAGCTCGTGATTGGCCGGGCGACGCACCTTGAGCACCACATCGGCGTCGCGCACCGTCTCGGCAAGCCCATGCGCGATGGAGGCGCCGGCCGCCTCGAAATCGCTGTCGCGCAGACCGGAGCCTGTCCCCGCCCCCGCCTGCACGACGACGTCGGCGCCAAGCGCGCGCAACTTCTTGAGGGTCTCGGGCGTAGCGGCGATCCGCGGTTCGCCAGCTTCGGTTTCGGCGGGGATGGCGATCTTCATCGGGATATCGGCGGCTCTCGGATGCGTTCAACTGTCGGGAAGCAGACTAGCGCGAAACCTTGCCGCTTGAATACCGGACCGCCGCCGCGGCGACGGCCGGCGGCGCGGACAGGCCGCGCCGGGCATCGGTAAAGCGTGGATTAGACGAGGAAATAATACATCAGGACAAGGATGATCACGAGCGCCGCAATGTTCCATTTCAGCAGGGCGAGGAACATCTTATACGTCCGCTCGTGCTCGGCGTAATCGTTGCCGTCGGCGGTCGCGTATTCGGGCTTGGCATGGTCCGCCATCGTCATCTCCGGAAAAGCCGTTCAAGGTCTTCGCTGCGATTATCGCAATTGCGCCATAAGGGCAACGGCGGCGCCGGTCATTCCACCGCCGGCAGCCCCACCGCCTGCAGCGCGGCGGCCTGGCGCGCCTTGACGGCGTCCACCGCGAAATCCGCGATCGCCTCGTCGAACATCCGGTAGAAATTCAGCTCCGCCTTGAGGTGCAGGAACACGCCGCCGAGGCCGATCGCCGCCCGATCCATGAACACGAATTCGCGCGGCACCCGCACCGGTCCCTTCTCCTTCAGCGCCCGGTGCACCCGGAAAGCCTCGCGCCGGCCGTATTCCGAGGGCCTCACGCCATCGGCGATCGAGCGCACCCGGTCGTCGAGCAGCGGCCCGTAGATGAAGCGCGCCCAGATGTTGAGGATGTCGATCAGTTCGCGGTTGAGCCCCTGGAATCCCCACGTCTCATAGGCGTGCACGACACGCTCGGCGTCGTTCTCGCGAAGCCCATTGTAGAGGTCGACGACCCCGCCGACGAAGCGCGGGGGGAAGATGCGGATGCAGCCGTAATCGAGCAGGTTGATCCCTTCGGGACTCTCCTGCCCGCCCTCCCCGGCGGCATCGAACACCGTGTAGTTGCCGAGATGCGGGTCGCCATGGATCACGCCGTAGCGGCTGAACGGAAACCACCAGGCGGTGAACATCGCCGTGCCCAACCGATTACGCGTCTCGAGATCGGCGTCCTTGTGCGTGAGCAGCGGCCGGCCATCGAGCCAGTCGAGGGTGAGAAGCCGCCCGGTGGAAAGGCCGGGATGCACGCCGGGCACGCGGATGCGCGCCTCGCCGGCCAGCATGGCACGGTAGAGCGCGGCATGCTTCGCCTCGCGCCGATAGTCGAGTTCCTCGCGCACGCGCGCGCCGACCTCCTGCGCGATCTCGCTAGTGTCGATCGCCGGCTCCATGCGCCGGTGGATCGCGAGCAGCCATTCGAGCTGCTGCAGATCGGCTTCGACGGCCGACTGCATGTCGGGGTACTGCAGCTTGCAGGCGAGCCGCGTGCCGTCATGCGCGAGCGCGCGATGCACCTGTCCGAGAGAGGCGGCGGCGGCAGGATGGTGCTCGAAGCGCGCGAACTTCGACTGCCAGTCGGCGCCGAGCTCCGCCGTCATCCGCCGCTTCACGAACGCCCAGCCCATCGGCGGCGCCTGGCTCTGCAGCTTGGAGAGTTCCTCGACATATTCCGGCGGCAGCGCGTCGGGAATGGTGGCCATGAGCTGCGCCACCTTCATGATCGGCCCTTTGAGGCCGCCGAGCGCGGCGGAAAGCTCCGCCGCGTTCTTCCCGCGGTCGAGCCCCAGCCCGAACAGGCGCGCGCCGGCGAGACGCGCGGCAACGCCGCCGACATTGGCGCCGACGCGCGCATAGCGCACCGCGCGGGCGGAAAGACGATTGCGTTCGGTGTCTGTCAAGGCGTCCGGTCCGATGAAGGAACCCGTGATCTAAGCCTTCGCCGCGTCCACCGTAAGGCCGTTCACGCGGATGGCCAGTTGTCGCGGATCCAGCGCGCCAGGCTTTCCTCGCTCACCTCGCCGGCGGCAACGGCAATGATCATCGCCGCCGCTTGTGCCTGATCGGGGGCAAACGCAACGCCGTTCTTGCGTAAGAAAGCGACCATGCTGATGAACGCGATGCGCTTGTTGCCATCGACGAAGGCGTGATTTTTGGCGAGGCCAAAAGCGTACGCCGCCGCAAGCTCAAGCAGCTCCAGGCTTTCATAATGCCATTTGTTGACGGGCCTCTCGAGCGCCGATCGCAACGCTCCTTCATCGCGCAGGCCCGCAGCGCCGCCGTAGCGTCGGAGCTGACGGCTATGCGCCGCGATGGCCTGATCGTAGGAGATCCACTTCGGTTCGGTCATTTCGCGAGGGTTGCGAGCGTGTCGCGATACTCGTCGATGATGTCGTCCACGATCTCCATCGTCTTTTCGAAATCCGGATCGTAGGGCACAAATTGAAAGCCGCCCTCCGGCCGTTCCGTGATGTGGAAGGACTGGCCACGCTTCAAATCGAACCGCTGCATCACCTCACGAGGGAGGATGAAACCCTCGGAATTTCCGATCTTTTTGATTTCGATTTTCATGGCTGCACTTTCGACGTTATACGTAATGTATAACAACGTTTTACGAAACGTACAACCCCTACGCCTCCATCGCCTCCAGTTCCCCGATCATCCGCTCGACCAGCGACAGCCCGCCCTGCCAGAAGCCGGGATCGCGGGCGTCGAGCCCGAAGGGTTTCAGCAATTCCGAGTGGTGCTTGGTGCCGCCGGCGGCGAGCATCGCGAGATAGCGCTCGGCGAAGCCCTCGGCCGCGTTGTCGTAGACGGCGTAGAGCGAGTTCACGAGGCAGTCTCCGAACGCATAGGCGTAGACGTAGAACGGCGAGTGCACGAAATGCGGGATGTAGGCCCAGAACGTCTCGTAGCCGGACCGGATGTCGATCGCCGGGCCGAGGCTCTCCGACTGTACCGAGAGCCAGAGTTCGCCGATGCGCTCGGGCGTCAGTTCGCCGTTGCGCCGCTCGGTATGGACCTTGCGTTCGAAGGTATAGAACGCGATCTGCCGCACCACGGTGTTGATCATGTCCTCGACCTTGGCGGCGAGCATCGCCTTGCGCTCGCGCGCATTGGTCGTGCGTGCGAGCAGTGTCTGGAACGTCAGCATCTCGCCGAACACGCTCGCGGTCTCGGCGAGCGTCAGCGGCGTCGGAGCCATCAGTGGACCGTTCGGCGCGGCCAAGACCTGATGCACGCCATGGCCGAGTTCGTGCGCGAGCGTCATCACGTCGCGCGGGCGGCCCTGATAGTTGAGCAGCACGTAAGGATGCGCCGAAGGCACCGTCGGATGCGCGAAGGCGCCGGGTGCCTTGCCGGGGCGCACCGGCGCATCGATCCAGCGATCGGTGAAGAAACGCTCCGCGATCGAGGCCATGCGCGGCGAGAAGGCGCGGTAGGCACCAAGCACGGTGTCCTGCGCCTCGCTCCAGACGATGGTGCGCATGTCGACTTTCGGCAGCGGCGCGTTGCGGTCCCAATGCGGCAGCTTCTCCTTGCCGAACCACTTCGCCTTCAGCCGGTAATAACGGTGCGACAGGCGCGGATACGCTTCCGTCACTGCCCCGACCAGCGCGTCGACCACCTCCGGCTCGACGCGGTTCGAGAGGTGGCGCGCGGCCGCGATGTCGTTGAACCCGCGCCAGCGATCGGAGATCTCCTTGTCCTTGGCGAGCGTGTTGGTGACGAGCGCGAACAGCCGCAGATTGGCGCCGAAGGTCGCGGCGAGCGCTTGCGCCGCCGCCTTGCGCTTCTTGCCATCGGCGTCCTGTAAAAGATGCAGCGTCGGTTCGATGGTCAGCGACTGGCCGTCGACATCGAACGTCAGTCCCGCGATCGTCTCGTCGAACAGGCGGTTCCACGCGGAATAGCCGGTGACGGATTTCTCGTGAAACAATTGCTCGAGCTTGTCGTCGAGCTGGTACGGCTTTTCCTTGCGCACATCCTCGAACCACGAGCGGTAGTGGCCGAGCGCCGGATCGGCGAGCGCGCGCTCCAGCACCGCGTCGTCGATGCGGTTGAGTTCAAGCGTGAAGAACAGAAGGTGCGTCGAGGCGTCGGTGATCTGCTCCTGCACGTCGCCGTAGAACTTGGCGCGCTTCGCGTCCGTCGTGTCGCCGACATAGACGAGCGACGCGAACGACATCAGCCGCCCGAGAAGATCGTCGATCGCCTCGTAGCGCTTCACCACGTCGGCGAGCGCGCCGCCGCCATTCGGGGCGGCCGCGATGGCGGCGAGCTTACCTTTGAACGCCTCCTCGAATGCGCTGCATTCGGTATTCGCCCGCTCGAGGTCGCGCTTGACTTCGGGAGAGTCGATTCCGGGATAGAGGTCGGCGAGGTTCCATTCGGGCAAGGCGCCGAGATCCGGCGCGTGGGTCTTTTCCGTTTGCGCTGTCGCGGTGGCGGTCTTTTTGGGCGGCATTGGGGGGCTTTCGGCTGAGCGGCGGACGGAACGGCCGCTGCGAGGGGTCTTCACCCCGCAACATAGGCACCGCTCCGGCGGAGGCAAACCGCGAACCCGGCCGCGTCCCCCGCCCGGCCTTTCCCCCGGCCCCTCTGCGCACTTAAAGGCGCATTAACGTGCCTGCGCCACAGTGCATCAATTCGAGGCAAGGGTGGCGGCGAACGTTCATGGCCGAGCGGATTCTTATTGTCGACGACGACCCGGTGCAGCGCCGGCTGATTGAGAACATGGTCGGTCGCTTCGGCTACGAGCCGGTGACCGTCGATGGCGGTCAGGCCGCGATCCGCCTGTTGACGGCCGGCAACGAGCGAATCGACTGCGTCGTCCTCGACCTAGTGATGCCCGACCTCGACGGTCTCGGCGTCCTGGCGCGCATGGGCGAAGCGGGGCTCACGACGCCAGTCATCGTCGAGACGGCGCATGGGGGCATCGACAATGTCGTCTCCGCGATGCGGGCCGGCGCCACCGATTTCGTCGTCAAGCCGGTCGGGCCCGAGCGGCTGCAGGTCAGCCTGCGCAACGCTCTCGCCACACGCGCGCTCGAGACCGAACTCAAGCTGATCAAGCGTAGCCGCAGTGGAACGCTGGGGTTCAAGGATATCGTCACCCGCAGCCCGCGCATGCAGGCCGTCCTGCGCACCGCGGAAAAGGCCGCCACATCGGCTATCCCGGTACTGATCGAGGGCGAATCCGGCGTCGGCAAGGAGCTTGTCGCGCGCGCCATCCACGGCTCCAGCGAGCGCAGCGCCAAGCCCTTCGTCGCGGTAAACTGCGGCGCCATTCCCGACAACCTCGTGGAATCGATCCTGTTCGGCCACGAGAAGGGCGCGTTCACCGGCGCGACCGAGCGCCACACCGGCAAATTCGTCGAGGCCTCGGGCGGCACGCTGTTCCTCGACGAGGTCGGCGAACTGCCGCTGTCGGCCCAGGTGAAACTGTTGCGCGCCATTCAGGAAGGCGAGGTCGAGCCGGTCGGCGCCCGCAAGCCCGTGAAGGTCGACGTCCGCCTCGTCTCGGCGACCAACCGCAATCTGACCGAAGACGTGAAGCAAGGCCGCTTCCGCGAGGATCTGTTCTACCGCCTGCACGTTTTCCCGATTGCCATCCCGCCACTGCGCCAGCGGCCGGAGGACGTGCCCGACCTGGTGCGCCACTTCCTTGCCCGCTTCGCCGCGGAAGAGGGAAAGCGCATCCGTTCCGTATCCACCGAGGCGGCCGCGCTGCTGCGCGCATTCTCCTGGCCGGGCAACGTTCGTCAGCTCGAAAATGCCGTGTTCCGCGCCGTCGTGCTGGCGGAGTCCGACGAAATCGGCACGCAAGAGTTTCCGCAGATCGCCTCGCTTGCCGCCCGCATGCCGGCGGCCGACCCGGCGCCCCATCCCAGCATCGCCCCGCACGACATCGGCGCCGACGATGCCCCGATCACCATCGAACCCGGAATATCGAGCGTGGGGCCGATGCCCGCCGAGCCGGCCGCCGGCAAGCTCTTCCTTCTCGACGCCGCCGGCGAGGTACGACCTTTAGCCGACATCGAGACCGAGGCCATACGCTTCGCCATCGCGCATTATCGCGGACAGATGTCCGAGGTGGCACGCAAGCTTCGCATTGGCCGATCAACGCTTTATCGGAAGCTGGAGAGCCTCGGATTGGTATCCGAGGAGAACGGCGGCGAGAACGTGTCGGTCCGGTGACACACGGATCAAATCTCAGCTAGAGGGCGCCACGCGGCCTGGGCAATTGGCGATTCAATCAGTAGTTTGACGCAATGCGGACGCGACCATCGTCATTGGCGCCTCGCGGCGCGAACGACGAGAAGGAGGAGCATTGATGCGCGGTTCTCGGCTCACCGGCTCTTGGCGCGACGGCGTGGCGGTCGGCACGTTGGCCCTGGTTTTGGCCATCGCATCCGGATTGCCAGCGTCAGCCATGGACGAAAAGGCCGTCGAGGCCGCAATTCCCGTCCCTGACGCAGCGAACGTGCCGCCCCCGACGGCTGCGGATGTCGGCGCGGCAAATGGCGGCGCACCCGCTGCCGCCAGCACGCCGGCTGCGTCCCCCGCTGCGAGCGCTCCTGCCGCCGCGCCGGCGACCACCGCCAGAACCGGCCAGCCGGAAAAACCCGCCGCGTTCACGCCGGCCTCCGCCGCCAGCAAAAAGATCGACCCGGCGGACATCGCCAAGGCCATTCCGATGCCGGAGTCGGCTGACGTGCCGCCCCCCACCGTCAAGGACCTCGGCGCGATGCCGCTTGGCCGGATGGCCGAGGCCGACGAGCCGATCGGAGAACAGTTGCGCGACGCGCTCACCGAGCGCGGCGCCGAGAAGCGGTTTGCACTGAAGTCGGAGCGAACCGCCGTCGACGCCTTCTACAAGGCCCGCGGCTACGTTCCCGTCTGGATCGAAAACGGCGCCCCGACCGCCCGGATGAAGGCGGCGATTGCCCGCCTGCACGCCGCCGACGCCGACGGACTGGACCCGAAGGACTATCCGACGCCCGATCTCAAGGACGCGACCACGCCGGAGGCTCTAGCCGACGCGGAACTCAAGCTGACGCAATCGTTGCTGACCTTCGCGCGTCAGGCCGAGGGCGGCCAGGTTGCCCCGTCCCGCATCAGCACCAACATCGAATTCTCGCCGCCCGCGCCCGATCCGGCGCGCGTTCTCAAGACGCTCGCCGAAACGCAGGACGTGGCAAAAACCCTGGACGGCTACAATCCGCCGCATGCCGGCTTCCGCGCCCTGAAGGCGAAGCTTGCCGAATTGCGCGGCCGCAGCGGCAACGAGCCCGAGGTGGTGCGGATTCCGGCGGGGCGCGCCCTTTCGCCGGGCGGCAAGGACGAGCGTGTCAGCGCCCTCCGCGAACGGCTCGGCGTGCCGGCGAGCGAGGACAGCACTTACGACGACGCCCTCGTCGAGGCCGTCAAGGCCTTCCAGAAATCGAAGGGACTGCGCCCCGACGGCATCGTCGGCGGCAATACGGTCGCCGCGCTGAACGGCCGTTCGGCGAGCCACCAGGCCGATGTGATCGTGTCGAACATGGAGCGCTGGCGCTGGCTGCCGCGCGACCTCGGCAAGTCCTACGTGATGGTCAACATCCCGGACTTCACATTGAAGCTGATGCACAACGGCACGGCGATGTACAAGACGAAGATCGTCGTCGGCAAACCGGGCACGCCGAGCCCGAGCTTCTCCGCCAAGATCGAGACGATCCAGGTGAACCCCACTTGGCACGTGCCGCAATCGATCATCTACAACGAATATCTGCCGGCCTTGCAGCAGGATCCGAGCGTGCTCGCCCGTATGGGCCTGGTCATGGAACGGGCCCGCGACGGCAGCATCTCGATCCGTCAGCCGCCGGGCGAACGCAACGCGCTCGGCCGCATCAAGTTCAATTTTCCGAACCGCTACCAGGTCTACCTGCACGACACGCCGGACAAGAGCCTGTTCGGACACGCGCGGCGCGCCTACAGCCACGGCTGCATGCGCGTGCAGAATCCGACGCAGTTCGGCGAAGCGCTGCTCGCGATCGGCGGCCAGCCGTCCGAGCAGTTCTCGGCGCAGAAACTGCAAGGCATGTTCGGATCGAGCGAGCGCTGGCTGAAGATGAGAGCCAGCATTCCGGTGCACCTCGTGTACTTCAACGCCTATGTCGACGAGGCCGGGCACCTTGTCGTGCGCGACGACATCTACGGTTACGACAAGCGGGTGCAGATCGCTCTCCGCGGCGACAAGCTTCCGGTCATTGCGGAGCGCTCGCAGGTCGTGAAGCCGCAACGCGCCGCGAGCAACGCCCCTCGCGGACGCTATGATTCGCGCACGCGTGACCCGCGCTACGCCGACCCGCGCGTGCGCTACGACAGTCGCATCCCGGACCAGCGGAGCTTCTTCCCGTTTCCCTTCTTCCAGTAGATCCAGCGGACAACGGATCGCAGAAACGGGCGCCCAGGGCGCCCGTTTTCGTTACAGTCCATAAACCATGCGAACTTGACGGTAATATAAAACCTCCTTACGTCAACGGAAGGCACTATTCCGCCACACTCTCTGTCTAGCCATTCACGTATGGGGAGGGGACGGCGCTAAGTCCGCGTTAACCGTTCCCGACAACACTGGGTCTACGCCACGCTCCGGCGGCTTCCGCAGCCACCGATCGCATTTGTCGAGTAACGACTAACGGAAGCCCCTTGTGCCGTTGAACATCGCGCGCCAATCCCTTCTTTGCAAAAGAGTTCTTTTTTGCAAAAGAACAACGCGCGCGGCTCGTCGCCTCGGTCTGGCCTCTCTCATTCTTGTCTGCGGCACGAACGGCCTGCAGACCGCGATCGCCAATGGCGACACGCGGACCCTGACCATCCATCACACCCATTCCAACGAAGATATCGTCGTAACGTTCAAACGGAACGGCCGTTACGACGAAGCGGGACTGGCTAGGCTTAACCATTTCTTGCGCGACTGGCGCAATCAGCGCGAAACGAAGATGGACCCGCGCCTTTTCGACGTCGTCTGGGAGGTTTACCAGGACGTCGGCGGCAAGGCGCCGATCCAGATCATTTCCGCTTACCGCTCGCCCGAAACGAATTCGATGCTCCGCCGGCGCAGCCGCGGCGTCGCCAAGTTCAGCCAGCACATGCTCGGCAAGGCGATGGACTTCAACATCCCGGGCGTCTCGCTGGAGAAGATCCGCGTCGCGGGCTTGCGCCTGCAACGCGGCGGCGTCGGCTACTACCCGACATCCGGCTCGCCCTTCGTGCATCTCGACGTCGGCAATGTGCGCCACTGGCCGCGCATGACCCACGACCAACTCGTGCGCGTCTTCCCGAACGGCCGCACCGTGCACGTCCCGTCCGATGGGCGGCCGCTGCCCGGCTACTCGCTGGCGCTGGCGGACATCCAGCGGCGCGGTAGCAGCCCCAATGCCATGTCGCTCGCCGCCGCCCACCATGCCGGCATCGCGACCGACGGCAAGCCGGTTCGCAATTTCTTCGCCAAGCTTTTCAGCAAGGGCAACCAGGACGACGACGAGGAGACGTCGGCAACGCCTGAGACCGCGCCGCGCGTGAAGGCCGTGGCCGAAGCCGAAACGGCGAAGCCGGTACGCGTTGCCGAGGCGATTCCTCTCCCCCGCACACGCCCTGCCGCAAAGCCTTCGAATGCATTCGTCGTGGCGTCGGCCGCGTCGGTTCCCGTCTCCATGCCCGAATCCGCCCGTGCGGCGACCGCCGCCGACGTCGTGCGTTCCCGCGGCCTGTGGACGGCGGCCGCGCAAGCGAACGCCGAAGCGCCCCCAGCCCCGGCCCGGGCCGGGTCGCGCGAACAGCGCATGGTCTGGACCGTCGGCCCGCAAGGACAGCCTGTCGGCAGCCCGACGCCTGTACCGCGCCGACGCCCGAACACCGTGACCGTCGCGTCCGCCGACATGACGGCGAGCATGCCGCCATGGCCGGTCGGACCTGGACGCAACGACAATCTGCCGTCGTCACTGCTGTCTTACGGTTCGATCGAGAACGCGCCCGGCTTCGTGACGGCCGCGCGCCCGACGACCGCCGTGGCTCCGATGGGCCATCTTCGCCAGCGCGCCGCGGCGCCGCCGCGCAACACCACGATCCTCGCCCGCACGCCGGCCGCGCCCAAGCGCGCCGCAGCGCCCGCCCCCGTCGCTTCGCATGCCACCGTCGTCGCCGCCCGCCTGGGAGACAATCCTTGGCTGCGCGGCATGATCCTCTCGCCTAGCGTCCAGGACGACATGGACGTGAAGAGCTTCGGCAGCGGCGACCCGCGCCTGCTCACGGCCTACATGCTCAAGCCGACCAAGGCGCTGGCGATGCGTTTCAGCGAAGAGGTGGAGCTCGAGGCTGACGCCGACCGCTTCAGCGGCCAGGCCGTGACGTTCCTGCCCACCGTCACGTTCGGTACATTGACAGCGCAGTTGCGCTGATCTTTCCGAAACACTTCACGTCCCGAAACTCCTCCTGGGAGCCGAAGCGGCGTCCCGCTCAGATCATCCCCAGCGCCTGCAGGTACACGTCGAGGATCGCTTCCTGCTCCTTGCGCTCATCGGTATCCTGCTTGCGCATGCGCACGATGGTGCGCAGCGCCTTCACGTCGAAGCCGTTACCTTTCGCCTCGGCATAGACGTCCTTGATGTCGTCGGCGATCGCTTTCTTCTCTTCCTCGAGGCGCTCGACGCGCTCGACGAAAGCTTTGAGCTGGTCTTTGGCGAACCGTGTGGAGGGCTGTTCGTCAACGACAGCAGCGGCGGCGGTGGCCATGGACAAGCGCTCCTCATAACAAAACTGGCGAGCGCAGCGGCTCGCCAAGCACGCGATGATTTCAGCGGCCGGGCGGTTCAGGTCAAGGCGAGGCGCCGGTCATCCACAGGGCTGCCCACTGGATTCACGCGCGCCGCGCGCTTTCGCTGCCGGCGTGCGGCCATTGCGCCACGCGTGCGCTCAAGCCGATCCGAAAAGCGGGAACCGGCTTTCGGAAAAGCATACCCTTGGGCTCGACCCAGGGGCATGCCCAAACAAAACGACGAAGACGGGTCTGATTCAATGCTGTTGGATCGGACCCTCGGGCTTTGCTTTTGCTTCCATCAAAGCAAAAACGCCCGAGAGCGGGATGAGGAAAAATGTGGAGCGGTTTTCCGCCCGCATCCCGCTCTAAGTTATGAGAATCGATCACGTTCATGGTTTTGGATCGATTCGATCCAAAATCATCGTGATCTAGTGGCCGTGCTGAGCCTTGGCGAAGGCCGCGCGCTGCTCCGGCGTCGCCTCGTTCTGATACTTGGACTTCCACGCCTCGTAGGGCATCCCGTAAATCGCCTCGCGGCTTTCGTCCTTGCTCATCGCGATGCCCTTGGCGTCGGCGGCATCCTTCATCCAATTGGACAGGCAGTTGCGGCAGAACCCCGCAAGATTCATCAAATCGATATTCTGCACATCCGTACGGCTGCGCAGGTGCTCCACCAGACGTCGCAGCACGGCGGCCTCGAGTTCGGTGCGGGTGCGTTCATCGAGCGGCATGGCTTCAATCCTCCGCGGCGCGCATGCCGCTGATCTTGTCACCATGACAATAGTGACGCGCCATCAGCCTTGCCATAGGTTGCCGCGCCGACCTTCGGCCAACGCGCCGGCGGACGGCCGACCTTTCGCAGGACTATGGATCGCGCGCCCGCGCGTCGCACGCTTGAACGAGGTGCCATCGTGAACGAGGCCCGCCGCTTCCTTGAGAGCCTGTTCGATACGGCCGTCGAGGCCGCACACCCGCGGACCTGCCTCATCCCCGCCCTGCCTGCTCCGCCCGCGGCGCCCGGCCGTGTCATTGTCCTCGCTGCCGGCAAGGCGGCCGGTTCGATGACCGAGGTGGCCGAAGCTTATTACCTCGATCAATGCCGCTTGCCGCCGGAACGTCTGGCCGGCATCGCCGTCGCCCGGCACGGCTACGGGCGCCCGACGCGCCTCCTGCCCGTCGTCGAGGCCGGCCATCCCGTCCCCGACGCCGCCGGTCTCGCCGCCGCTGAGAGGACGCTCGCTCTCGCCGATACCGCGACGCAGGCCGACCTCGTCGTGGCGCTGCTGTCGGGCGGCGCTTCCGCCAACTGGATCGCGCCGGCCGCCGGCATCACGCTCGCCGAGAAGCAAGCGGTGACCCGCGCCCTGCTGCGGTCCGGCGCCGGCATCGGCGAGATCAACACGCTGCGCAAGCACCTCTCCCGCATCAAGGGCGGACGCCTCGCCGCGCGCGCCGCGCCGGCCCGCATCGTCACCCTGGCGATCTCCGACGTCCCCGGCGACGACCCTGCGGTGATCGGTTCGGGCCCGACGGTGCCCGATCCTTCGACGCTCGCGGACGCGCGCGCCATCTGCGCGCGCCATGCGCTCGATCTGCCGGCCAGCGTCACGCGCGCCCTCGACGACCCCGCGAATGAATCGCCGAAGCCCGGCGATCCCGCCTTCGCGAACACGACGTTCCGGCTCGTCGCCCGCCCCGCCGACGCCTTCCGCGCCGCCGAGGCCGCGATACGCTCGGCCGGCTACGCATATGTGATGCTCGGCGATCAGGTCGAGGGCGAGGCGCGCGCAGTCGCCGCAGAGCATGCCGCACTCGCGCGACAGGCGCAGGCGGAGGGCCGCCGCTGCGTCATCCTCTCGGGCGGGGAACTGACGGTGACGATCAAGGGTGACGGCCAGGGCGGGCCGAATCAGGAGTATGCGCTCGCCTTGGCGCTGGCCCTGGACGGGACGAGCGGTATCACAGCGCTGGCGGCCGATACCGACGGGACCGATGGCGGCGCCGGCAGCGCCGGCGCGCCCGCCGGCGCCGTGGTTGACGGCACCAGCGTCGCGCGCGCGGCCAAACGCGGTCTCGATGCCGCCTCCTTCCTCGCGGAGAACAACTCAACGCCGTTTTTTTCGGCTATAGGCGACTTGCTGATGCCCGGCCCGACTTTTACAAACGTCAATGATTTTCGCGCGATCCTCGTCGACACGCCTTGAATGAGAACTGCCGCACCGGAAAGTATCGATTCGTCATGCTGATGTGCTTTGACATCGATACCGGCAGGCCTGCTTGCGGTGTCGTAGCGGGCATCTTGCGCATTTGCCTGCCAGCGTTGATCCTCCTGGCGGTGTCCGGCTGGGGTTCTCCAGCGCGGGCTGACTTCCGCCTCTGCAACAACACGGGGAGCCGGGTGGGAATTTCGATCGGATACAAGGACAACGACGGCTGGACAACGGAAGGCTGGTGGAATTTGTCCTCACGCAGTTGCGATACGATCCTGCGGGGCTCGCTGGTCGCGCGCTATTACTACGTCTACGCCGTCGACTATGACCGCGGCGGCGAGTGGTCCGGCAAGGCCTATATGTGCACGCGCGACAAGGAGTTCTCGATCCGGGGGCTCGACGATTGCCTGGCGCGCGGCTACGAGCGCACCGGCTTCTTCGAGGTGGATACCGGCGAGCAGAGTTCGTGGACGGTGCAGCTCACCGAATCGGGCGACCAGGCGCCCGCCACGCCGCTGACGCCGCAACCGCCCTCTTCCGCAACCGAGACCCGTCCGCGCGGCGCACCGGCGCAACCCGTGGGGCCGGCCCAATGAGGCGCCTTCGCCGTACGAAGATCGTCGCCACGCTCGGTCCGGCTTCCGGCAACAAGACCATGATCGCGCGCCTGTTCGAATCCGGCGCCGACGTCTTTCGCATCAATATGAGCCACACGTCGCATGAGCGCATGCGCGAGCTTGTCGATGCGATCCGTTCGGTCGAGGAGGATTACGGCCGCCCCATCGGCGCACTGATCGACCTCCAGGGGCCGAAGCTGCGCGTCGGGAACTTCGCCGACGACGCGGCGATGCTGGAAAACGGCGCCTCGTTCGTCCTCGATTCCGATCCGACCCCCGGCGACGTCCACCGCGTGCAGCTCCCGCACCCTGAAATCCTCGCCGCGCTCGAGCCCGGCCACACACTGCTGCTCGACGACGGCAAGATCCGCCTTGTTGCGGTCGAGACGACGCCGGAACGCGCGGTCACCCGCGTGGAAGTCGGCGGCCGCCTCTCCAACCGCAAGGGCGTGAGCCTGCCGGACACGACGATCGCCTTCTCCGCGCTGACGGAGAAGGATCGCTCCGACCTCGAGGCCGCCCTCAACGTCGGCGTCGACTGGATCGCGCTGTCCTTCATCCAGCGTGCCGATGACGTCGCCGAGGCCAAGAAGATCACGCGCGGCCGCGCCAGCGTGATGGCGAAGATCGAGAAGCCGCAAGCCGTCAGCGAACTTGGCGCGATTCTCGAAATCGCGGATGGGCTGATGGTCGCGCGCGGCGACCTTGGCGTCGAGATGCCGCTGGAAAAGGTCCCCGGCGTCCAGAAGCAGATGACGCGCGCGGCCCGTCGCGCCGGCAAGCCGGTGATCGTCGCAACGCAGATGCTGGAATCGATGATCAGCAACCCGGTGCCGACGCGCGCGGAAGTGTCCGACGTCGCTACGGCGATCTTCGAGGGCGCGGACGCGATCATGCTCTCGGCGGAATCGGCGTCCGGAAAGTTCCCCTCCGAAGCGGTCGCCACGATGAACCGCATCGCGGAAGAGGTGGAGAACGACCCAACCTACAAAGGCATCGTGCACGCGCAACGCAACGAGCCGGAAGCGACGGGCGCGGACGCCATCGCCGCCGCCGCGCGCGAAATCGCGGAAACCCTCGACCTTCCGGCGATCGTCTGCTGGACGAGTTCCGGCGCGACGGGGCTTCGCATGGCACGCGAGCGGCCAGCGTCGCCGATCGTCGCGATCTCGCCCAACCTGTCGACCGGGCGCAAGCTGTCGCTGGTGTGGGGCGTGCACTGCGTCGTCGCGCAGGACGCGCGCGATCAGGACGATATGGTGGAGCGCGCCTGCCGCATTTCGTTCACGGACGGATTTTCGAAGGCGGGTCAGCGCATCATCATCGTCGCGGGCGTGCCGCTCGGTACCCCGGGCGCGACCAACATGGTACGCATCGCCTTCGTCGGGAACGAGGACGCTGGCCTCGACTAGGGTCGAGACTCAATTGATTGTCCACCAAGTTACTGCGGCAGCGATGCAAACGGCCGACATGAAGATGTCGGCG
>JBDHSU010000097.1:0-15248 GCA_039808325.1 Variibacter sp. | reverse complement strand
TTTTCCTCATCCCGCTCCAGGCGACAGCATTTTCTCGGTCCGTTCAACCAGCTTTGCCGGATTCAAGCAATATTGCGAAATGGCTCAGTGACAAGTTCGCGTTTGCTTCCTCGTTCGGAACGAGCCGCCATTCCGGCTCGCCTTCGCAGAAGGCAAGTGCGCAATCCACACGCCGCGGAAGCGGGGGATGGATTCCAAGCTCGCAGGCTTCGCTCTTCCCCCGGAATGACGGATCAAGTGATCTTGGCCCCGATTCCAGCGGCCGCCGCGTAGCCACGGTTCCAGGTCGGATTGATGAGAACCTCGTTGATGATGACGCTTGCCGGAAGCTTCGCGACATAGAGGATGAGATCGGCCATGTGCGCGGGCTGGAGCATGCGGTCGCGATCCTCTTTCGAGACCGGCACCGGGCGCTTGTCGAGGATCGGGGTCGCGACCTCGCCCGGACACAGCACCGTCGAGCGGATGCCGTTGGCAAACTCCTCCATGTTGATGGAGTGGCTCATGGCGACGACGCCGTGTTTGGCGGCGATATAGGTCGGGCCGGAGAGAAGGCTCACCACCTTTCCCGCCATCGATGCGGTATGGATGAGGAGACCGTCCTTCTGCGGCCGCATGATGCCGAGCGCCGCCGCGGCGCAGTAGCAGGCGCTGTTCAGGTTGGTGTCGAGCATCATTTTGATGCGCTCGGGCGTCAGCTCCCGCCAGCGCCGCTCGGTGATGTTGACACCGGCATTGTTGACCAGAATGTCGAGACGCCCGAAGCGCGCCTTGATGTCGGCGGCGACCGCCTCGACCGCTACCGGATCGGTGACGTCGGCCGCGGCGACATGCGCCACACCGCCCGCCGCCGCAATGCGGTCCGCGACCGACTGTAGCGGCTCGCGACGACGGCCCGTCAACACGACCTTCACGCCCTCCTTCGCGAGCGCGAGCGCGGCGGCTTCACCGATGCCTGTGCCCGCGCCCGTCACCCAGGCGATCTTGCCATTCAAATCCGACACGTTCCTGCTCCCTCCGCTGGCAATTTCGATGAGCGAGCCCGGCCGAACGGGCTCGCAACGAAGCGCTCTCAATCAGAAGGCCCGGCGGGACCGGGCCTTCGTGCTGCCGAAATGCGCGCAACGGCTTTACGACCCGTTTTCGGCCCGCCGTTAAAGCACCTTTCCGCTCGAATCGTCGATGAGGTGCATATGATTGAGATGCGCCGCCATGCGCAACGGATGCGCTTCTCGCGCACCGGCCGTCGGCGACACGCGCCCGCAGACCTCCACGCCGTTGATCGAGAAGAACACCATGGTCTCGTTGCCCATCGGCTCGGTCACCTCGATATTCGCATCGAATGGCCCGAGATTGGTTTCGCCGTTGGTCTTGCTGTCCGTCATGTGTTCGGGACGAAGACCGAACAGCAACGCATCCTTGCCGACATACGACTTGTAGCGTTCGTTCCGATCGCGCGGGACCGGAAACGCGATCGTGTCCGACAACCGCACCTGTAGGCCGTCCCCGGCCTGCTCCAGCTTGCATGGAATGAAGTTCATCGCGGGCGAGCCGATGAAGCCCGCCACAAAACGTGTCGCCGGCTTGTGGTAGAGGTCATTCGGCGCGCCGATCTGTTCGATCTTGCCGCGATTCATCACCACCACGCGGTCGGCGAGCGTCATCGCCTCGATCTGGTCATGGGTGACGTAAACCGTCGTCGTGCGCACCTTCTGATGCACGCGCTTGATCTCCGTGCGCATCTGCACGCGCAGCTTGGCGTCAAGGTTCGAAAGCGGCTCGTCGAACAGGAACACCTTGGGATTGCGCACGATGGCGCGCCCCATGGCGACGCGCTGACGCTGCCCGCCGGACAACGCGCGCGGCTTGCGGTCGAGAAGATCGGCGATGTCGAGAATACGGGCCGCTTCCGTCACCCGGCGCTGAATTTCGTCCTTCGGATATTTCTTCAGCCGCAAGCCGAACGACATGTTCTCGTGCACCGTCATATGCGGATAGAGCGCATAGTTCTGGAACACCATCGCCATATCGCGATCTTTCGGGGGCACGTCGTTGACGACGTCGCCGTCGACAGAGATTTCCCCGTCGGAAATGTCTTCCAGGCCGGCGATCATGCGCAGCGTCGTCGACTTGCCGCACCCCGACGGGCCGACGAGGACCACGAACTCCTTGTCGGCGATATCGAGGTCGACGCCGCGAACGGCTTCCACGTCGCCGTATTTCTTGACCACCTTACGCAGGAGAACTTGCGCCATGTTTTTCAGCCCTTCGTCGCGCCGGCGGTCAGCCCGGCAATGTAATAATCCATGAGGAAGGCGTAGATGATGAGCGGCGGCGCCGCGCCGAGGAGCGCGCCGGTCATGATCTGCCCCCAGTTGAACACATCGCCCTTGATCAGCGTCGTGATGATGCCGACCGGCAGCACGAGCTGATCGACCGACGTCGTGAACGCCAGCGGATAGAGAAACTGCGCCCACGAAACCGTGAAGGCGAAGATCGTCGCCGCGATCAGCCCGGGCAGCGCGACCGGAATGAAGATCTTCGTCAGGATCTGACGGTAATTCGCCCCGTCCATCAGCGCCGCTTCGTCGAGCTCCTTCGGGATCGACGCGAAATATCCGATCATGATCCAGGTGCAGAACGGCACCGTCAGCGTCGGATAGACGAGCAGCAGCACGTACCAGCGATTGATGAGCTGAATGCCCGTCCAATCGTGGAACACCGCGAACATCTTGAACAACGGGATGAAGAGCAGCGTGTCCGGGATCAGGTAGGTCAGGAACACGCCGGTCGCGAGCGTCGCGGAGCCCCAGAAGCGCATGCGTGCCAACGCGAAGGCCGCTGGCACGCTGATCAGCATGGTGATCGTGACGACGAAGATCGAGACGATCGCCGAGTTGCGAAAGAAGGTGATGTAGGTCGGCGTCGTCAGCAGTTCGATGTAATTCGAGAGCGTCGGGTTGAAGACCCACCAAGGGTTGGTCGCCGCCGAAATCTCCGCGCTCGTCTTCAACGACGTGATCAGCATGTAGATCGGCGGACACAGGAAGAAGATCGCGAACAGCGTGAGGAAGAAATACGACCAGCGCAGCGCCCAGCGCCTGTCGCGGCTCATGCTTCCGTACTTCGGACGCGAGAGGGCCCGGTTGGGATTGGAAACCGAGATGGTGGTCATGCCGCTTCGTTCCCCCGCCGGTTGATGTCACGGAGAATAAAGATCGCGGCGACCGCCAGGATCGGCACCATGAATAGAGAAACGCTGGCGCCGAGCGGGATGTCGTTGCCCTGAATGCCGAGGCGGAACGCCCAGGTCGCGAACACGTGCGTCTTGTCGATCGGTCCGCCGGCGGTGAGGATCTGCACGATGTCGAAGTTGGCGAAGGTGACGATCAGCGAGAACAGCGCAGTGATCGCGATGATGTTGCGCATCATCGGCAGCGTCACGTACCAGATGCGCTGCCACCAATTGGCGCCGTCGATCGCCGCGGCTTCGTAAAGCTGCTCCGGCACCGACTTGAGCGACGCCAGATACATGATCATGAAGAACGGCGACCCGATCCAGATATTCACCAGGATCACCGAGAAACGCGCCCAGTTCGCGTCGCCGGTCCAGGGGATCGGCCCGATGCCGAAATGCGCGAGAATCCAGTTGAAAGCGCTGTAGGACGGGTCGAACAGCCAGAGCCAGGCAAGCGTACTCATCGCCGGCGGAATGACCCACGGCACGAGCAGCATGCCGCGCCACTTCCGCTGTCCCTTGCTCGGGATGTTGTGCACGAAATGCGCGACGATGAAGCCGATGATCGCCTTGAAGATCACGGCCGTGATGGCGAAGACGCAGGACTGCTGCACCACCATCCAGAAGGTTTCGCGCTTGAACAGAAACAGGAAATTTCCAAGGCCGACGAAGCGCTTCATCGACTTGTTCAGCGTCGCGAGATGGACGGAATAGAAAGCAGGGTAGACCACCAATATGGTGATCAGCAAAATCAGCGGCAGCGCCATGAAAAAGGCGATGGACGATTTGCGCTGAAAAAACCTCTGCAAGCCCGAGGATTTGCGCGCGGCCTTCGCCGTGCGGCGCGTGTCGATCGTGGCATCGACCATATATCGTTCTCCCTAGCGTTCGCGTTCGCCATCCCTTTCGCCACCTTGCGCTGCGGGCCACGCGACGGAACCGCTCCGTGCCGGCCTCTTGTGTGCAGATCGTTCGGTGACAAAAGCTGCAGGCGCGGCCGTTCCCCAACGGCCGACCTACGGCGATTGTTCGTAGCCTCTGCCGCCGCACCTCTTGCGGGTGCGGCGGCACGACGCGACGACGTCAAGTCCGCATAAAGCCTTCGACCTCGCTTTCGGCCCAAGCCAGGGTGTCGTTCATGGCCTCGCCTTTCATGAAACGCACGATCATCTTCGTCATCACGCCTTGCGCGTAGATTTGCTGCGCGATCTTAGGCGGCGCCGGCGCCGCGGCGATGGAGAGTATCTGATGATTGTGCGGGTTCGGGTAATGATACAGCGTTCCCTTGGGCGGCTCCGCCTCGGCCCAGGTCTTGAAGTCGGTCAACTTCGAGAAAGACGGCAGATCATAGCCGCCGCTTGCGGCCACCATCTTTTCCGCGGAACTGCGCTGCGACAGGTGCCGCAGCAAGCTCTTTGCCGACGCCTTGTTCTTGCTGAAGTTCCAGGTGCCCCAGAAATACGGAAGGAACGGTGCGTAGCGGCCCTTCGGGCCGACCGGGAAGCCGTGGGTCCAGCACTGCTCCGCGATCTGCGGCGCGTCGCGTTTTGCAACCGCCCAGGCGCTCGGCGGGTTGAAGATCATCGCGCCCTTGCCTGACACAAGCCACTTGTTGTTGGAGGAATCATCCCAAGCGGGCGCGTCCGGCGGACACAGAGCGTAGAATTTCTTGCAGAACTCCAAGGCTTGGCGGACGGGATCGGACTTGACGGTGATGTCGCCCTTCTCGTTCACCAGCATGGCGCCGTGAGCATGGAAGAACGCGCCCGCGCTATCCACGGAATCGGACGTCGTGCCCAAGCCCACGCCGAAGGCGGCGCCCGCTTTGTTGCAGGCCTCCGCCGCCTTCAGGAACATGTCCAGATTCCAGTTATCCGCCTTCGGCGCGCTGCCGGCCGGATACATCGCCTGAATGTCGATGCCGGCATGCTTCTTCAGAAGATCGATGCGGGAACAAGGGCCTTTGATCTGGCTGCCGACGGTGGCGGGCACGGCGATCCAATGGTTATTGGCTCGTCCGAGATACTTGACCGTCTCGTTGACCTCGCCATTTTCCTTGATGAGATCGGTCATGAGATCGTCGACCGGCTCGAGTTCCTCGGCATGCGCCTGCGGTTCCCATGTCGGGAACGCGAGGATGTCGTGGCCGGACTTCGCCTGCGCTTCCGCGGCGATCGTCATCAGGTTCTTGTTGCCTTGCGATGGAATGTAGTCGATCTGGACCTCGACCTTCTCCTTCTCTCCCCATTCCTTGATCAGTTTTGTCGTTGCGTCGTTGGCGCCGGGAACCCAGTGATCCCAGAAGCCGACGGCAAGCGAGCCGGCGGCATTGGCGTCTCGCACGAACGGCATCGCGAGCGCCGCCGACGTGACCGCAGTCGTCGCGAGAAAGTCACGTCGAGTCAGTTTATTCTTCGACATGGTAACGGTTCCTCCCGTTGATCAAACAACCGACGTTTCATGCTCTGATCGGGACTTTGGCGTAGTCCACGCCGGCATGTTCGACGTCCGTCGGTTGTAGCTTAGGGCAACTCGCGCGCGTTTGTCAGTGGGATTTTGCGATCTCTCTATAAAAAGAGACGCGAGCGCGCACACGGTGCGGCGATGCAGTATTTTGGGCATTCTGTCGCACCTTCGAGCGCGGTGGCGATCGTGTCGAGCGCGTCGGCGGCGGTGCAAAAAGGCCACATGAAGGGAACCAAGGCGCGCTCTACGACGTTTGCCGGGGCTGGGATCACGGGGCAACATGCCCTTTTGCATCGCCTAAAGTGGGAGCGGCCGTACGCGCATGCCTGAGGAGAGCAATATCCATCACGGCCTTGCCGGCCACGGCGCATCCCGGCTGCCCAACGTCCTGGTCGACAGCTACAACATCGAAATCAAGGACGAGAACGGCTTTCTAGGCGATCGCGCAAGCAAGAAGGCTTTCCATGCACTCATCGACAAGTGGCGAAAGCCGCTGCGCAAGCTCGGAACCGATCCGTTCGGTGACGAGGCAAGCGACGAGATCGGGAAGAAGAAGCTCGACGCGGCGCTGACCGGGAAGGATCCCGACGCCTCCGGCGTGGTGCAGGGTGTCATCGAGGATTTCGCGCAGGAGCTCGCCTATATCATCCGGCGTTTTCTGAGAACCAAGGACTGGCGCGACACCGAGCAGATCGTGGTCGGCGGAGGAATGCGCGATCACCAGATCGGCGAATTGGCAATCGCGCGCGCGGGCGTTCTTCTGAAGGCCGAGGACGTCAACATCGATCTTCGGCCGATCCGTCATCACCCGGACGACGCCGGGCTCATCGGCGCCGTCCAACTCGCACCGTCCTGGATCTTCAGCAGCCACGACAGTATTCTCGCCGTCGATATCGGAGGGACGAATATCCGGGCCGGCGTTGTCCTTCTCAACCTCAAGAAGGCGTCAAATCTCAGCAAAGCCTCTGTCTGGAAGAAGGAGCTCTGGCGCCACGCCGACGAAAAGCCCAAGCGGGACGAGGCGGTGGACGAGCTCGTCGCCATGCTCAAGCAGCTCATAAAGGCGGCGGAAAAGGAAGGGCTTGCGCTCGCCCCCTTCATCGGAATCGGGTGCCCCGGCAAAATCGAACCTGACGGTTCGATCGACCGTGGCGCGCAGAACCTGCCCGGCAACTGGGAAAGCGCGCGCTTCAATCTTCCCGCCTGCGTGGTCGAAGCGATCCCGAAAATCGGGAAGCATGACACCGCGGTCGTCATGCATAACGACGCGGTCATTCAGGGATTGAGCGAGGTACCGCAGACGCGCGACGTCAAACAGTGGGGCGTCCTGACTCTCGGCACCGGGCTCGGGAATGCGCGCTTCACGACCCGTAAGGACGATAAGGAAAAGCCCTGAGCATTGCCGGCGCGGCGGGTCTCATGCCAGGGCGCGCCGGCCTTTGCGGTCCCGCAGATATGCCCTCCGTCCGACGAGCACCGCGGCGGGGAAAGCGCCCAATAGCGAGGAGGCGCTCATTCCGGCAGCGGGTCGGAGGCCGCGTTCGCCACCCAGCGCGCGCCATTCGATGTTCTCAAGGCCGTCGAGCACCAATTCCGCATCCCAATCCCCCGCCTGCGGCCACCGCCGACCGCCGTCCGTAAGGCTTCCGAAATGGCGGCCCGCGGCGACGACGACGGCATTCGCGTCGTCCATGCGCGCGAAAACGATCAGGTGGTCACGATCTCTTCCGCGCACGTCCAGCGGACGATAGTCGCCGTGCGTGAACACGTTGGGCAAGGCACCGCGAAGCGCGAGCAGCGCGCGCGTCCAAGCAAGCTTCAAGGATCCATCGTCCCACACCGCGGCGAGCTTTTCCCACGCCGGGCTCTCTCCTGTCTCGCGAAGCGCCTCGATCCGCATCGGGAAATCCGGCTGGCGGCGATTGTCGGGATCGACCAGCGAAAGATCCCAGAACTCGGTCCCCTGATAGAAATCGGGCACGCCAGGCATCATCGCCTTGAGGGTGAGTTGACTCATGCCGTTGAGAGCGCCGAGAAGCGCGAGGCGGCGGGTGAAAGCGTCCAGAGATTCAAGAAAGGCGGCCGACCGTACGGGATCGAGAATCTGCTTCGCGAAATGCGTGAGCGCGTCTTCATAAGCCGTGTTCGGATTCATCCAGCTCGTTTCGAGCTTTCCTTCCCGGGCGGCCTTGACCGCGTAAGTCGCGATGCGCTCGGCAAACTCGGACGTTGATCCACCGGCCGGAAGCGCAGCGGCAATCGTTTCGTAGAGAAGGTACTCATGCGCACGCGACGGCGCGCGACGAGTGCCGCCGCGGTCCTTGACCTGGACCAGAAAAGCCTCGTTGAGGGTACGCCACTCGGCGACGACCTGCGCCCACTCCTGCGGCATCTCCGACAACGCAAGCAGGCGGGCGCGCGCGTCTTCGCCGCGCTTCGTGTCGTGGGTCGCCGTGGCGGTCATGCCATGCGGCGCGGCACGCCACCGCTCCAGCATCTTCGCATGGAATTGCGCAACGGACAGCGCCGGCGCGATTGGATCGCCGCCGACCTCATTGAGCGCCAGCACGCCGACGTCGCGATAGAAGGTCGTGTCCTCCAGCGACTTCGCCATCATCGGCCCGGTGAACTGCTGGACCTTCATGGCAAAACGCTTCACCCGCGAGCGGCTGTAGCCCTGCCGGTCGGGCCCGATCAGGTCGAGCGTGAGAACGTCCTTGAGGAAATCGAAAATCTCTCGTCCCGGCGCGAACCACCGCGCGCGCGCCCGTTCGACCGCCTCCTCGATCGTCGCGCGATCATGCGCCGAGCATCCGTCGCCGGTGACGTAGGTGCGATAGACGGGAAACTGCACGACGAACGCTTCCAGCGCCGCGCGCAGGCCATCCGGCGTAAAGTCGCGCGACCGCCAATGCCCGGCCGCGATGCGCGCGAGAAGCCGCACAAGAACCGTGAATTCGCTCGTCAGCATGGTGTCGAGAACGCGATGCTTCGCGTCCTCCAGAATCTCGCCGAACGGCTCGTCGCGACCGGTGAAACGGTGCGCCGTATCGCGCAGGGCCGGCACGCCGCGGTCGTCGATGAGCACACGCGAAATGACATTGAGCCATTCGTAGCCGGTCGTCCCGGCAACGCCGGTAAACCGCGGCAGCGCCTCCTCCTCCCCCAGGATTTTCTCAACCACGGTGTAGAACGGCCGCCGCGCGAATTTCCCGCGGGCGCGCCGCACGATCCGTTGCAGGCGCCGGCAATACTGGTGCGGATCATGCAGTCCGTCGATGTGGTCGATACGCAGGCCGTGCAGACGGTTCGACGCGATCAGTTCGACGACGAGCCTATGGATATCGACAAACGTCTTTGGGTTCTCGACGCGCAGTCCCGCAAGATCGTTGACGTCGAAGAAGCGTCGGTAGTTGATCTCCGACGACGCGGTGCGCCAATGCGCCACGCGATAATGTTGTCGCTCGAGAAGGCGATGCAAGGCGACGACGGCGGAAGCGCCGTCGCGCGCCGGACGATAGGCGTCCAGTCCTCGCTCGATCAGCGCCTTTCCCGCGGCTTCGGCGAGAGCGCGCTTGAGCGCCGGCGCCTCCTCGCGCGAGGGCGCGCGCGGATCGGGATAACGCGCCGCGATATCGAGAAGCCGCCGGCCCGCAGGACCGTCAGCGCCGTCGGCGCGCGCGACGGCGGCGCGCAGAATATCGCCATAGCGGTTAGGCCGGATCGGAAGCCGATGCTCGAAATACCAGGCGGAGAAACTGCCTTCGCCGGGATCGAATTTCAGTTCGATCTCGCCGGCCTCGAGCGCGTCGCCGTAAGGGCGTCCGAGGATCGGCAGAAGCACGCCGCCCTCGGGCTTGTAGGGCAGCGTTTCCCAATCGATGTCGAAATAGTCGGCGTAGAGCGATTTCGGGCCCCATTCGAGAACATCGAGCCACCACGCGTTGTCGGCCCGATTCACCGCCATGTGGTTGGGGACGAAGTCGAGGATCAGCCCGATATCGGCGTCGGCAAGCGCAGCGGAGAGCCGCGCGAACCCTTCCTCTCCTCCGAGCTCGGGGTTGAGCGCGTTGTGATCCACGATGTCGTAGCCGTGCATGCTGCCGACGCGCGCCTTCAGAAACGGCGACGCGTAGAGATGGCTGACGCCGAGCGATTTGAGGTACGGCACCAAGGCCGCCGCATCGTCGAAGGTGAACCGATGCGTGAGCTGCACGCGGTAGGTCGCCGTTGGGATGTCGCGCGGCATTACGCTCCCTCCACCGACCAATGCACCGACCACGGCGGCAGTCGCACCGGCATCGCACCGCCCCAGATGGCGTCGCCCGGCACGATCGGCGGCGGCGCGCTGGCGGCGGCGTCCGAAAGGTTGGCGCGCAAACGGAGCGTCCCGCCGGGAAGGGCCCACGCCGCCGAGAGCAATCCGTCGTCGAATCTCGCTTGCGCGCTCGCCTTTCCCGAACCGAGGCTTGCGAGCAACGGGACGACGCGGCGGCGGCGAACCGCGAGAAGCGCCTTCACCAAAGCGAGGCGCGACGCGAACGGCTCCTGCGCCCGCTGCGCCCAGTCGAGGACGGCGGAGCGGAATGTCGCCTGCGACAACGGATCGGGAATGTCGCGCGAAGTCGCGGCGAAAGCCTCGGCAAATTCGGCCTTGCGCCCGTTCCGCACCGCCTCGGCGAGGTCGCCCTTGAAGTCGCAGAAGAACGGGAATGGCTCCCGCGCGCCCCACTCCTCGCCCATGAACAGCATCGGCGGCGACGGCGCGAGCAACAGCACCGAGAGCGCGGCGTCGATCGCCTGTGGCGACGCCAGCGTCACCAACCGATCACCGAACGGCCGGTTGCCGATCTGATCGTGGTTCTGCAAGAAATCGACGAATGCCGTCGGCGGCAGCATTCCACTCGCCTCGCCGCGGGGCGCGCCGCCGCGATGCGCCGAGGCCTCTCCCTGATAAACGAAGCCTTCGCTCAGCGCGCGAGAGAGCCGCGGCCCCGGTCCGTCATAGTCCCGGTAATAGCCGGCACGCTCACCGGTCAATAGAACGTGCCACGCATGATGGTAGTCATCGTTCCATTGCGCGCGATAGCGCCCGTTCGGAATGTCCTCGCACGGATCGAGCAGCGTCGCGAAATTGTCGTCGTCCTCCAGGACGAGATGGATGTGGCGGCCGCGCGCCCGGGCGAGGTCCCCCACCGCGCGGCTGAGCATCTCAAGCAGCGTCCGCTGGCCCGGTTCGATGATCGCATGCACGGCATCGAGACGCAGGCCGTCGAACCGATAGCGGTCGAGCCAGTGGAGAGCATTCTCCACCGCGAACGCGCGAACGACCTCCCGGCGATAGTCGATCGCGTCTCCCCAGGGCGTCCTGCAATCGGAGGTGAAGAACGTCGGCGCATAGCGCGACAGGAAATTCCCTTCCGGCCCGAAGTGATTGTAGACGACGTCGAGAAACACCATGAGCCCGCGCGCATGCGCGGCATCGACGAGCGCCTTGAGGTCTTCCGGCCGGCCGTAGGCGCTGTCCGGCGCGAAAAGCAGGACGCCGTCGTAACCCCAGTTCCAGCGGCCCGCGAAATCCGCGACCGGCATCAGTTCGATCGCCGTAATACCCGCTTCAACCAGCGCATCGAGATGCGCGACGGCGCCGTGAAACGTACCGGCCTGAGAGAACGCGCCGACGTGTAATTCGCTCAACACGGTCTCGTGCCAGAGCCGGCCTTTCCAGTCGCCGCATCGCCAGGCGAATGTGTGGTCGATCACCTCGCTCGGGCCGAACACATCCTCCGGCTGGAACTGCGAGGCGGGGTCGGGAACATCGATGTCGTCGTCGATGCGGAAGCGATAGCGCGTTCCAACCCGGGCGCCGGTCAGTTTAACGAAATGCCATCCGTCGCCCGCAGCCTGCATCGGCACGGCCTTGTCTGTCACAACGTCGACACGACGTGCGGCCGGGGCGAACAGACGAAACGTCACGCCGTCCCGTTCGATGCGCGGCCCGAATTGCGGCGTCCATGTCATGGCGCCGTCGCGAAGACGGTGACCGACCGCGCGGGCGCCCGGCACGGCTTGCCGGGCTGGCATTCGGGCGCCGTCCCCTTCTCGTCTTCGAGAGGAACCGTCGCGAGCAGGCAGGCCCATTTCTTTCCCGCCGGTTCGGGCGGCATCGTGAACGCGACAGGCTCGGCGGCGGCGTTGAGGACGATGAACAGCGCACCGGGCGAGTCCTCGACGGGTGTGAGGATATAGGAAAGAAACCGCCCTTCGGCGAAGTTCCAATCCTGGTCGTTCATCTCCGTGGCTTTCGGCGTCAGCCAGAGAATGTCATGCGATCCGTCCGCCTTCTTGCCGACAAGCCAATGGCGCGGGTGCAGTTGCGGATAGCGGCGGCGCAGGCCGGTCAGTTGCGCGATCAGATCGCTGTGATCGTCGGTGTCGCTGCCCAGCGCGCTCCAATCGACCCAGCCCAACTCGCCGTCCTGGCAATAGACGTTGTTGTTTCCGTCCTGGCTGTTGCCGACTTCGTCGCCGGCGAGGATCAGCGGCACGCCCTGCGCCAGGATCAAGCAAGCGAGTTGGCTGCGCCTGAAGGCGCGGCGGAAGGCGAGAACCTCGGGCTCGTCGGTCTTTCCCTCGACGCCGCCGTTGGTGCTGAAATTCTCATCCGAGCCGTCGCGATTGTCCTCGCCGTTCGCTTCGTTGTGCTTGGTGTCGTAGCTGCATAGATCGGCCAGCGTGAACCCGTCGTGCACGGTGACATGATTGATGCTGGCGCGCGGCGCGCGGCCGTGATGGCTGTAGATGTCGGCCGATGCCGTCATGCGCCGCCCGAGTTCCGGCAATTGCCCCGCATCGCCGCGCCAGAAGCAGCGCAGCGTCTTGCGATAGGCGTCGTTCCACTCGGACCACCCGGGCGGGAAGGCTCCGACCTGATAGCCGCCGAGGCCGATATCCCAAGGCTCCGCGACGAGCTTCACCCGGCTGAGTGCCGGGTCCTGGCGAATGGCGGAGAAGAACGGCGCGCGCTGATCGAAACCGTTCGGCCCGCGGCCGAGCGTGGTCGCGAGATCGAAGCGGAAGCCGTCGACATGGCAGGCTTCCACCCAGTAGCGAAGCGAGTCCATGACCATCTGCAGCACGCGCGGATGCGTGAGGTTGAGCGAGTTCCCGACGCCGGTGAAATCGTCGTAGTAGCGCGGCTGGTCCGGCTTGAGCCAGTAGTAGGACGCGTTGTCGATGCCCTTGAAGGCGAGCGTGGGGCCGAGGTGGTTGCCTTCGGCGGTGTGGTTATAGACGACGTCGAGGATGACCTCGATGCCGGCGGCGTGCAGGCGCGACACCATGGTCTTGAAAGGATCGATGCCGCCATCGTTGCTGTAGCGCTGCTCCGGCGCGAAGAAACCGATCGTGTTGTAGCCCCAATAATTCTTGAGTCCCCGCTCGACCAGTTGACGGTCATCGACGAACGCGTGCACGGGGAGAAGCTCGAGGCTCGTCACCCCCAGGCGCTTGAGGTGATCGATCAATCCGGGCGCGGTCAGGCCGCTGAACAATCCGCGCCAGCCGGGCGGCACGTCCTCGCG
This sequence comes from Variibacter sp., assembly GCA_039808325.1. Classification (GTDB taxonomy): domain Bacteria; phylum Pseudomonadota; class Alphaproteobacteria; order Rhizobiales; family Xanthobacteraceae; genus JAFKKS01. The sequence goes on along the minus strand of JBDHSU010000097.1, from coordinate 1,961 downwards.
CAGCATCGTCGTGCCCTTGACGTGCGCTTCGTAGAAGATCGTCTCGTGCCAGGGCACATTCGGCGGGCGATCGTCGCCCCAGGTGAAAGCCTCGTCGATGACCATCGCCTTCGGCATGCCGCGCGCATTGTCGCGGCGATCGAAGGAGAGATCCCCGCGGGGGCTGCCGGTGCGGTAGCCGAAATGCGCGTCGCTCCAGACGATGCGATCGACGAGCCGCTTGGCGTACGGATCGATCAGCAGCTTGTTCGGATTGAACCGATGCCCGCGCTCCGGCGCATAAGGGCCGTAGACGCGGTAGCCGTAGAGCTGGCCCGGCAGGACGTCCGGCAAGTAGCCGTGCCACACGTCGTCGGTCTTCTCGGGCAATGCGATGCGTTCGAGCTCGCGCCGGCCGTGGCGGTCGAACAGGCAAAGCTCCACCTTCTCGCCGTTGGCGGAGAAGATGGCGAAGTTGGTGCCTCGCCCATCCCACGTCGCGCCGAGCGGATGAGGATTGCCGTCGAGAACGCGCATGAAGGTCAGCCTTGAGGGGTGAAGAAGACCGCTGCCAGCGGCGGAATGACGATGCTCAACTCAAACCCGTCCGGAAGGGCGCGCGCCTTCACGGCGCCATCGTTCCCGACGTTCGCGCCGCCGTAGATTTCCGCGTCAGTGTTGAGCATCTCGCGCCATAGGCCGCCGCATGGCACGCGGAAACGATAGTCCCTTCGAACCTCCGGCGTGAAATTGATCGCAACGACGCAAAGCGCGTCTGGGGCACGGCCCTTGCGCAGCCAGACGAAAACGCTTTGCGCGGTGTCGTCGGCGACGATCCAGTCGAAGCCGGCCGCCTCGCAGTCAAGTTCGTGCAGCGCCGGCGTCTCTCGATAGGCCTTGTTGAGATCGCGAACGAGCGCCTGCACCCCGCCATGCGCCGGATCGTCGAGCAGGTGCCAGTCCAGGCTGCGATCGTGGTTCCACTCGCGCTCCTGCGCGAACTCGCCACCCATGAACAGAAGCTTCTTTCCGGGATGTCCGAACATGAAGCCGTAATAGGCGCGCAGATTGGCGAAGCGCTGCCAGCGATCGCCCGGCATGCGGCCGAGCAAGGAGCCTTTGCCGTGCACGACCTCGTCATGCGAGAGCGGAAGAACGAAGTTCTCCGAGAAGGCATAGTGCAGGCCGAACACCACGTCGCCATGATGATGCTTGCGATAGATCGGGTCCTTGGAAATGTAATTCAGGGTGTCGTGCATCCACCCCATGTTCCATTTGTAGCCGAAACCCAGGCCGCCCCATTCGACCGGCCGCGACACCATCGGCCAGGCCGTCGATTCTTCCGCCATGGTCGTGGCATTGGGGAAATGCGCGAAGACCTCGGTGTTGACGCGACGGAGAAACTCGATCGCGTCGATGTTCTCCCGGCCGCCGAAACGGTTCGGAACCCAGCCGCCTTCCGGCCGGCTGTAATCGAGATAAAGCATGGAGGCGACGGCATCGACGCGCAGCCCGTCGACGCCGTAGCGATCCAGCCAGAACAGCGCGTTGTTCACGAGGAAGTTCGCGACTTCCGAGCGTCCATAGTTGTAGATCAGCGTTCCCCAATCGAGATGCCGCCCCTGCCGCGGGTCGGCGTGCTCGTAAAGCGCCGTGCCGTCGAAATTGGCGAGACCATGCGGATCGTCGGGGAAGTGACCCGGCACCCAGTCGAGAATGACACTCAAACCGGCGCGATGGCATGCATCGACCAGCAACGCAAAATCGTCGGGCGGCCCGAAACGCCGCGTCGGCGCAAAGAGCCCCGTCGGCTGATAGCCCCACGAGCCGTCGAACGGGTGCTCCGAAATCGGAAGCAGTTCGATATGCGTGAAACCAAGATCGGCGACATAGGCCGGCAGCGTGTCGGCGAGTTCGCGATAGGTGAGCCAACGGCCGCCCTCTTCCGCCCGCCGACGCCAGGAGCCGAGATGCGCCTCGTA
>JBDHSU010000096.1:0-15536 GCA_039808325.1 Variibacter sp. | reverse complement strand
TGCCGCCGTCGCGATGAAGGGCGATTTCGCCAGCCTCGTCGAACGCGAAATCTTTCCGCCGCTCGGACTTCACCACAGCTACATTCACGTCCCGAAAGCAGCGATGGCCGCGTACGCCTGGGGCTACAACAAAGCCAACAAGCCTGTCCGCGTGAACCCCGGCGCGCTCGACGGCGAAGCCTACGGCGTCAAATCCACCGCCGCCGACATGATCCGCTTCGTCGAAGCGAATATCCGGCCGGACGATCTTGCGGATCCGATGCGGCGCGCCGTCGAAGGCACGCATATCGGCTACCTCGCAAGCGGCGAGATCGTGCAGGGACTGGGCTGGGAGCAGTACGCCTATCCGGTCACGCTGGAGCGGCTCCTGGCCGGCAATTCCGAAAAGATGAGCATGCGGAACAATGCCGCGACCTGGCTCGAGCCACCACGCGTGCCGAGCGAACCGACATTGTTCAACAAGACCGGCTCCACGGGCGGGTTCGGCACTTACGTCGCGTTCGTGCCCGCGAAGAAAATCGGCATCGTGATGCTGGCGAACCGGAACTTTCCAAACGCGGCGCGCATCACGGCCGCGCACGCCGTTCTCACGAAACTCTCCGGCGCGCCGTAGCATTGATCCTATGCGCCGAAATGCGAATGGCCGGGACAGCCCGGCCATTCGACAACGTTTTTAGAGCATTCAGCGGATCAGGAAACGCCGAGCTTCTTCTGCAGGCTCGTGGACGATGTGGTGTATTGGAAGACCAGCCGCTTGTCGGGATAGACGTAGCGGTGCGCCTTCTGCGCCATCAACGCGCCCTCGTGGAAACCCGAAAGGATGAGCTTGAGCTTTCCCGGGTACCAGTTGATGTCGCCGATCGCGAAGATGCCGGGGACATTGGTCTCGAACGCCTCGGTATCGACCGGCAGCAATTGGTCCTTGAGTTCCAAGCCCCAATCGGCGACCGGGCCGAGTTTCATCGTGAGACCGAAGAACGGCAGCATCGCATCGCAGGCGATGTGAAACTCCGAGCCGTCCGCGCTTTTGACGATCGCCTTCGACAACTGACCGCCCTCGCCTTCGAGCGAAGCAACCTGACCGAACACAAGGTCGATCTTTCCCTCGCCGGCGAGGGCCATCATCTTGTTGACGCTGTCGGGCGCGGCGCGAAAATCGCTGCGCCGGTGCAGCAACGTCAGATGGCTCGCGATCGGCGCGAGATTGAGCGTCCAGTCGAGCGCGGAATCGCCTCCGCCCACGATGAGTAGCCTCCTGTCGCGGAAATCCTCCATGCGGCGCACCGAATAGAAGACCGACTTCTCTTCGTAAGGCTCGATGCCTTTGATCGGCGGACGCTTCGGTTGGAACGAGCCGCCGCCAGCGGCGATCACCACGACCTTCGCCTCGAAGACACGGCCTCGGTCGGTAGTGATGCGGAACAGCGGATCGCCGATGCGCTCGACCGTCTGCACCATCTCGTTGAGATGAAACTGCGGGCCGAACGGCTTGATCTGCTCCATGAGCGCATCGACCAGGCCTTTGCCCGAAATCGTCGGAATTCCGGGAATGTCGTAGATCGGCTTTTCCGGATAAAGCTCGGCGCATTGCCCGCCGATCTTGTCGAGAATGTCGATCAGGTGCGCCTTCATATCGAGCAAGCCAAGCTCGAACACCGCGAACAGGCCGACCGGACCCGCGCCGATGATCAGCGCGTCGGTCTTGATCGGGCCTGCATTGTCGTCCGTCATCGCGTCCATAACGTCATCGATGTCCTTTTGATTTTGGCGTTTCTCTAGAGCATTTTCGGATAAAGGGGAAACCGGGGAAGCGCCGGAATCACCCGTTCCGGCGTCGACAGGCTCGTCCGGTTAAACGGCTGGGCCCATTCTTATGTCGGCCCCGCCCCTTCTTTTACACGTTTCGGAGCGCCGCTTTGAGTGATTCAAAAGTACGACCCGTCCGATCCATTCCTCGGATTGAGGATTTCCCGTTCCGCGCGACGGATTCCATCCGCCTCGGCGACCTCGACCCGCAAAGCCACGTCAACAATGCCGTTTACGCGACGTATTTCGAGACCGGGCGTGTTTACCTTATCCGCGACGTCTTCCGCTCCGACACCCATTCGGCGAAGAACATCGCCGTGGTTCGCCTGGAGATCGACTATCTGCGCGAACTGCACTGGCCGGGACCGGTCGATATCGGCACCCGCGTCGCGCGCGTCGGCAACACGTCGCTGACGCTCGATCAGGCGGTTTTCAAGAGCGGCGACTGCGTGGCGGCCGGCCGCTCGATCATCGTGCAACTGGACGCGGTGAGCCGGAGGCCTTCGCCGATCCCCGAGGAGGTGATCGCGCGTCTGAGGATGACGGCGTAGCCTCTATGCCTGACGCTCCGGCGTGCGCACGACGAGACCGTCGAGTTCTTCGCTCACCTTGATCTGGCAGGAAAGCCGCGAATTCGGCTTCACCTCGTAGCCGAAGTCGAGCATGTCCTCTTCCATCGGTGTGGGGCCGCCCGTCTTCTCGAACCAGGCCTCGTCCACATAGACGTGGCACGTCGCGCAGGCGCACGCGCCCCCGCACTCAGCCTCGATCTCGGGTATGCCGTTTTTGAGCGCCGTCTCCATCACCGTCGCGCCGATCTCGGCGTCGACCGTGCGGGCAACGTCTCCGGAATCAATAAAGGTTATTTTCGTCATGCCGCATTCAAAAAGCAGAAGCGGCCGGGGCTTTCCCGGCCGCGATTTCAATATATCGGCTGGTGGTGCGAGACACTAGAGCATGATGCCGAAAAGTGTGAAACGGTTTTCGGATCACGTCATGCTCCAGGCTCACGGAATCGATCACGCGCATGATTTTGGATCGATTCGACGCAAAGTCATCGTGATCCGGGGTTCGTCCGTCTCATTGCAAAATCCCGGGGTTCCCGACATCCCGTAAGGCTGATCAGGCGCTCAGCAGCTCGGCGATGAACTTGTCCGCGTCCGCGATATGCCCCGCGAGGACAGCCACGGCGGCCTCGATCGCCGCGCTATCCAGGTCACGCGCCGCTTCAAGGCGTTCCGCAGCGTCCGCCACCCGCCAGGCGCCAATGCCGCGCGCGGAGCCTTTGAGCGTGTGCGCGATGCCGGCGACCGATGCCGCCTCCGCTTGCCGCATGCGATCAAGCAAAAGCGTTGCCTGCCGCGCAAACAGCGCGAGAACTTCCCGCTCGAGACTGCGGTCGCCCATCGTGCTGCGCGCGAGATGGGCAAGATCGACGGGCCGCTGCGCACCCGGCTCCGCCCTTTCCTCAGCCGACGTTCCGTCCGGGACGCTGAGCGGCGCTGTCGCAGGCATCGATAAATCCGTGTTCCTGTCGGCGCGCCGGCCACGGACCTCGCGCTTTCCTCCCGGCACAGAGAAGCATCTTGCTTAACGCCAGGTAAAAGCCGGCGCGGCGCTCGTCCGGGCGCGCTGCGACGTCCCGTGGACGGCAGCGGCAGCACGCTCACGCTTCGGCCGCCCCGATGCGGGAAGCCAGGCGCGCCGCGGATCAGACAAAAAACCTATCTTTGTCAGATGGATAAATCGCACGCGTCGCCCCCACGGTAATATGATCCGCAAAGTCCGCGATGCGAAAACGCTCCCCATGGGCGTTCCGGCCGGCGTTAACGATGATTAAAAAGAGGTTACCAACGACAGTTTCTTTCGCCATCCCCTATGGTTAGGATGGCCCGGCAGCGGTTTGGCGAGGCCGCTGGAGGGGCCGGACAAGCGTATTGTTATTCTGCAGATGCGTGCAGTGGCGGGGATTTCCCGCTTGTGGCGTGACCCTGGCCGGCAGTTCGAAGTGAGGCAACGAGTACGATGGCGACCACCCCGCGAAAGATGAAGGATCCGACGGAAGCGGCCCTGTCGGCGATCCAAGACGCACTGAATCTGAGGGACTCCGAGCCCGAGCGCAGCGCGCCGACGATCGGCCCCCAGGCTCCCGAACCTTTGGCGCCGTCGCCGGCCGCCGACACTTGGCCACGCGCGCCGCAAACGCATGCCGCCCCCGACCAGGACTTGTTCTTCGAGGAAGAGGCCGATCACCCCATCGAAACGCGGCGCGCCGCCGCCAACGACGATCGCCGCCCGGTCGGTCAACTGCTGCAGAACCTGCAACAGCCCAGCTCCAAGATTCCGTATGTCGTGGCCGCCGTTTGCGCCGCGATCTGGATCGTCGCCGGTTATATCATCGGGTCCAATTATCTTGCCGACGTGCGCGCGGCGGCGGGCGGCACGCCCGCCCCGCAACTTTTCGGCCTCATCGCCGCGGTCATCGTCCCGGTGATGTTCTTCTTCCTCCTCGCGCACGTGTTCTCGCGCGCGCATGAGTTGCGGATGATCTCGCGTTCGATGGCCGAGGTTGCGGTGCGCCTTGCCGAACCGGAGACCGTCGCGAGCGACTCCATCGTCAGCGTCGGCCAGGCGATCCGCCGCGAGGTCGCCGCCATGGGCGACGGCGTCGAGCGCGCCTTGGCGCGCGCGGCGGAGCTTGAGTCCCTCGTTCACAACGAGGTCGCCGCGCTCGAGCGCGCTTATAATGACAACGAGCTGCGCATCCGCGGGCTTATCGAGGACCTTGCCAGCCAGCGGGACTCGCTGATCGGCCAGGCGGAACAGATCCGCAGTTCGATCACCGGCGTGCACGTCGGCCTGACGCAAGACATCACCTCCGTCAGCGAGCTTGTCTCGTCGAGCGTCAACGACGCGGCGCAGCGCATCACCCGCTCGCTTGCCGAAAAGGGCGAGCACATCACGCTGGCGCTTGGCCGCGCCGGCGATTCGATGATCGACGCCATCGGCGACCGGGGCGGCGAGTTGCTGGAGCAGTTGAACCGCACCAGCGACGAAGTGAGCCGCACCCTCGACGCGGCGAATACCCGTCTCGTCGCCGCGCTCAACTTCAAGACCGACGAACTGACGGACAAGATCGTCGATATCTCGGGCGATCTTTCGCAGACCCTTTCCTCACGCCTCGATCGCATCGCGGACGGGCTGCAAGAGAAGACGGTGACGCTCGCCGACGAACTGTCGCGCCGAACGGAGGATGCCGGAACGCAACTCACGCAGCTCACCGCCGCTCTCTCCGATGAACTCGCCGCGCGCTCGCGCGAGGTTGTCTCGGCGCTGGTCGACACCGGCAGCCGCATGGCCGAAACGATTGTCACCCGCGCCGACGAGGTCAACAACAGCATTCGCGCCAGCGGCGATTCGCTCGCGCTCGACCTCAGCCTGCGCGGCGGCGACGTCGTCACCAAACTCGAGGAAGCCGGTCAGCGCATCACCGAGACCATCCTCTCGCGCGGCACGGCCGTGACCGAGACGTTCAGCGACAAGGCCGATATTCTCACCAACGTCATCAGCACGCGCACGACGGCCCTGCAGGACCTTCTCTCGACGCGCCTCGCCAATATCGAGAACGTACTGACCCACGGCGGCGCGGAGCTCGCTGACAAGATCTCGCGCGACAGCACGCAGCTTGCCGAAGTGATCACGCACCACTTCACCGAGTTTGACCGCACCGTCAAAGTTCACGGCGGCGACCTCGTCTCGCGGCTGGCGGAGCGCTCCAGCGATTTCAACGACTCGTTGCGCAATCAGATCGAAACCTTCGATCGCCGCGCCAGCGACCGCATGTCCGAGGTGAGCCACGTTCTGCTAGAGCAGATCGAGACGTTCGACCGCCGCGCCGGGGACCGCATCAACGAAGTCACGCATACGCTGCAATCGCAGCTCGAGACTTTCGATACGCGCGCTGAACAGCGCATTCTCGAAGTCACGCAATCCTTGCGCTCCGAGATGGAGGCCTTCGACGGCCGCACCGGCGCCAAGATGATGGATGTCACCGGCACGCTGCATGCGCACACGCAGGCGTTCGAAGAACGCGCCAATGCCAAGGTCGGCGAACTGACCGAGACGCTGCAGACCCATGCGCGCAACTTCGACATGCTGACCGGCACGCGTGCGCATGAGGTCGCCTCCGCGCTCGACGAGCGCCTGTCGCGCGTCGAGCAAGCCCTCGACACGCGAGCGCAATCGCTGAACGACATGCTGAGCAGCCGCGTGCTGGAGATCGCGCGCACCCTGACCGACGGCGGCAAGGACGTCGTCATGGCGCTCGATGCGCGCGTCGACCATGTCACCTCCGCCATGGGCGACAGCAGCAGCAAGCTCGTCGACCAATTTGCCATCAAGGCCGGCGAGATCGACGCCGCGCTCGGCAAGCGCGCGCTCGACATCGCCTCCAATCTCGATACTCGCATCGGCCGCTTCGAGGAATTGCTGGTGGAGCGCGTCGAGACGGCCACAAGCCAGATCGAGGCGCGCGGCTCCACCGTCGCGAATTCCATCGTCAATCGCGTCGAGCAGCTCAATCAAACCGTGAAGACGGTGACGAGCGAAGCCGAACGCGCGATCAGCACGCTTTCGAGCGCCACCGCGGAAACAATCCGCAGCGGCGCGCAGGACGCGCAGCGTTCGCTGGTCATGCTCGCCTCCTCCACCGCCGACGCCGTGCGCACCGGCGCGCAGGACGCCGAGCGAGCGCTTCAGGGCCTGATGACCTCGACCGCAGGCATCGTCCGCGGCGGCACGACCGAGGCCGAACAGGCTCTCGAGACCGCGGCCCGCATCGCGGCCGACGCCATCCGTGCGAGCGCACAGGAGGCCGAGCGGAGCCTGAGCTTGCTGACTTCGAACGCCGCGTCGACCATCGGGGCGGGAACGGTCGATGCCGAACGGCGCATTCAGGCGGTGGCCACATCGGCGGCGGACGCCATCATGTCGGGCACCGAAAACGCAGAACGCCGCATCGCGGCCGTCGCGCAGACCACGGCGGATTCGATCAATTCCGGCGCGGAGAACGCCGAGCGGCGGATTTCGACGGTCGCCTCCGCTGCCGCGGAGACCATCTCTTCCGGCAGTGACAGCGCCGAGAAACGCATCGCCGCTGCTGCCGCCGCCGCCGCCGAAACGCTGACCAGCGGCACGCATTCGGTCGAGCAGCGCATCACCGCCGCCGCCACCTCCGTCAACGACGCCATCGGGGCGAGCACGGAGCATGCGGAACGGCGCATCGGCACGCTCGCGATCTCGACCGCGGAGGCGATCCGGACCGGCGCCGACGATATCGAACGGCGTATCAACGGCCTCGCCGCCGCCGTCGTCGAGATCGTCGGCAAGAGCACGCACGACGCCGAACGCCTGCTCAACTCCACGGCAACGTCGAGCGCCGACGCCGTGCGGCTCAGCGCCGAGGAAGCAAGGCAGGTCCTCCACGACGCCAGCCAGTCGACGACGGACTCGATCCGGGGCAGCGCCGAACAGGCCGAACGCATTGTCGCCAATCTCACGAACGGGATCGGACAAACACTGTCGCTCGGCGCCGGCGAGATCGAGCAGAAGCTGCTCGGCGTGAGCACCGAGATCGTCCGCAGCATGAGCGGAAAAGCGGAGGAACTCACCTCCGCGATCAATCAACGCTCGCAGGAACTGACGGGGATCCTCGACGAAAAAAGCGGCATCTTCCTCACCTCCTTCGAGGAACGCAGCAAGGGCCTAAGCGGAGATGTCGCCCGCATCACTGAACAGACGCTCAAGGCGATCGACACGCACAACACCACGCTGACCGGCGATCTGACGCGCCTGACCGAGCAGACCCTGAAGGCAATGGAGGCGCGCGGGACGACCATCAGCGGCGAGTTCACGCGCATCACCGAGCAGGCGCTCAAAGGTCTCGAGAGCAAGGGGTCGAACTTCACCAACGAGGTCGCCCGCGTTACCGATCAAGCCGTTCAGTCGATCGACAGCAAGGGCACGGCTCTCGCCCGCGGCATTGCCGCCAACAGCGAAGAGATCGTGCGGCTCATCGCGCAAGCGAGCGGCAGCGCGTCCGGCGCCGTCGGAAAAGCCTTGTCGGAATTCGAGGACAAGGCGCGGCTCGCGATCGAGAAGTCGCAGCGGACGTCGACGGCCGCCGTCGCGGAGATGTTGGAAACCCACAGCATGCTGCGCAACGACACGAGCGCCCTCTTCGATCGGCTGCGCGAAGCCAACGTCCTGCTGCAGGAAGTGCTCAGCGGCGCGACACAAAATCTCGCCACCATCGAGGGGCAGCTCTCGAAGCGCGTCAACGACTTCGTCACCGCGCTGCACGAGATCGGCGACCGCAGCGGCACCGCGAGCGCGCATGTCGAGCAGCAGGTCAAGTCATTCCACGACGTCACCAGCAGCGTGCTCGGCGATATCACCTCGATGGCCTCGCGGTTCGAGGAACAGGCGAAAACGCTGACCGCGGCCGCAGGTGCGCTCGATCAAAGCCACCGGCGCGTCGAGTCGGTGCTTGGCGAGCGGCACAAGGCGCTCGACGGCATGGTCAACGAACTGGGTAACCGCGCCGAGAATCTCGACCAGCGCTTCACCCGCTTCTCCGGGCTGTTGCAGGAGTCGCTCGGGGCGGCCGAAGTCCGCGCGCGCGAGATTGCCCGCGTCATTGCCGAAGCGAGCACCGAGGGCACACGCGCCATCGCGAACCAGTACGATCTCGTGCGCGCAACGACGGAAGAGGAGCGCAACCGCTCTGTCGAGGCTTTGAAATCTCTGTTCGAAGCGACCAACAACGACACGCAGATCCTGCTGCAAGCCGCAGCCGACCGCTTCAACACTCTCGTCAAGGAGATGAAAGAGTCGGCCGCCGCGGTGCAGCGTGACCTCGACGCGACACGCACGGAGATGCGGCGCGGCGTCCTCGAGCTTCCGCAGGATACGGCGGAGAGCGCCGCGCAGATGCGGCGCGTCATCGTCGAGCAGATGGACGCGCTCGCCGAGCTCAATCGGATCGTGGCGCGGCACAGCCGCACGTCGGAGGCGGAGCCCGCCCGTCACGCGGTGCGGGACGATGCCGTCGCTGCCGGCGGCGGTGGGTTCTCCCGCCCGGCGGCGCCGCGGCATGAAGTGCAACGTGCGCCGGCACCCGCCCGCCGCGCGGATCCGCGGGCGGCGGAAGGCCGCGCGGGGTGGCTCAGCGACGTGCTGCAACGTGCGTCGCGCGAGGAAGCGCCCGCCGCGGTCGAGCGCACGCAGGCCAGCCCGCTCGACGCGCTCTCGCTCGATATCGCGCATATGGTCGACCATGATGCCGCCGTCGCCGTGTGGGAGCAGCGCAATCGCGGCGAGCACGCGACCTACACGCGCAAGCTCTACACCGCGCAGGGGCAGCAGACGTTCGAGGACATCCGGCGCAAATACAGCAGCGATCGTGACTTCCGTCAGACCGTGGATCGCTATATCGCGGAGTTCGAACGGCTGCTCGACGGCGTCTCGCGCGACGAGCGCGGGCCGGAGGTGGCGCGCAACTACATCGGCTCCGACACCGGCAAGGTCTATACGATGCTGGCGCATGCAGCGGGCCGGTTCGATTAAAGCGCCCTGCCTGTGTGCTTATAAAACGTGAGGGACGCGCTCCCGTGCCCCTCACCCTCTCCGTCGAGATCGAACGCTGGCCGATCGCGGGCGTCTTCACGATCGCGCGCGGCTCACGCACCGAAGCCATCGTCGTCGTCGCCGAACTGTCCGACGGCGTGCATACGGGGCGCGGTGAGTGCGTGCCCTACCCGCGCTACGGTGAGACGCCTGAGGGCGTCGCGGTCGCGATCACGGCGATGCGCGGCGCGTTGGCCGATGGGCTCGACCGGAGGATGCTGCAATCCGCGATGCCGGCCGGCGCGGCGCGCAACGCGCTCGATTGCGCCTTCTGGGATCTCGAGGCGAAACGCGCCGGCAAGCCGGCATACGCGCTCGCGGATCTCGCCGCTCCCCGCCCGCTGACGACGGCCTATACGATCTCGCTCGCCGCTCCCGAGGCCATGGCCGAAGCGGCCGCTGCCGCGGCGAGGCGACCGCTCCTGAAAATCAAGCTCGGCTTCGCGGGCGACACGGCGCGGCTGCGCGCCGTGCGGACGGCCGCGCCGCGGGCGCAACTGATCGTCGACGCCAACGAGGGCTGGCGTCCGGAAAATCTCGCGGATAATTTCGCCGCCTGCGCGGAGGCCGGGGTGGTCCTGATCGAACAGCCGCTTCCCGCGAAAGACGATGGCGCCCTCGCCTCCGCCGCACGTCCCGTGCCTGTCTGCGCCGACGAGAGCGCGCATGACCGCGCCTCGCTCGCGAGGCTGCGCGGCAAATACGACATGATCAACATCAAGCTCGACAAGACCGGCGGGCTGACCGAGGCGCTGCTGCTCGCCAGCGCCGCGCGCGAGCAAGGCCTCGCCCTCATGGTCGGATGCATGGTCTCGACGTCGCTGTCGATCGCCCCGGCGGTTCTCGCGGCGCAGGCGGCGCGCGTCGTCGACCTCGACGGACCGCTTCTCCTCGCGAAGGATCGCCCGCACGGTCTGCGTTACGACGGCAGCACCGTCCATCCGGCCTTGCCCGCGCTTTGGGGCTGACACGGATCACATGGGCCGCTTGCGCCGCAACGCCAGCGCGAACACGGCCCCGCCGAGACACATGAGCGCCATCGCCGCGTAGGAGCCTGCGCCGTAATTCGCGTGCAGAACGCCGGACATGGCCGTCGCGAGCGCCATGACGAGCCCGTTCACGGTCGAGAGCAACCCTTGCGCCGTCCCCGCAAGGCCGTGGGGCGCCAGCGCCGCGATCGCCATCACCGCCCCAAGATAAGTCGCGCCGAAGGTCAGGCCGTGCAGCAGTTGCAGCGGCACGAGGAGCACGCCCGGCGGATCGAACGCCATCGCGGCCCAGCGCAACGCGCCGCCGAATGCACCGAAAGTCAGAAGCGCCGCCGGGCCTATCGCGGTCGGAAGCCGCGCCGAGAAGGCAAACAGGACGATTTCGGCCACGACGCCGAGCGACCAGAGCAGCCCGACCGACAGGCCGCTCAGGCCGCCGCCCATCCAGTCGAGGCTGCTGAAGACGTAATAGACCGCGTGGCTTCCCTGCACGAGGCTCGCGGCGCCGAGCACGGCCAGGAGCCCGGGCGTCCCGCGCAGCATCGCGACCGCCGAAGGGCGCGCGCTCGACAGCGATACGTCCGGCGCCGCCGGCTCCAGCAGCAGCGCCGCGAGCGCCGTCGCGCAAAAGGCGGCAACGATCGGCCATATCAGGTGCACCGGCGCGATCATGTCGGCTAAAAGGCCGGCCGCGAGGTTGCCGCCGATGAAGGCGACCGAGCCCCACAGCCGGACGGGGCCGTAGGCGCGTCCGCGCGCGCTCAATCCCTTCAGCGCATAGGCGTCCGCGAGCGGCAGCATCGTGCTCAGCCCCACCGCGGCGGCGGCGTAGGCGGCGAACATCCACGGCACGCTGGAGACGCTTGCGAGAACGAGCGCCCCCGCCGCCGCCGTCATGGCGCCCGCCACGATGCCGGTGTTGATGGCGCCGAAATGATCCGTGGCCCGCGTAGTCAACGGAACGATGGCGATCCGGGCGACGGCCGCCGCAGCGAGCAACGCGCCGATGGTGCGCTGATCGAGCCCCCGCGCCGCCAGCCAAACCGGCACGAAAGGCAATTGGACGCCCGTCGCGGCGAACGCTGCCGCGTAAAGCAGGGCCAGACGCGGCACGAATCCCATGCGCTCAGTTTAGCTGTTCGTGGGAGGCGATTAAGCGGTTCGTGAGGATTTTGGGCTAGAGCATGATGCCGCCATGCCCAGCCCGTCACCCGACCTCCTCGGCGGCGACTACGAGTCGATCGCCGCAGCCGTGCAGGAAACGCCGCGCGGCCGCTGGTTCCTGGCCGAATATGCGCGCCGAAACCGGCAAGCCGACACGCAGATGCTTCTCGACGCCATCGGCCGGCTCGAAAACGCAATATGCGGCCAAGGCTCGCTTCCGGCAGGGACCGATATCCGGGCCGGCCTCGCGAGGCTCGCCGCCCGCATCGCCAACACCAGGAAGGAGATCGCCGCGGGGCTCGAAGAGGGGCCGCATCGGCGCAACGACGGCGCCGACGAATTGGACGGCGTCGCACTTGCCGCCGAGAGCGCGACCTCCGACATTCTCGCCGCCGCCGAACACGTGCAGGAAACGGCCTGGACCTTGCGCGAACAAGGAATCTCGCCCGCGACCTGCGACTTTCTCGACGCGCAGGCGACCGACATCTACGCCGCCTGCTCGCAGCAGGACCTCGCGGGCCAGCAGTTGCGCCGCATCATCGATCTGCTTCGTCACCTCGACGGCAAGATCAGCGCGATGACCGTCAACGCGATGACCGACATCCGGGGCGCAAACCCGGCGTCTTCAGAGCCCATCAAAATGGTCGCCGATGCGCCGCCTCTGTCCCAGCATGACGACGACCCGGCTCTCTCCGCCGGCGACGCGGATACGCCGGACAGCGGCGACCCCTTCGCGGCGCTGCGGACGCTGAGCGCGGAAGAGACGATCGCGCTCTTCACCTGAAGCGGGCGCGGCTACGCCACCAAACGATGGAATAGCTCAGGATCGACATTGCCGCCGGAAAGGATGGCGACGGCGACCTTGCCTTTGATATCGAGCTTGCCGGTCAGCAGGGCCGCCAAGCCGACGGCGCCTCCCGGCTCCACCACCAGCTTGAGCTCGCGGAAGGCGAAGGCGACCGCGTAGCCGACCTCCTCATCGCTCACGGACACGCCGTTACCGACCAGGGCGCGGTTGATTTCGAACGTGATCGCGCCCGGCCGCTGCGACATCAGCGCGTCGCAGATCGATCCACCGGTGGTCTCGTTGTTCTCGCGCCGACCGCTGCGGAAGGAGCGCGCGTGGTCGTCGAACTTCTCGGGCTCGGCGGTGTAGATACTCACGTCGGGATGCCGCGCCTTCACCGCCAGCGCGATGCCCGCGGCAAGCCCGCCGCCGGACGCGTTGACAACGATGAAGTTGGGGGCGAGCGAGAAGGCGGCGAGATCCTCGATGATCTCGCGTCCCGTGGTGCCCTGCCCGGCGATGATCATCGGATCGTCGTAAGGCGGCACCAGCACCGCGTGGCGCTCTTGCGCCAGCGCGCGTGCCACCGCCTCGCGATCGTCCTTCTGGCGATCACAGAGAACCACCTCCGCGCCGAGCGCTGCGGTTCGCTCGCGTTTCGGCGCAGGCGCGTCGCTCGGCATGACGATGACCGCGGGCATATGCAGAAGTTGCGCCGCCGCCGCCACGCCTTGCGCGTGATTGCCCGACGAGAACGCGACAACGCCGCCGCCGCGCTGGTCCTGCGGCATCGAGGCCAGCTTGTTGTAGGCGCCCCGGAACTTGAACGAGCCCGTCCGCTGCAAGGTCTCGGCCTTGAGGAAGACCCGGCCGCCGGTCAGTTCGTCGAGCAGAGGCGAGGTGATGAGGGGCGTACGCAGGGCGACGCCGCGCAGCCGCTCGGCCGCTTCGGCGACATCGTCGACTGTGGGCAGCGACGTCGTCTCATGTGTAGCCATCGCATAAGGGTAATCCCGCGCCGCTCAAGCGACAAGTCACGAAGTTGCGCTGTCAAACGTGTTGGGGGTACAGACCGCTGCGCACCCATGCTGGAATGGACAGGAGAACGTCATGGATCTCGGAATTGCCGGCCGCAAGGCCATCGTTTGCGCCTCGAGCAAGGGGCTTGGGCGCGGCTGCGCCGAAGCCCTCGCGCGCGCCGGCTGCGAGGTCGTCATCAACGGCCGTGACGGAACACGCCTCGCGCAGGTCGCCAACGAGATCGCGGCTGCCACGGGCGCCAAGGTGACGCCGGTCGCCGCCGATCTCGCCGATCCGAAGGGGCAAGCCGCTTTACTCGCCGCCTGCCCGCAGCCCGACATCCTGGTCAACAATAATGGCGGACCGCCGATGCGCGACTTCCGCGAGCTCACCCGCGAGCAGATGATCGAGGGCGTCATCGCCAACATGATCGTCGCGATCGAGCTTATCCAGAAAGTGCTCGATCCGATGATCGCACGGAAGTTCGGGCGGATCGTGAACATCACCTCCGGCTCGGTGAAGATGCCGCTCGCCGGCCTCGACCTCTCCTCCGGCGCGCGCGCCGGCCTCACCGCCTTCCTCGGCGGCGTCGCCCGCTCGCCGGCGATCGCGAGCGCGAACGTCACCATCAACAACATCCTGCCGGGCCCGTTCGATACCGACCGTCTGCGTGGCGGACTGGCGAATGTTGCGAAGAAGCGTGGCGTGCCGGTCGAGCAGGCCCGCGCCGACCGTATCGCCACCGTGCCGGCCAGGCGCTTCGGCACCGCCGAGGAATTCGGCGAATCCTGCGCGTTCCTCTGCTCCGCGCAGGCGAGCTACATCACCGGCCAGAACCTGCTGCTCGACGGCGGCATTTTCCCCGGGACATGACAAGATCCGCTTGAGAGTTTGATTCAACCGCGCGGGTCAACATCCTGATTTGTCTCTGTCGCCCTTGCGGCGAACAGGACCGCAACGCATGATCCGCGTTGACGCTCGCACTTCAACAAATGCATTTGAGGAGACGCTCGATGAAGCTTGTCCGCTTCGGCCCCGCCGGCCGCGAAAAACCCGGCATCCTCGACAAGGAGGGCCGCATCCGTGACCTTTCCAAAATTGTCCCGGATATCGCGGGCGACACGCTCGGGCCCAAGGGGCTCGCCAAGATCGCCAAGACGAAGCTCGACAAGCTGCCGCTGGTGCGCGGCAATCCGCGACTCGGCCCCTGTGTCGGCGGCACGCGGCACTTCATCGCTATCGGCCTCAACTATGCCGATCACGCCGCCGAGACCGGCTCGCCGATCCCGAGCGAGCCGATCATCTTCCAGAAGGCGCCGAATTCGATTTGCGGGCCGAATGACGACACGATGATCCCGAAGGGGTCGACGAAACTCGATTGGGAGGTCGAAATCGCCATCGTGATCGGCTCGCGCGCCCGCTATCTGTCCAAGTCCAAGGCGCTCGACGCGGTCGCCGGCTATTGCATCTGCAACGACGTATCCGAGCGCGCATTCCAGCTCGAGCGTGGCGGCCAGTGGAGCAAAGGCAAGGGCTCCGAGACGTTCGGCCCGCTCGGCCCCTGGCTCGTCACCAAGGACGAGATCCCGAACCCGCAGAAGCTCGACATGTGGCTCGACGTGAACGGCGAGAAGCGTCAGCGCGGCTCGACCCGCACCATGATCTTCGGGATCGCGCATTGCGTCTGGTACTGCTCGCAGTTCTTCGTGCTCGAGCCCGGCGACGTGATCACCACCGGCACGCCGCCAGGTGTCGGCCTCGGCATGAAGCCGCCCCAGTTCCTGAAAGCCGGCGACGTGGTGCGCCTCGGCATCGAGGGACTCGGCGAGCAGCAGCAGAAGGTCGTGCGCTTCAAGATGTGATCAATCGGCGCCGCGTCTGCTCCGGCGCGGCGCCGCCGTGACTTTTCGCGAGGTCGACCGACATGTGCCGTTTCTTGCTGTGGGCAATCGTTGTTATCTCAACAGCCTCGCTCGCTCACGCGAAGGAGTGCACGGAGTCCGCGAACCAGTATGAACTCACCGTCTGCGCCGACCAAGCCTTCAAGAAGACGGACGCCATCCTGAACGATCTATACGGCCGGA
>JBDHSU010000095.1:0-15922 GCA_039808325.1 Variibacter sp. | reverse complement strand
CACCACGCCGATGGTGACGGGCATTCCGTTCAACTGGAAGGACCTGACGCCGGTGGCGATGCTGGCGCTCGACGAGTTCGTGCTCTGGGTCAACGCCGATAAGCCGTACAAGACGGCGAAGGATTACATCGACGCCGCGAAAGCCGCGAACGGCAGCTTCAAGATGGCCGGCACCGGCTCGAAGCAGGAAGATCAGATCATCACCGAGGCGATCCAAAAGGCGACCGGCGCGAAATTCATCTACATCCCGGAGCGCGGCGGCGGCGCGGTTGCGGTGCAGGTCGTCGGCGGGCACGCCGATTCGAGCGTCAACAATCCCATCGAAGCGGTGGCGCATTGGCGCGGCGGAAAGCTGAGGCCGCTCTGCGTCTTCGACGATCAGAAGCTCGACTATCACGACAAGATCGCCGGCGATCTCGCCTGGGACAGCATCCCGACCTGCAAATCCGCGGGCATCGACATGGAGTATCTGATGCTGCGCGGCATCTTCATGTCGCCCGGCGCCACGGATGAGCAGGTCGCGTTCTACGTCGACCTGTTCAAGAAGGTCCGCGAGACGCCGGAGTGGAAGAAGTTCATGAGCGATGGCGCGTTCAACCAGAGCTTCATGACCGGCAAGGCCTTTGCCGATTGGGTTGCGAAGGCCGAAGCACGCCACCACGAACTTGTCGAAAGCGCGGGCTGGCTCGCCAAGAAGTAGCCCCCCTACGGTCGACGGCCGGCGGATGTGCCGCCGGCCGGGTTCCGGATCTCCAGGGGTCGCATCATGACTGACAATTCTCACAGCGCGTCCGGCCGAGGCCCCGCGCACCGCGACGTCGAACTCGGTGTCGCGCTCGCGAGCGCGATCTTCGCGCTGGTCGTCATCTATGGAAGCTTGCAGGTCGGCGTCGACTGGGCCGAAGACGGGCCGAAGGCGGGCTTCTTTCCGTTCTACGTCGCGGTGATCATCCTGATCGCCAGCATCGTCAATTTCGTTCAGGTGCTTAAGGAAATTCCGCGCAGCAGGCTGTTCGCGGAATGGGGCCAACTCGGCCAGGTCGTCTCCGTCGTCATCCCGACCGCGATCTACGTCGCGCTCGTTCCTTTCGCCGGCATCTACGTCGCGTCCGCCCTGCTGATCGCGTTCTTCATGCGCTGGTTCGGCAAATATGGGTGGCCATTGATCCTTGCGATCGCCATCGGTCTGCCGGTCGTGACGTTCTTCGTGTTCGAAGAGTGGTTTTTGGTGCCGCTGCCGAAAGGACCGCTGGAAGCGTATCTCGGCTACTAACGTGGGATGACTTTCTTGAAATCGTCATCCCCACCTCAGTCTTTGATTGCGCATGATCTTCTCCGAAAACCGCTTCACACCTTTCGGGATCATGCTTTGGCGACAACCGGGCTAGTCTAAATCCGCAGGGGAGGAACCGGCGCCGTAAACAGCCGGTCGTGCAACGCAAATGCTCGAATCCATCGTCGATCTTTTCAACGGCTTCGCCGTCGTTTTGCAGCCCTACAACGTCATGCTGATGTTCATCGGCATTCTGCTCGGCGTCATCATCGGCGTTTTGCCTGGCCTCGGCGGCGCCAACGGCGTGGCGATCCTGCTGCCGCTCACGTTCTCGATGTCGCCGACATCCGCGATCATCATGCTGTCCTGCATCTACTGGGGTGCGTTGTTCGGCGGCGCAATCACTTCGGTCCTCTTCAATATACCGGGCGAACCGTGGTCGGTGGCGACGACGTTCGACGGCTATCCGATGGCGCAGAAGGGCAAGGCCGGCGAAGCGCTCACGGCCGCGTTCACCTCGTCCTTCGTCGGTGCGCTGTTCGCGGTGATCATGATCACGCTCGTGGCTCCGCTCGTCGCCGCGTTCGCGCTACGCTTCGGGCCGGCGGAGAAGTTCAGCGTTTACTTTCTCGCTTTCTGCAGTTTCGTCGGCATGAGCAAGGAGCCGGCGTTCAAGACCATCGCCTCGATGATGATCGGCTTTGCCCTCGGTGCGGTGGGTCTCGATCAGATGACGGGGCAATTGCGGCTCACATTCGGAGCGGAATCGCTGCTTAACGGCTTCGACTTCCTCATCGCGGTCATCGGTTTGTTCGGCATCGGCGAAATCCTCCTGACGATGGAGGAGGGACTGAATTTCCGCGGCCGCGACGCGAAGATGAATTTGCGCGTGGTGTTGCAAACCTGGGCGGAATTGCCGCGCTACTGGGTGACGTCGCTGCGCTCCTGCGTCATCGGCTGCTGGATGGGCGTGACGCCGGCGGGAGCGACGCCGGCCTCGTTCATGAGCTACGGCGTCGCCAAACGCATGTCGAAGTCCGGCAGCCGCTTCGGCGAGGGGGAGATCGAGGGCGTGATCGCGCCGGAGACGGCCGCGCATGCCGCCGGCACCTCGGCGCTGTTGCCGATGCTCTCGCTTGGCGTTCCAGGCTCGCCGACGGCCGCGGTTCTTCTCGGCGGCCTATTGATCTGGGGGTTGCAGCCCGGGCCGATGCTGTTCGTTGAGCAAAAGGAATTCGTCTGGGGCCTGATCGCGTCGATGTATCTCGGCAATATCGCCGGACTGATCGTGGTGCTCACCTGCGTGCCGCTGTTCGCGGCGATCCTGCGCGTGCCCTTCAGCATCATCGCGCCGATCATCCTGATGTTCTGCGCGATCGGCGCCTACACCGTGCACAACAACACCTTCGACGTTTTCATGATGCTGGTGTTCGGCGTGATGGGCTACTTCCTGAAGAAGTGCAATTATCCTCTCGCCCCGCTGGTGCTGGCGATCGTGCTCGGCGACAAGGCGGAGGAGTCTTTCCGCCAGTCGCTGCTCGCCTCTCAGGGCGGTCTGTCGATCTTCTGGGACAACGGTCTCGTCGGAACCATCATGGGGCTCGGCCTCGTCGCGCTCCTGTGGCCGCTGATCCAATTGGTGTGGTCTCGGGTGCGGGGACAAACCGTCACAGCGTGACTTTGAGTCTGGACGCTTAAATTGGAATTATGTATACCACGGGAAATTCCGGTGCCTTCTAAACGCAAGATGGCGGGAGAAGCGTTTTGAACGCGGTTTCGCGGACGGAAGGCGGCAAGCCCGGGCGGGTGGCGTTAAGCCCGCTCGAGGATACGTCGACGTTCGCGGACCGCGCCTATGCGGCGCTGAAGGAAGTGATCGTTTCTCTCAATATCTACAACCAGGACCACGAGGTCCGCCTCGACGAGCGCCAGCTCGCCAGCGATCTCGGCGTGAGCCGCACGCCGGTGCGCGAAGCGATGGCGCAGCTTGAGCGCGAAGGCTTCGTGCGTTCGGTGCCGCGGCGCGGCGTCTATGTCGTCAAGAAGAAGAAGCGCGACGTCATCGAGCTGATCACCGCCTGGGCGGCGCTGGAAAGCATGGCGGCGCGGCTGATCACGCAGAACGCCGATCCCGACGAAATCGCGACGCTGCGCGCGATGTTCACGAAGTTCGAGGACGGCACGCTGCACGCGAGGCTCGACGAATATTCCGAAGTGAACATCGAGTTCCACCAGACGATCATCCGGATGAGCAAGAACCAGGTGCTCACCGATCTCGCGGAAAACCTGTTCACGCACATGCGCATGATCCGCCGCAAGACGATCGGCGAGCAGGATCGCGCCAATCGTTCGATCCACGATCACCTGAACATCATCGAGGCGCTGGAGGCGCGCGACACGGCGCGCGCCGAGACGCTGGTGCGCGAACACGCGCTCGGCCTTGCCCGGCACGTCGAGAAATACGCGGACTATTTGGAGTGAATGCAGTGGCGTCGCCTCTCTCCGTCATCCTGAGGCGCCCGCGCGAAGCGTGGGCCTCGCAGGAGGCGTCCGGGCCGTCGCCCTTCGAGGCTCGCTTCGTTCGCACCTCAGGGTGATGGAGCGAAGTGCCCGAACCACGAATTCAGGAGTAAGAACGATGGCCGAAACAGCAGTGAAGACGAAAGCCGAACCGACAACCGCAACCGAAGACGAGCGTGAGCTGACCGACGGTTTCAATCTCATCATCGATGCGCTGAAGCTCAACGGCCTCACGACCATCTATGGCGTGCCGGGCATTCCGATCACCGATTTCGGGCGTATGGCGCAAGCTGCGGGCATTCGCGTGCTCTCGTTCCGCCACGAGCAGAGCGCCGGCTACGCGGCCTCGATCGCCGGTTTTCTCACCAAGAAGCCCGGCGTCTGCCTGACCGTGTCGGCGCCTGGTTTCCTCAACGGCCTCACCGCGCTCGCGCACGCGACGACCAACTGCTTTCCGATGATCCAGATCTCCGGCTCGTCGGAGCGGGAGATCGTCGACTTGCAGCAGGGCGACTACGAGGAGATGGATCAACTCGCCATCGCCAAGCCGCTGTGCAAGGCCGCGTTCCGCGTGCTGCACGCGCAGGATATCGGCATCGGTCTCGCCCGCGCGATTCGCGCCGCCGTCTCCGGCCGTCCGGGCGGTGTCTATCTCGATCTGCCCGCCAAGCTGTTCGGGCAGGTGATGGATGCCGAGGCCGGCAGGGCGTCGCTGGTGAAGGTGATCGACGCAGCGCCCGCGCAGATTCCGGCACCCGACGCCGTCAAGCGCGCCCTCGACGTGCTGAAATCCGCGAAGAAGCCGCTGATCATTCTCGGCAAGGGCGCGGCTTACGCGCAGGCGGATGACGCGATCCGCTCGTTCGTTGAAAAGAGCGGCGCGCCGTTCCTGCCGATGAGCATGGGCAAGGGCCTCCTGCCGGACACGCATCCGCAGTGCGCCGGCGCGGCCCGCTCGACCGTGCTCAAAGAGAGCGATGTCGTGCTGCTGATCGGTGCGCGGCTCAACTGGCTGCTCTCGCACGGCAAGGGCAAGACTTGGGGCGAAGGACGCAAGAAGTTCATCCAGATCGACATCGAGCCGCGGGAGATGGACTCGAACGTCGAGATCGTCGCGCCCGTCGTGGGCGACATCGGCTCCTGCGTCGCGGCCATGCTCGACGCGATGGGCGGCAAGTGGGCGGTAGCCCCGGCCGATTGGATGGCGGCGGTCGGGAAGAAGCGTGAGGAGAACGTCGCCAAGATGGCGCCGCGGCTCATGAACAACAATGCGCCGATGGACTATCACGGCGCGCTCGGGGTGCTGCGCACCGTTGTCAAGGAACGGCCGGACGCCATCCTCGTCAACGAGGGCGCCAACACGCTCGATCTCGCGCGCGGCATCATCGATGTCTACCAGCCGCGCAAGCGTCTCGACGTCGGCACCTGGGGCGTGATGGGCATCGGCATGGGCTACGCCATCGGCGCGGCCATCGAGACCGGCAAGCCGGTGCTGGCGGTCGAGGGCGATTCGGCGTTCGGATTCTCCGGCATGGAGATCGAAACGATCTGCCGCTACAAGCTGCCGGTCTGCATCGTCGTCTTCAACAACGACGGCATCTATCGCGGCACCGACGTCAACACTGGCGGCGACGACCCGGCGGTAACGATGTTCGTCAAGGGCTCGCGCTACGACAAGATGATGGAAGCGTTCGGCGGCGTCGGCATGAATGCGACGTCCCCCGACGAGCTCAAGCGCGCCGTCAATGCGGCGATGGATTCCGGCAAGCCCACGCTCATCAACGCGGTGATCGACCCGGCGGCGGGCAGCGAGAGCGGCCGCATCGGCAATCTCAACCCGCAAAGCAAATTGAAGAAAAAGTAAGTTCAGGAGAAAACGGATGGCCAAGACGACGAAACCGCGTGCCGCGAAGCGGGTCAAAGGCAAGGCCGCCGCGGCGAGGCGCGCCAAGACGCTTGCTCCCGTGCGAAAGCCGAAGCGGACGACGAAGGCGGCGTCGAAAAGCGCGCGCGCTCCGAAAAAGGCGGTCGCCAAGAAGAAGAGCCTGGTCGCCGCGGGCAAGCGCGCCTCGCGCCACGTGAGGAAGGCTGTGAAGACGGCGGTCCGTAGCGCCGCGCCGAAAAAAGCAAAGGCGCGCGCGGCGGCTGCGATATCGCGCAAGCCCTACGGGCGGGACGGCAAGGCGCTCGACGGCGTGCGCATTCTCGATTTCACACATGTGCAGTCGGGCCCGACCTGCACTCAGCTCCTGGCGTGGTTCGGCGCCGACGTCATCAAGGTGGAACGGCCGGGCGCGGGCGATATCACGCGCGGGCAGCTCGTCGACGTGCCCGGGGCGGACAGCCTCTACTTCACGATGCTCAACCACAACAAGCGCTCGATCACGATCGATTCGAAGAATCAGAAGGGCAAGGAGATCCTCGATCGCTTGATCGAGGAATGCGACGTGCTCGTCGAAAACTTCGCGCCCGGCGCGCTCGACCGTATGGGGCTGACCTGGGAGCACATCCATAAGGTCAATCCGCGTATGATCGTCGCATCCATCAAGGGTTTCGGCCCTGGTCCGTATGAGGATTGCAAGGTCTACGAGAACGTCGCGCAATGCACCGGCGGCGCGGCTTCGACGACCGGCTTCCGCGATGGGCCGCCGCTCGTCACCGGCGCGCAGATCGGCGATTCCGGCACCGGACTGCATCTTGCGCTCGGCATCGTCACGGCGCTGTTCCAGCGCACGCGCACCGGTCGCGGGCAAAAGGTCAACGTCGCGATGCAGGACGGGGTGCTCAACCTTTGCCGCGTCAAGCTGCGCGATCAGCAGCGGCTCAAGGCGGGCCCGCTGAAGGAATACAGCCAGTACGGCGAGGGTATCCCATTCGGCGACGCGACGCCGCGCGCCGGCAACGATTCCGGCGGCGGACAGCCTGGCTGGATTCTCAAGTGCAAGGGCTGGGAGGACGATCCGAACGCCTACGTGTACTTCATCACGCAAGCGCCGGTCTGGGGCGCGATTTGCGACATCATCGGCGAGCCGGGCTGGAAGACGGACCCGGAATACGCCACGCCGCCGGCACGCTTGCCGAAACTGATGGCGATTTTCGCGCGCATCGAGGAATGGACCAAGACCAAGACCAAGTTCGAGGTCATGCAAACCTGCAACGCCGCGGACATTCCGGTCGGTCCGATTCTTTCAATGAAGGAGATTTCGGAGGACGAGTCGCTTCGCCAGACCGGCACCGTCGTCGAGGTCCCGCACCCCAAGCGCGGCACATATCTCAGTGTTGGAAACCCGATCAAATTGTCCGACTCGATCTCGGAGGTGAAGCGCTCACCGCTGCTTGGCGAGCACACCGACGAAATCCTGACCAAGGTGCTCGGCTACACGGCGCGCGAGATCGCGGAGATCAAGACTTCCGGCGCGGTGACGCCGCCGGAGAAGAAGGCGGCAGCTTAATTTAGCTGCTGCCGATCAACGAAACGGAGGGTCGTCCCCGCGAAAGCGGGGATCCAGTAGCCACCGGCCGGCGAATGGCTCAGTGCCGCATCGATCGTCGGTGATTACTGGATGCCCGCCTCCGCGGGCATGACAGAAACGGTCTTGGAGAGAAACGAATGCGTATTGTGGTTCACGGCCAGCAAGCCTTCGGCAAGGCTGTGCTCGAGGCGCTGCTCAAGCGCGGCGACGAGGTGATCGCCGTCTACGTGGCGCCGGAGAAGGAGGGAGCCAAGGCCGATCCGCTGAAGGAGGCCGCGCTCGCCGCGAAGCTTCCGGTCTATCAACCCTCCTCCTACAAGGACCCGGCGGTCTGGGAGGCGTTCAGGGCGCTCAAGCCCGACCTGCAGGTGATGGCTTTCGTCACGCTGTTCGTGCCGGAGGAATTCCTCAACATCCCGACGCATGGGTCGATCCAGTACCATCCGTCGCTCCTGCCCGCCTATCGCGGCGCGAGCGCGATCAACTGGCCGATCATCAAGGGCGAGAAGGAGACGGGCCTCTCGATCTTCTGGCCGGACAACGGGCTCGATACCGGCGACGTTCTCATCCAGAAGAAGACGCCGATCTCGGACACCGACACGCTCGGCACCGTCTATTTCGACCGGCTGTTTCCGATGGGCGTCGAGGCGATGCTCGAATCCGTCGACCTGGTGAAGGCCGGCAAGGCGCCGCGCATCAAGCAGGACGAGGCGAAGGCGACCTATGAGGGCCGCTGCCTTACCGGTAACGCGAAGATCGATTGGGGCAAGCCGTGGGAGCAGATCGACCGCCTCGTGCGCGGTTGCAATCCGGCGCCGGGCGCGTGGACGACGCATAACGGCGCGGCGCTGAAGATCTTCGACGCGAAGCCTATTCCGGCGCGCGACCCGAAGGGGATCGGCGGCAAGCTCGGCGAGGTCGTCGCGGTCGAGCCGGACGGCATCACCGTCGTCTGCGCGGACGGTCGCTTCAAGGTCACGCGCGTGCAGCCCGCGGACGGCAAGAAGATCGACGCCGGCGAGTGGGCAAAATCCATCGGCCTCGAAAAAGGCACGCGGCTTTCGTGAACCGCCGCTTGCACATCATTGCAAAGCATCGTCCCCGCGAAAGCGGGGACCCGGTGCTCACCGGCCTCCCGGTGATCGCCGGATGCTCGCCTCCACGGGCATGACTTCGGAAGATTTCCTCTTATTCGCGATCACATGACGATTGGATAGACGCTATGCCCGCCTCCCAGCATCAGAATCCGAAATCCGACATCGAAATCTCGCAGGCCGCGAAGAAGCGGCCCATTCTCGACATCGCGAAAGAGAAGCTCGGCATCGCGCCGGAGAATCTCGAGCCTTTCGGCCACTACAAGGCCAAGGTGACGATGGATTATGTGAAGTCGTTGCGCTCGCGGAAGGATGGCAAGCTCATCCTCGTCACCGCGATCTCGCCGACGACCGCGGGTGAGGGCAAGACGACCACGACGGTCGGCCTTACCGACGCGCTCAATCATATCGGCAAGAAGGCGATGATGTGCCTGCGCGAACCGTCGCTCGGGCCCTCGTTCGGCATGAAAGGGGGGGCGGCCGGCGGCGGCTACGCCCAGGTGATCCCGATGGAGGACATCAACCTCCACTTCACCGGTGACTTCCACGCCATCACGTCCGCGCACAACCTGCTCGCGGCGATGGTCGACAACCACATCTACTGGGGCAATCCGCTCGGCATCGACCAGCGCCGCGTCACCTGGCGCCGCGTGATGGACATGAACGACCGGGCGCTGCGCTCGATCGTCTGCTCGCTCGGCGGCGTCGCCAACGGCTATCCGCGCGAGGCGGGGTTCGACATCACCGTCGCCTCGGAAGTGATGGCGATCTTCTGCCTCGCCAAGGATATCGACGATCTCAAGGAACGGCTCGGCAACATCATCGTCGCCTATACGCGCGAGCGTAAGCCGATCCGTGCGCGCGACCTCAAGGCGCACGGCGCGATGGCGGCGCTGCTGAAGGAGGCGATCGCTCCGAACCTGGTGCAGACGCTGGAGGGAACGCCGGCTTTCATCCACGGCGGTCCGTTCGCCAACATCGCGCACGGATGCAACTCGGTGATGGCGACGACGACGGCGCTCAAGCTTGCCGATTACGTCGTCACCGAAGCTGGTTTCGGCGCCGATCTCGGCATGGAAAAATTTCTCGACATCAAGTGCCGGAAGGCGGGGCTGCGGCCGGACTGCGTCGTGGTCGTCGCCACCATCCGCGCGCTCAAGATGCATGGCGGCGTGAAGAAGGAGGACCTCAAAAAGGAAGATGTGAAGGCGCTGGCGGCCGGAATGGCCAACCTGCAGCGCCACATCGAGAATGTCCACAAGTTCGGGCTCCCGGCGGTCGTTTGCATCAACCGTTTCTCGGCCGATTCCGAGGCGGAAGTCGCGCTGGTGAAGGAGAAGTGCAAGGCGCTCGGCGTCGAGGCCGTGATGGCCGACCATTGGGCGATGGGCGGCGAGGGGGCGGCCGATGCTGCCCGCGCCGTGGTCAAGGCGATCGACGAGGGCAAGCCGAACCTGAAGCTGCTCTATCCCGACGAAATGCCGCTGTTCGACAAGATCCGCACCGTCGCCAAGGAACTTTACCGCGCGGATGACGCGATCGCCGAGAAGTCGGTCAAGGACCAGCTCCACGCGTGGGAGGAGATGGGTTTCGGCAAGCTGCCGGTCTGTATCGCCAAGACGCAGTATTCCTTCTCGACCAATCCCGACCTCAAGGGTGCGCCGACCGGCTTCAATATTCCGGTGCGCGAGGTGCGTCTCTCCGCCGGCGCCGAGTTCGTGGTCGCGATCTGCGGCGAGATCATGACCATGCCGGGCCTTCCGCGCGTGCCTTCGGCGGATGCGATCGACGTCGTCGACGGCAAGATCGTCGGCTTGTTTTAATGCGCCATATGGTCGCGGGATCGTGAGCCCGGCGCGGGGAACGATAAATGGCGCGCGAGAGGTCTTTGTTGCGATAATGGCGCCCGCGCGGCGCACGAAGATGTGCCGCAAAGCGGGGCCGATGGAGGTCAACACATGCTGAAGTTCTATTACAGCGGCGCGCCGAACCCGACCAAGGTCGCGCTCTTTCTCGAAGAGGCGGGGATGCCTTATGAGGCGATTCCGGTCGACACGCGCAAAGGCGATCAGCACAAGCCGGATTACCTTGCGATCAATCCGAACGCCAAGGTGCCGGCGATCGTCGATGGCGACGCGGTCGTCTTCGACAGCAACGCGATCCTTCTCTATCTCGGCGAGAAGACCGGCAAGTTCATGCCACCGAAGGGCGATAAGGCGCGCGGCGAGCTGCTGTCCTGGCTGATGTTCGTCGCGTCCGGCGTCGGCCCCTATGCGGGGCAATCGGTGCATTTCCGCAATTACGCGCCGGAGAAGATTGAATACGCGGTGAATCGCTATGCCTTCGAGGCGCAGCGGCATTTCGGCATTCTCGACGCGCGGCTCGGCAAGCAGGCCTACATGCTCGGCGACGTCTACACGATCGTCGACATGGACGTCTGGGGCTGGGCACGGCTGATGCCGAATATTCTCGGCGACAACGCGTGGTCGAAATTCCCGAGCCTGAAGCGCCTCGTCGACGAAATCAGCGCCCGTCCCGCAGCGCAGCGTGCGGCCGAACTCAAGAATAAGTATAAGTTCAAGACGGAAATGGATGAGGAGTCGCGCAAGGCGATGTTCCCGCACCTGTCGGTGAAAGTCGCGTAGGCGAACGTCGCCTACGCGGAACGGCCGTCCGGGTCCTGGACCTTTTCGCAACCGCGAGAGGCGGCTCTTGGTTAAAGTTGGATGCGATGAATCCGAGGATAACAATAGAAAGCCCGCCGCCCGGTCCGGGGCGCGGGCGGGGGAAGGGAAAGCCGAAGCCCAAAGGCCGCCAGGTCGACCTTCATGCCCTGGAGGACATACGCGCTTTGCTGGGAGATCGCCCGCGCCGCCGCGACCTCCTCATCGAGCATCTGCACCTCATCCAAGACCGTTACGGCTACCTCTCCGCCGCCCACCTCGCGGCGCTTGCGGCCGAAATGCGGCTTGCGCTCGTCGAGGTGTACGAGGTCGCGACTTTCTACGCGCATTTCGATGTCGTGAAGGAGGGAGAGGTTCCGCCGCCCGCCGTCACGGTGCGCGTATGCGACAGCCTCTCCTGCGCCATGGCGGGCGCCGAACAACTGCTGCGGGATTTGCCGGGAAAACTCGGCGCCGATGTCCGTGTGGTTCGCGCGCCTTGCATGGGCGCCTGCCATCAGGCGCCGGTCTGCGCCGTCGGCCATGTCCAGATCGCGCATGCGGGGGCGGAGAAGGTCCTGCAAAGTGTCGGCGGCGACCATCATGCGCACGCGGCGACGCCGGGGCGCGATCTCGCCGCGTATCGGCTTGAGGGCGGTTACGCGCTCCTGCGCGACTGTCTCGACGGCAAGCGCACGCGCGAAGAGATCATCGGGATCGTGGACAATGCCGGCCTGCGCGGGCTCGGCGGCGCGGGCTTTCCGACCGGCCGCAAGTGGAATCTCGTGCGCAAGGAGCCGGCGCCACGGCTGATGGCCGTGAACGGCGACGAGGGCGAGCCGGGCACGTTCAAGGACCGGCATTACCTCGGCCTCGATCCGCACCGCTTCATCGAGGGCATGCTGATCGCCGCCTGGGTCGTCGAGGCGCCCGCGGTCTACTTCTATCTGCGCGACGAATATCCCGAACTCCGCTTGATGCTTACCGAAGAGATCGCGAAGGTCGTTGCGGCCGGGCTTGCGCCGCACACGCAGATTCACATGCGCCGTGGTGCCGGTGCTTACATTTGCGGCGAAGAATCCGCGATGATCGAGTCGATCGAAGGCAAGCGCGGCCTGCCGCGGCATCGCCCGCCTTATGTCGCGCAGGTCGGTCTGTTCGGTCGTCCGACGCTCGAGCAGAATGTCGAGACGCTGTTCTGGGTCCGCGACATCGTCGAAAAGGGCGCCGACTGGTTCACTTCGCACGGGCGGCGCGGGCGCAAGGGCTTGCGCAGTTTCTCCGTCTCCGGCCGCGTGAAGGACCCCGGCGTCAAGCTTGCGCCGGCCGGGATTTCCGCGCGCGAGCTGATCGAGGAATATTGCGGCGGCATGCAGGACGGCCATACCTTCAAGGCCTATCTGCCCGGTGGCGCGTCCGGCGGCATCCTCCCCGCGGCGATGGCGGACGAGCCGCTCGATTTCGGCACGCTCGAGAAATATGGCTGCTTCGTCGGGTCGCATGCGGTTGTCATCCTCTCCGACAAGGACGACATAAAAGCCGTGGCGCTCAACCTGATGCGCTTCTTCGAGGACGAGAGCTGCGGGCAATGCACGCCCTGCCGCGCCGGAACGGAGAAGGCGGCGAAGTTGATGGCGGGCGGACCGTGGGACGAAAAGCTGCTCGACGATCTCGCGAGCGTGATGCGCACGGCGTCGATCTGCGGACTCGGCCAGGCGGCGCCCAACCCGCTGACATGCGTCTTCAAGTATTTTCCCGAGGAGCTGAAGAAGCCTTTGGGAACGTGGTGATCCGATGACGAACAGCAACGATAAAAGCGCGCTTCCGGGCGGCGAGGCCGTCACCTTCGTCCTCGACGGACGCGAGGTCATGGCGCGCGCCGACGAGACGATCTGGCAGGTTGCGAAGCGCGAGGGGATCGACATCCCGCATCTGTGCTACGCGCCGGAGCCTGGCTACAGGCCGGACGGCAATTGCCGCGCCTGCATGGTCGATATCGAGGGCGAGCGCGTGCTTGCCGCGAGCTGCCTGCGCAAGCCCGTCGCCGGAATGAAGGTCAACACCGCGACCCCGCGCGCGAAGATGGCGCGCGACATGGTGTTCGAGCTTCTCGTTGCGGATCAGCCGAAGAAAGCCGAGGCGCCCGACCCGACGTCGAAGTTCTGGTCGTGGGCGGACCGCATGGGCGTCGCGGTGAGCCGCTATCCGGGGCGCGACAAGCCCGCGTCGGATCGCAGCCATCCGGCGATGGCGGTCAATCTCGACGCTTGCATTCAATGCAATCTCTGCGTCCGCGCCTGCCGTGAAGTGCAGGTCAACGACGTGATCGGCATGGCCTCGCGCGGCCACAACGAGAAGATCGTCTTCGACTTCGACGATCCGATGGGGCAGTCGACGTGCGTCGCCTGCGGCGAATGCGTGCAGGCCTGTCCGACCGGCGCGCTGATGCCGTCGACGCTGGTCGATGAGAGCAACGTTCGCGCCGCCTATCCCGACCGCAGCGTCGACAGCGTCTGTCCGTATTGCGGGGTCGGCTGCCAGCTCACCTATCACATCAAGGACGACAAGCTGCTCTACGTCACCGGCAAGAACGGGCCGGCGAATCAGCAGCGCCTGTGCGTCAAGGGCCGCTTCGGCTTCGACTATGTGCACAACAAGCAGCGCCTGACGCAGCCGATGATCCGCAAGGAGGGTGTCCCGAAGGTTCCGCACGAGGTCATCGATCCGCTCAATCCGTGGACGCATTTCCGCCCGGCGACTTGGGAGGAAGCGCTCGCCCGCGCCGCCGGCGGCCTCAAGACGATCCGCGATACCCACGGCTCGCGTGCCCTCGCCGGCTTCGGCTCGGCGAAGGGCTCGAACGAGGAGGCTTATCTCTTCCAGAAGCTCGTTCGCGTCGGCTTCGGATCCAATAACGTCGACCACTGCACGCGGCTCTGCCACGCCTCGTCGGTGGCGGCGCTGATGGAAGGCGTCGGCTCCGGCGCGGTCTCAGCCTCGTTCAATGCGTGCCGCGATTCCGATGTGATCGTCGTCATCGGCGCCAACCCGACGGAGAACCATCCCGTCGCGGCGACCTTCTTCAAGCAGGCGGCGAAGCGTGGGGCCAAGCTCATCGTCATGGACCCGCGCGGCACCGCGCTGAAGCGCCATGCCTGGCAGATGATGCAGTTCAAGAACGGCGCCGACGTCGCGATGCTCAACGCGATGCTCAACGTCATCGTGACCGAAGACCTTTACGACAAGCAATACGTCCAGACCTACACGGAAGGCTTCGAGGCGCTCGCGGCGCACGTGAAGAATTTCACGCCGGAGGAAATGGCGCCGATCTGCGGCATCGAGGCCGACGTGCTGCGCAAAGTCGCGCGCACCTTCGCGCGCGCGGAAGCCGCCATCATCTTCTGGGGCATGGGCGTCTCGCAGCACACGCACGGCACCGACAATGCGCGCTGTCTCATCGCGCTCTCCCTCATCACGGGCCAGATCGGCCGGCCGGGTACGGGGCTGCACCCGCTGCGCGGACAGAACAACGTGCAGGGCGCGTCCGACGCCGGCCTGATCCCGATGTTCTTCCCCGATTACAAGTCGGTGGAGGATGCTGAGACGCGGGCGAAGTACGAAAAAGCCTGGGGCGTGCCGCTCAACCCGAAGAAGGGTAAAACCGTCGTCGAGATCATGGACGCGGTGCATGCCGACGAGATCAAGGGCATGTATGTGATGGGTGAAAACCCGGCCATGTCCGACCCGGATCTCAACCACGCGCGCGGCGCGCTGGCGCATCTCGAACATCTCGTCGTACAGGATCTTTTCCTTACCGAAACGGCGGTTTATGCCGACGTCGTGCTGCCGGCATCCGCATGGCCGGAAAAGGACGGCACGGTCTCCAACACCAATCGCCAGGTGCAGATGGGACGCGCGGCGTTGCCGCTGCCGGGCGAAGCGAAGCTCGACTGGTGGATCACGCAGGAGATCGGGCGGCGGCTGGGCCTCGCGTGGAACTACACGCACCCGAAGGAAATTTTCGCCGAGATGGCGTCGCTGATGCCGTCGTTGAACAACATCAGCTGGGACCGCGTCGAGCGCGAAGACTCGGTCACTTACCCTTGCGACGCGCCCGACAAGCCGGGCAACGAGATCGTCTTCGACAAGGGTTTCCCGCGGCCGGGCGGATTCGGCAAGCTCGTCGCCGCGAAGCTCACGCCTCCCGACGAAACGCCGGACGCGGAGTACCCGTTCATTCTGACGACCGGCCGCCAACTCGAACATTGGCACACCGGAGCCATGACGCGGCGTTCGTTCGTGCTCGATGCATTGGAGCCGGGGCCGATCGCGCAACTCTCGCGTGGCAGCATCGCCAAGCTCGGCATCGCGCCGGGCGATCCGGTGAAGGTGACGACACGGCGCGGCACGGTGACCCTCAATGCCCGTCAGGAGGACAGCGTGCCCGATGGTGTCGTGTTCATTCCGTTCGCTTATGTCGAGGCGGCCGCCAACCTGTTGACCAATCCGGCGCTCGATCCGTTCGGGAAAATACCGGAATTCAAATACTGCGCCGCGCGGATCGAGCCGGCGCTGCCGGCTCTACGGGCGGCGGAATAGCCTGACGGAAACGGAGCGCCGCGCGGGCGGGGCTCCGATCAAAAAGACGTCGGGGCCCCGGCGCTCGAAAGCGCTCCAGAGTCCGATCCAACGGCATTGAATCAGACCCGTCGCTATCGTCTTGTTTGAGCCTGATCCGCCGGGTCGAGCCGGAGGGCCTGCTCTTCCGAAGCCCGGCTTCCACTTTTCTTCATCCCGTTCTAGCGACGGTAGTCGTACGGCATGTCGCCCTGTGTCGCCGCGAGGTCGGCCACCCGCGCATGATGCGGCGACAGTTGGCAGACCGGGTCGGCGGCACGC
>JBDHSU010000094.1:0-16093 GCA_039808325.1 Variibacter sp. | reverse complement strand
GCCGCCAGCGTTCGCTCTGAGCCAGGATCAAACTCTCAAGTTGGATGAGATTTGATCTCGGCTGATCACACGTTTTGCGCGTCACGGCGCTTGCGCACCGCGACTTTGACGAGGTCCAACATGTCACCGCCTTCATGATTGCGCATGAAGACGATTGGTGTTGACCAGAAACGTGTACCGCCGAAGTCTCGTCCGGCCGCCCCTTGGAAGGATTTCTCCTTCGCGGAAGCGGCCCGCAAGGACTCCGCCGTCCACGTTTCTCTTTCTTCCGATTCACTTGTCAAACAGCGCGGAGACTTGCGTCTCCATACCCTTTGGCCTTCGCCAAAGAACCGTAGAAACCCCCGCACTCGATTCCTCGAGCGCGTGACAAACAGGCGTCATTGAGGGCTTCAAGGACGCGCCAACGGACAGAGCCAGAGGGCGTCGCGAAAGCGTTATATACGACTTGGCATCGAGCCTTGTCAACCGTGTGCCGCCGGAAAATTTTAACTGCGAGCGCAGCGCTTTTTTGCTCGGCGACGGGCGCCATAGAGCCTCTTCTGCGCGCGGCGTCAACTGGAAAATTGCAAAAAGTTGCGGACGCGGCGCAGAATTCTCCGAGGCCGGTCGTCGCCGCACTGCGGCCATATTCATGAGCCGTTGTTAACACGACGGGAATTCGACTGGCGCCGGGGTATTTTGCTTCATTGCCTGCGCGTATGCGGCGGATGCTTCCAGGCATCGATGCCCTTACGCCATGCGTTAGGGCGGCGGTCGCACAGTTCGCTGTCGAGGGGCCTGGGCAGGGTCCGACGCGAGGCAAGGGGACGTTGACATTGCATCACGGTCGGCCACGCGGCTTGCATCGGACTCGATCCGACCTCGACCAGATCGACATGGGCAATGAGCCGCCGCTGACCGTGGATGGACGCAACGGCGTCCTGGTCGACAAGCGCCGCGTTTCGACCCGCTGGTACTCGGGCACAATCTTGACGGGCCTCTGCGGTGCCGCCCTGATGGGAGGCGCCGTTTATGCGTCGCTCGATGGCGAGGCCTATTTCGCCGCGAGCCCGGAGCGCGCGGAGCCCCTGCGCGGCTCGCTCGCCAGCACCGAGCGCAACGGCACGCGCAAGACGGACAAGCTCGCCCTCGCCGCCGAGAGCCACAGCGCGCGGCAGATCATCCGGATTTCCACGACGACGAAGGTCGGAGACCGGGAAGCGGTCCGGCTGCGCCCTTACGTGCGCATTTCCACCACGCTCGCAATGTCGACGTCGGAACTTTCGGCCAATATTCCGGCCTTCAACCAGGCGCGCATCCAATCG
The DNA here is from genome assembly GCA_039808325.1 of Variibacter sp. Classification (GTDB taxonomy): domain Bacteria; phylum Pseudomonadota; class Alphaproteobacteria; order Rhizobiales; family Xanthobacteraceae; genus JAFKKS01. The sequence goes on along the minus strand of JBDHSU010000094.1, from coordinate 14,786 downwards.
AGCGCCGCCGACAACAACACCGCCGCGCCCGACGAAGCGCCGAACGTCGACGACGCCGAAATCACCTTCGCGGTGCGCGATCTCGGCCCCGCTCTGGTCCGCGCCAAAATCGCCGGCACCCTCGCGCCCGAGGATATGCTCGCGCATATCCGCAACGCCGCGGAATGGACGACCGGCCCCTCCGCGCCGCCGATCGTCGCCGACGGGCAGGCGCGACAAGCCCTGGCTTACGCCACCGACGGCGCTCCCGATCCTTACGCCGGCGTCGAAACGCGCATCGTCCCGGAAAACATCACGCTGCTGCCGAAGACGGCGGCGCAGACGACGGGCGGAAACAATTGGAACGAGCGCACCGTCACCGCCAAGAAGGGCGACACCATCGTATCCGTCTTGCGCGATCTCGGCGCCACCCAGGACGAAGCCAAGGCCATCGCCGATATCGCCGGGAAAAAGCAACTGAAGGAAGGCCAGAAGCTCAAGGTGCTTCTGTCTTCCGTCGGTGATCGCAAGCAGCCGATTCGTGTGATCTGCGCGGGCGACCAGACGACGCCGGAAACGGTCGTCGCCCTCTCCGATACGGGGCAATACGTTTCGGTCGACGTCCAGAGCGCCGAAACGACGCAGGTCACCGAGGCGGAGGAGGACGACGAGGAGACGGGCGGCAGCGTTCGCCTGTATGCGAGCCTCTACGAAACCGCTCTGCGCCAAGGCGTTCCGCGACCGATGATCGACGAGATCGCGCGCATCTATTCCTACGACGTCGACTTCCAGCGCCGCGTGCAGCCGGGCGACTCGATCGAAATTCTCTACCCGAGCGACGAGGAAGGCGGCGTCGACAAGAGCGAGATTTTGTACACGTCGCTCACCGTCGGCGGCGAGACGAAACGCTACTACCGCTTCCAGACACCGGATGACGGCACCGTCGACTACTACGACGAGACCGGAAAAAGCGCGAAGAAGTTCCTTGTCCGCAAACCGATCACCGCCGGCATCATGCGCTCCGGCTACGGTTGGCGCCGGCACCCGATCCTCGGCTACTCGAAGATGCACACCGGCGTCGATTGGGCAGCGCCACGCGGAACGCCGATTTATGCGGCCGGCACCGGTGTCGTGGAGAAGGCCGAATGGGAAGGCGGCTATGGCCGTTACATCCGCGTTCGCCACGCCTACGGATATGAAACGGCCTACGGCCACATGTCGGCCTTCGCGCGCGGCATTCACTCTGGATCGAAAGTCCACCAGGGACAGTTGATCGGCTATGTCGGTTCGACCGGCCTTTCGACCGGCGCCCACGTTCACTACGAGATTCTCGTCAACGGCCGTTTCGTCGACCCGAACCGCATCAAGCTGCCGCGCGGCCGCAGTCTCGAAGGCTCCGTCTTCGCAAGCTTCGAGCGAGAGCGCGACAAGTTCGACACGATCATGAATCGCTCGCCCGGCCGCGTCGCCGCGACGACGAATACCCGCGCGGCGAATTCCACGAAATCGGTGAAGCGCGCGGAAGCGGCCATTTTCAGCCGCTAGACCTTCGAGCAAGCAGCAGCGTATGGCGCCGGCGGCGCGCCGCGATCAGGCAAATGCTAGCCTATTTCTCGAAACTTCGGACTGCCATCGAACCTTCATCCATGCGGATCGTGTGCCCGCGTCTATGATCCTCGGTGAGATAAATATCCCAGTGCGTCGGCTTATGGGCTCCCGTGGTCATTGTTATCGTGCCGGAGCAGTCGGCCTCCACGGTGTACAAGCCCGCGATATTTTCCCTGCCGATTTTGCCACCTCTGCTGGATGACTGTTTCCCGAAGAATTTGCCTCCGCCGTCAAAGGTAATAGGGCGCTTGACGGCAATAGGAATATATGCATAGTGCGCGATATCGTCCGCTGCATCTCGAGGCAGCGGGGGACATCGCGGATCTCCTCTCCGGAGGGGCCCGCCAATGGAGCGCCGGGAGGCGCTGCGCCCCTACGTCACTGGGGCGCGCGCGCCCGGAATGGGCCTCGCAACCCCATTCCGATCCGGCGCGCATGAGCGGGTCTCGCAAACCCGCTGAGGGGCCTCGCAAGCCCCTGGCGCCTCCCGGCGCTCCATCCCCCTTTCGGGGACACGGAAAAAGGGACTCCCGGCGCACCCGGCGCCGTAAACCTCGGGCGGATGAGACGCGCCTCCGGATGAAACGTGCCTGCGATTCGAGAGCGCGACCGCGCATCCTCCTCCGCAACGCGGGGAGGACGCGGATCTGCGCTTCGCGCCATGGCGACCTACTTCGCGGCTTCCACACTGGTGCGCTTGCCGGCGGTGACGACGAAGGGCTTTTCGACCTTCGTTCCATCGAATTCGACAACCGCGACGTAGCGGCCCGCCGGCAGCGCGATATTGAACCCCGGATCGAAGCCGGTCGCGAGCGAGGTGCGCTGATCGTTGATGTCGCGCTCCTCGCTGACGATCTCGATGGACGACGAGCCCGGCGCTTTGAAGCCCGCAACGCCGGCGTTGAGCGTGATGGCGATCCGTTTCGTTTCGCCCGGCTTCACCTCGATGCGCTGCGCCACCACCGCCTTACCGACCGAGGCGATCGCGTCGTAAGATCCCGCCGCAAGATCGAACGGGATCTCCGGCCCGTAATTCGTCATCACCCACTCGCCGAGATCGCCGTCGACGGCTGGCGGCTGACGAATTTCGACGGCAAGCTCGTCTTTCACCGGCGGACCGCCGGCGGCGTAGAGCGCCGTGACGATGACGCGCCCGGCGTCGAGCGTGAGCGCGACATTCATCGTGTCGCCGGCGGTGACGGCGAATGACTTGCTCACCGACGCGGTGCCCTTGCTGAGCTTCAGCGTGTAGTCGCCGGCGGGAACGATGAAACGCGGCACCGGATCGTAAACCGTGAGGACGTTGTCGCCCTGCGCCGGCCGCAGTTCCCAGGTCACGTTTTCGGCCTTTGCATTGCTGCCGCCGATTTTGCCCTCGCTCACGACGAAGCCGGCATCGAGCGCGATGTCGAGATTGGCAATCTTGCCTTTCTCCACGGTGACCGGCACGGACCGCGACGCCGCGCCATAGGCAACGACAAGAAGATATTTTCCAGGCGCAGCCGGAATCGCGAGGCGCGGCGCATACTCCGTCTGCACATACTCCCCTTCCGACCCATCCGGCTTTGCCTTGTACAGCGTCCAGATCAGCCCCTCGTCCGCGATCGGATCGAGGCCGGCGGCGAGGCGTGCGATCGCGCGCAGATTCTTATCCTTGAGAGGATCGTCCGCGGTCTTTGCCGGCGCTTCGCTTGCCACCTTTTCTCCGCGCGTCGCCTCGACGGCGCGGCCGAGCGCGCTTTCGAGGCCGGCAGCGTCGCGCGCGTCGAGATAGACTCCGCCCGTCGCCCGCGCGATGCACTGCAATTGCGCCTTGGCGACCGGGTCGGCAACGTCGAACCCGATGACATGCGCGGCAAAGCCGACGCCCGCTTTCTTCAGTTCCGCCGCGACCGCGCACGGATCGGGAGCGCACGTCTCAATGCCGTCGGACACGAGGATGACCGTCGCCTTGCGTTCGGACGAGCGCAGGGCTTTCGCGGCCGCCCGCAGCGAGTCTGCGATCGGCGTCTTGCCCTTCGGGTTGAGCGCGCCGACGGCAGTCTTGATCCTGCCGGCGTCGAGCGGTTCGACCGGAACGAGCAGTTCGATATCTTTGCAGTCGCCCTTGGCGCGGTGCCCGTAAGCCATCAGGCCGAGGCGATCGGACGGCTTCCATCGCGTGAGGATCGTATCGACCGCTTTGCGCGCCGCTGAAATCTTCGTCTGGTTTCCGACGAGCCCCCACATCGAGCCGGAAGCGTCGAGAATGAGGATGGCGTCCGCGCCCTGCGCCCTTGCCGCTTTTGCGCCGGCGCCGAAAGCCAGTGCCACGAATGTCCCGACAACGATGCCTTGAAGAAATCGCAACACGAGCCGCCCCCGCCACGCGTGATCCGCATGGCGAGGACTATAGCGGATTTATCGAGAGGACGGCACCGGCTGCCTGGACGACAGCCGGCGCTTCTCGGAATCAGGCGGCCTTGCCGACCTTGCCTTTCCGGGCCGGGACGAACTTCAGCTTGTTGCCGACGAGCGTGGCCTGCAAGTTCGACCCGTCGAGGATGCGGCCGGCGAGGATTTCCTCGGCCAGCGGGTCCTGCACCTCCTTCTGGATGACACGCTTGAGCGGGCGCGCGCCGTAGGCAGGGTCCCAGCCCTTTTCGGCGAGCCACGCGCGCGCGGCCGGATCGAGCTCGAGCGTGATCTTGCGATCCTCGAGCAGCTTCGAAAGCCGCCCCATCTGGATGTCGACGATGCGCCCCATCTGATCCTTCTGCAGGCGGTGGAACAGAATGATCTCGTCGATCCGGTTGAGGAACTCGGGCCGAAACGCCGCGCGCACGACCGCCATCACCTGATCGCGCACCGCGTCGCTGTCCTGCCCTTCGGGCTGGCTGACGAGGTACTCGGCGCCGAGGTTCGACGTCATCACGATCAGCGTATTGCGGAAGTCGACGGTACGGCCCTGCCCATCCGTCAGCCGCCCGTCGTCGAGCACCTGCAGGAGGACGTTGAACACGTCCGGATGCGCCTTCTCGACCTCGTCGAAAAGGACGACCTGATACGGCCGCCGCCGCACCGCCTCGGTGAGCGCCCCGCCTTCGTCATAGCCGACATAGCCGGGCGGCGCGCCGATGAGCCGCGCCACCGAGTGCTTCTCCATGTATTCCGACATGTCGATGCGCACCATCGCGTTCTCGTCGTCGAACAGGAAGTCGGCGAGCGCCTTGGTCAACTCGGTCTTGCCGACGCCGGTCGGACCGAGGAACATGAACGAGCCGATCGGCCGGTTCGGATCCTGCAGTCCCGCCCGCGCGCGACGCACCGCCGTCGAAACGGCATGCACGGCTTCCGCCTGGCCGACGACCCGCTTCGCGATCTCGTCCTCCATGCGCAGGAGCTTCTCGCGCTCGCCTTCGAGCATCGTATCGACCGGCACGCCGGTCCAGCGCGAGACGACCTGCGCGACACGATCCGCCGTCACGACCTCCTCGACAATGTCGCCGCCGTTCTTGGCGTTCTCCTCGATGGCCGCGAGCTTCTTCTCGATCTCGGGGATGCGGCCGTAGGCGAGCTCGCCCGCACGCTGGTATTCGCCGCGCCGCTGCGCGTCGGCCAGTTCGTTGCGCGCCTGGTCGAGGTCGCTCTTGAGCTTCTGCGCGTCGGACAGCTTCGCCTTCTCCGCCTTCCAGCGGTTGGTCATCGCCGCCGACTGCTCTTCGAGGCCGGCAAGCTCCTTTTCGAGGCGCTGCAATCGGTCGCGCGAGCCGGCATCGCTCTCCTTCTTGAGCGCTTCCTGCTCGATCTTCAGCCGCACGACCTCTCGGTCGATCAGGTCGAGCTCCTCGGGCTTCGAATCGACCTGCATCTTCACCCGCGCGGCCGCCTCGTCCACGAGGTCGATGGCCTTGTCGGGCAGGAAGCGGTCGGTGATGTAGCGGTTCGAAAGCGTCGCCGCGGCGACGAGCGCGGCATCGGCGATGCGCACGCCGTGATGCAGCTCGTATTTCTCCTTCAGCCCGCGCAGGATCGAGATCGTGTCCTCCACGCTCGGCTCGGGAACGAACACGGGCTGGAAGCGTCGCGCCAGCGCCGGATCCTTCTCGACGTGCTTGCGGTACTCGTCCAGCGTGGTCGCGCCGATGCAGTGCAGCTCGCCGCGCGCGAGCGCCGGCTTGAGCAGGTTCGACGCGTCCATCGCGCCGTCGGCTTTTCCCGCGCCGACCAGCGTGTGCATCTCGTCGATGAACAGCACGATGCCGCCCGCCGACGCCGTCACCTCCTGCAGCACGCCCTTCAGCCGCTCCTCGAACTCGCCGCGATACTTCGCGCCGGCGATGAGCGCGCCCATGTCGAGGGCGAGCAGCTTCTTGTCCTTGAGACTGTCCGGCACGTCGCCGTCGATGATGCGCAGCGCCAGGCCCTCGACGATGGCGGTCTTGCCGACGCCGGGCTCGCCGATCAGCACGGGGTTGTTCTTCGTACGCCGCGAGAGCACCTGGATGGTGCGGCGGATTTCCTCGTCGCGGCCGATGACCGGGTCGAGCTTGCCGTCGCGCGCCGCCTGGGTCAGGTCGCGGGAATACTTCTTCAGCGCCTCATAGGCGTTCTCGGCCGACGCATTGTCGGCGGTGCGGCCCTGCCGCAGCGCCTCGATCGCGGCGTTGAGGTTCTGCGGCGTGACGCCCGCATGCGCGAGGATCTTGCCGGCGTCGCTGTCCTTCTCCAGCGTCAACGCAAGCAGCAGCCGCTCGACGGTGACATAGCTGTCGCCGGCCTTCTTCGCGATCTTCTCGGCCTGATCGAAGACACGGGCCGTCGCCGGGGCCAGGTAGACCTGGCCGGCGCCGCCGCCCGAGACCTTCGGCATCTTGTTGAGCGCCGCTTCGACCTCGCGCAAAGCCTCGCGCGAACGCCCGCCGGCGCGGTCGATCAGACCCGCGGCGAGCCCCTCGGGGTCGTCGAGCAGAACCTTGAGCAGATGGTCGGGGGTGAACTGCTGATGCCCCTCGCGGAGCGCAAGACCTTGCGCGGACTGAATAAAGCCGCGCGAACGTTCGGTATATTTCTCAAAATCCATAGATTGCTTCTCCCTCGGCTTGTCCTGGCTGCCCTAGCGGCGCAGCGCAATCAACGTCATTGGGTTGGACTTAAGTGGGCCCCGGATGGCAGCCCTCAAAGGAGGATGTAGGTGCGCTCACGGCGCCGTGAAAGCCTCCCTGCAGGGCATTTTTCGCGGCGCTGGCGTCAGTGCTTCCGCTTGGCTACTGAAAGGGGATCGCATCTCCAGAGACCTGTCCCATGACGAACGTTCCGACCGCCCGCGTCGACGCCCTCTACCGCTACCCGGTCAAGGGGCTCTCCCCTGAGCGGCTCGAGCACGCGGCGCTGGAGGCCGGCGCTTACTTCCCCGGGGATCGGCTGTTCGCGATCGAGAACGGTCCGGCAGGATTCGACGCGCAAGCGCCGCAGCATCAGCCGAAGATCAAGTTCCTGATGCTCATGCGCGACGAGCGCTTGGCGCAGCTACGCACCCGCTATGAGCCCGAGACGAACACCTTGAGCATCGAGCAGGACGGACATCCGGCCCTGCACGCCGACCTCTCGACAGGGAGAGGCCGGGGCGACGTGCAAGCCTTCTTCGAAAGCTTCATGCCGGGCGAGTTGCGCGGGCCGCCGAAGGTCCTCGCGGCGCCACGAGCGTTCCGCTTTACCGATTCGCGCGGCGGCTATGTTTCGATCGTCAACCTCGCCTCGCTCGCCGCAATCGAAAAGCTGGTCGGCGCGCCGGTGCACCCCAGCCGCTTTCGCGCCAACGTGTATGTGAGCGGCTGGCCGGCCTGGCATGAAGCGAATCTTGTCGGCCAGGAGATCAAGGTGGGATCGTCGATCCGGCTCAAGATCACGAAGCGCATTCCGCGCTGCGCCGCGACCGAGGTCGATCCGGCGACCGGCGCGCGCGACCTTCCGATCCCGCGTGCATTGCGGGAGGCGTTCGGCCATGTCGACTGCGGGATTTATGCGGAAGTGATCGAGGGCGGGCCGATCGCGCCCGGCGACAAGGTCGACGCCTACGCGCCGGCCTTGCCGCTCTGAGGCTCAGGGCTTGACGTAAGCCAGCACGCGGCTGCGGGGATAAGCGCCCTCGCCGACCCGCCGGCCGTGATTGCCCGAGATGATGATCGGATTGCCGCGCCTGTCGATCCCGGTCACGATTCCGACGTGGCCGCCGCGGCGTCCGCGCGAGAGTACCGCGATGGAGCCGACCTGCGGCCCGCGCACACGCGTGCCGTACGACACGAACGATCGCGCCATGTCCGATCCGGTTCCCTTATGGCCCGTCCGCTTCAAGACCAGGTTCATGAAGCGCGCGCACCACAAACGCGACCGTCCCGTCGGGTTCGTCCCCATATAGCGGCGCGCGACCGCGACAAGCGGCGAGCGCGACGCGCTGACGTCGACCGCGACGGGCCGCGTATGCCGACGCGACGCATGCCGGGCCTGAGCAACGTACCGGCGCGCCACGTGATGACGGCGCATGGCGTGATGACGGCGCACGGAGCGATAGCGGTTCGTGTACCGCGCATAGCGGCGCGCATGATACCGCCCGTGATGCCGCGCATGATGCCGCCACGCGCCTCGGTAGGAACGCGACCGCGCGTAATGGCGCGCCCGCATGCCGCGCCTGTGCCTGGCGTACGAGCGATGCAATTTTCTTTTGTGGAACTTGGCGTGGTGGACTTTGTGGCTATGGACCCCGTGATGCGGCCGCGCCGAGGCGGGAGCGACAAAGAGGGCCATTGCGAAAGCGGCGCAGATCAAGGCGCCGCATCTCACGATCGAAAACATTCCTTCTTCCTACTGCCGTTGAAACGCGATCCGGGCCCGAAGGCCCGGATACGGCGCGCAACGGCAGGGAAAGCGGTGGCAATACGATGAAAAGTCCCCGGCACCCGCGGATTCATTTCGCGTCGCGCAAAAGGCACAAATGTGGCGATGGAACTTTTCGCGCGCTCCCGCAGCACTTTTCGACGCTACCTAAAATTGTCGGCAATGCCTATTCCGTGAAGGCGAGCGGCGTCGCCACATCCTCGAGCGGCCGCCGCTCCGCCGCGACGGCGAACCGCAGCGCGACGATACCCGCCGCCAGCATCAGCGCGGCACCGGCGAGATAGCCCATAAACAGGCTTTGGCGCGAACCCGTGTCGATGAGAAAACCGAAAAGCCACGGCCCGATCACGCCGCCGACACCGGTTCCTATCGCATAGAAAACGGCGATCGCGAGTGCACGAATTTCCAGCGGAAACGTCTCGCTGACCGTCAGGTAGGCGGAGCTCGCCGCGGCCGACGCGAAGAAGAAGATCGCCATCCACGCGAACGTCTGCGTCTGCACGGTAAGCAGCCCGCGCGCGAAGAGATAGCCGCTGCCGGCGAGCAGCAGGCCGGACACGATATACGTGAAGCCGATCATGACGCGGCGGCCAAGCGTATCGAACAAGCGGCCGAGCAGCACGGGGCCAAGAAAATTCCCGAGCGCGAAGGGAAGGATGTACCAGCCGACATGCTCCGGCGCGACGCCGTAGAACGTGCCGAGCACCAAAGCGTAGGTGAAGAAGATCGCGTTGTAGAAAAACGCCTGCGCGACCATGAGGCTGAAGCCGACCACGGCGCGCCGGCGATGCCGATGCAGCAACGCGTCCGCGACTTCGCGCAGCGGCGTCGCGCGGCGCGGGCGCAGCCGCACGCGCGGGTACGGCTTGTCGGCAATCGCATGTCCGTCGCGCCGCAACCGCGCCTCGATGCCGGCCACCACCGCTTCGGCGTCGCGCAAACGGCCATGCGTCATCAGCCAGCGCGGGCTCTCCGGAATCCATAGCCGCATGAAGAAGACCATCAGCGCGAGCGTCGCGCCGATCAGAAACGCCGCGCGCCAACCGTATTCCGGATCGACCACCGCCGCGTCGAGCAGAACGATCGCACCGAAAGCGCCGAGCGCCGCGCCGACCCAGAAGCTGCCGTTGACCACGAGATCGGTCCAGCCGCGATAGCGCGCCGGCACCAGTTCCTGGATGGTGGAATTGATCGCGGTGTACTCGCCTCCGATCCCGGCGCCGGTGAGGAAGCGGAACGCGGCGAAGCTCGCGAAGCTCCACGAGAATGCCGTGGCGGCCGTGGCGCAGAGATAAACCGTGAGAGTGACGAAGAACAACTTCTTGCGGCCGAGACGGTCGGTGAGCCAGCCGAAGAAAATGGCGCCAAGCACGGCGCCCGCGAGATAGACGCTTCCCGCAAGACCGACCTCGGTATTGCTCAGCCGCAGCACCGGGCTCGCCTTCAGCGCGCCCGACATGGTGCCGGCGAGGGTCACTTCGAGACCGTCGAGAATCCACGTCACGCCGAGCGCGACGACAACCAATGTATGGAAACGCCCCCACGGCAGACCGTCGAGCCGCGCCGGAATGTCAGTCTCTACGATCGCGTCGTCGGCTTGCGGCAAAGAACCCTCCCGCCTGCCAACGCTGCCGGGAGGGAAAGGTTCGGTGGATCGAGAATTCACGACGTACTGGGTCCCCGCCTGCGCGGGGACGATACCTTGAAGGACGCGGCCCTACGCGGCGTCGCGCCCGCGCTCCAGCACGACGCCGATCTCATCGGGATTGAACGGCGTCGTCTGATAAAGCTGGTTGATCCAGTTGCCGAACAGCAGGTGCGCCTGGCTGCGCCAGCGATTCTCCGGCTGCCGCTTCGGGTCGTCGCCGGGAAAATAGTTGCGCGGGAATGAAATCTCCTTGCCGTCCGCGACGTCGCGGAAGTACTCGTCGCTCAGCGAGTTCGAATCGTACTCGATGTGATTGAACATGTGCAGCGAGCGATGCACCGGATCATGCAGCAGGCACAGACCGGTGTCGTCCGACTCCATGAGCACCTGCAACCCGCTGTTCGCCGGAATGTCCTCGCGCCGCACCTCGGTCCAGCGTGACACCGGAATCGAGAAATCGTCGGAGAAGCCACGCAGATACGGCGAGGTCGGTGCCAGATTGCGATGGCGATAAACCCCGAATGCCTTGGCCGGCAGTTGATACTTCGGCATACGGTGGAAGTGCTGCACGGCGGCTTGCGCCCCCCAGCAGATATTGAAGGTGCCGTGGACGTTCGTTTGCGTCCAGTCGAACACCTCGCACAATTCGTCCCAATAGGTCACCTGCTCGAACGGCATCGTCTCGACCGGCGCGCCGGTGACGATGAAGCCGTCGAACTTCTCGGAACGAACGTCCTCGAAGCTCCGATAGAATGAAATGATGTGCTCGCTCGGCGTGTGGCGGGCGATGTGATGACTCATCTTGACCAGCGTCAGCTCGACCTGCAGCGGCGTCGCGCCGAGCAGCCGCGCGATCTGCGTCTCCGTCTTGATCTTGTTGGGCATGAGGTTGAGCAGCCCGATCCGCATCGGGCGGATGTCCTGACGCACCGCGTCAGTCTCGCCCATGACCATCACGCCCTCGGCGTCCAAGGTCGTGCGCGCGGGAAGATCGTCAGGAATCTTGATCGGCATCGGCTCACTCTCGCTCGCCCAGGGCGCCGGAGGCCTTGCCGGAAACAAAAACCCGGCGAGCCAATTGCCAGCGCCGGGTTCCAACACCCGGCCTTTTAGCAAGTTGTTTTACGTGGCTTGCAAGCCGGCCGGCTCAAATTGACCACGAGACGCGCAATATCTAGCGGCGCAGCGCCATTTCGTCAAGAAAAGATCGATTTTGCAAGGATCGGCAATCACTTGCGGGGAGAATGCTCCGCCGCCCGGGCATCTTTGACTTTGTCCGCTCATCGCCTATCACGGTGCTCCAGCCAACGGGCCCCAGAGGCACGACCATGACCGATCAGCCCTCCCTCGCGGACCTCCGCCGCGACATCGATCGCATTGACGAAGCGATGCACGCGCTGCTGATGGAGCGCGGCGACATCATCGACCGCTTGATCGCGGCCAAGCAGACGCAGGAGAAGGGCTCCGCGTTCCGCCCGGCCCGCGAGGCCGACATGATGCGCCGCCTGGTCGAGCGTCACCGCGGCACCCTGCCGCTCGACACGGTCGAGGGCATCTGGCGCGTGATCATATCGTCCTTCACCTACGTGCAGGCGCCCTATTCCGTCCACGCGGACCTCACGCCGGGAGAGGCCGCGATGCGCGACAGCGCCCGCTTCCACTTCGGCTTCACGACACCCCTCGTCCCGCACCTCGGTGCGGCCGGCGTCGTCAACGCGCTCAACGCCTCACCCGGCGATCTCGGCCTCGTCCCGGCCGTCGCCGTGCCCGGCGCCGGCGCCTGGTGGACGCTGATCGAGAACGCGAACGCGCCGAAGATCATCGCCCGCCTTCCCTTCATCGAAAGGCCGGATCATCCGGCGGCCCTGCCGGTCTTCGCCATCTCCCACGCCGCGCCCGATGCCCTCGTGAAGGACGTCGAGGTCTGGAGCGTCCGCGTATCGGGCTGGGGGCCGGCCGCGGCGCGGGCCATGGCGCCGCTTGCCGACGCGATCGTCGTGCCGGATGCCGCGCTCGACGGGGCGGCGCTTTTGATTTCGGTGCCGCGCGGCCGTACGCTTGAGCGCGAGGACATGCTGGCGGCCTTGATCGACGCCGGCGTTTCGGTGCGCTCATCCACCCTCGTCGGCAGCCACGCAACGCGCTATACGGTCAACCGCGCCGCCGAGGCCCCCGGGCGAGCGAAGAGCTGACGCCCTCAGGAGTATCTTTCCATGTCCGCTGCCAAGCGCCCCACGCCGCGTCCCGGCGTGATGCAAATCCAGGCCTATGTCCCGGGCAAGAGCGCGGCGCCCGGCGTCGATCGCATCTTCAAGCTCTCGTCGAACGAGACCCCGCTCGGGGCGAGCCCGAAGGCAATTGCGGCCTACAAGACCGTCGCCGAGCATCTGCACGACTACCCGGACGGCTCCGCCGCCGCGCTGCGCGAAGCAATCGGCCGCGTTTACGGACTGGACCCTGACCGCATCGTCTGCGGCTCCGGCTCCGACGAGCTTTTGAATCTGATCGCCGACGTCTACCTCGGTCCCGACGACGAGGCGATCCACACGACGCACGGCTTTCTCGTCTACCCGATCGCCACCCTCGGTTCCGGCGCCAAGCCGGTTGTCGCCGCGGAGAAGAATTTCACGGCCGACGTGGACGCGATCCTTGCCGCGGTGACGCCGCGCACGCGCATCGTCTTCCTCGCCAACCCGAACAACCCGACCGGAACTTATCTTCCCTTCGACGAGGTGAAGCGCCTGCATGCCGGGCTGCGTCCCGACATTCTGCTGGTGCTCGACGCGGCTTACGCAGAGTACGTGAAGCGCAACGACTACGAGGCCGGCATCGAATTGGTCGCGACCTCCGAAAATGTCGTGATGACGCGCACCTTTTCAAAGATTTACGGGCTGGCGGCGCTGCGTCTCGGCTGGCTCTACGGCCCGGCGCATGTCGTCGACGCGCTCAACCGCGTGCGCGGCCCCTTCAACGTCACCGCGCCCTCGATCGCCGCCGGCGTCGCCGCGATCGAGGACCGTGCGCATGTCCAGACGTCGATCGAGCACAACGCGAAGTGGCTCGCCTGGTTGACCGACGAGATCGGCAAGCTCGGTCTTCAAGTCACGCCGAGCGTCGGCAACTTCGTCCTGATCCACTTCCCCGAGACGAAGGGAAAGACGGCGAAGGAAGCCGACGCGTTCCTGACCTCGCGCGGGCTGATCATGCGCGGCGTTGCCGCCTACAAGCTGCCGCATGCATTGCGCATGACGGTGGGCAGCGAGGAGGCGAACAAGCTCGTCGTCGCCGCGTTGCGCGATTTCCTCGACGGAAAAGCGAAGTGACCGACGCTCCCATCTTCGAGCGCCTGGCGCTGATCGGCACCGGGCTGATCGGCGGCTCGATTGCACGCGCCGCCCGCGCCCAGGGCGCGGTGCGCTCGATCGTCGCCACCGCGCGCTCGGCCGCCACGCGTCAGCGCGTGCGCGAACTCGGTTTCGTCGACGAGGTCGCGGAGAGCAACGCGGAGGCCGTGAAGGACGCCGACCTCGTCATCGTCTGCGTGCCGGTCGGCGCCTGCGGCGCCGTCGCGCAAGAGATCGGACCGCACCTCAGGAAAGGGGCGATCATCTCCGACGTCGGGTCGGTCAAAGGCTCCGTGGTCAAGGAGATGGCGCCGCATCTGCCCGCCGATGTGCATTTCATTCCGGCGCATCCGGTTGCCGGCACCGAAAATTCCGGCCCCGATTCGGGGTTCGCCGAGCTGTTCGTCAACCGCTGGTGCATTCTCACGCCGCCGGACGACGCCGACCCCGCGGCGGTCGAAAAGCTCGGCGCGTTCTGGACCGCGATCGGCGCCAACGTGCAGGCGATGACGGCCGAGCACCACGATCTCGTGCTCGCGATCACCAGCCACCTGCCGCATCTCATCGCCTATACCATCGTCGGCACCGCCGAGGATCTGTCGGAAGTCACGGAGTCGGAGGTGCTGAAATTCTCCGCCGGCGGTTTCCGCGACTTCACCCGCATCGCCGCTTCCGACCCGACGATGTGGCGCGACGTCTTCCTCAACAACAAGGACGCCGTGCTGGAGATGCTCGGCACCTTCAACGAGGACCTCTCCAAGCTTACGCGCGCCATTCGCCGCGGGGATGGCGATGCGCTGTTCGATCACTTCACGCGCACGCGTGCGATCCGGCGCGGCATCGTGCAGATCGGACAGGATTCGGCCACGCCCGATTTCGGCCGTTCGCAGCCCGGCTTGCCGCATACGGCAATCCCGCGCCCCTACGCCAGCGAAGGCGATTAGCGCCGTCCTCTCGCCGCATTGCGGGCGTGACTTTCCGGGCCTGAGAAAGGCCGGTGAGATGGCGTCGCGCTTGCTTGTTCAAACAGTCGTCTGGTTGGTGGCGATCGCGGCATTGCTGTTCCTAACCGCGGGAACATGGGCTTGGCCGCAGGCCTGGATATTTCTCGCGCTGTTGGCGATCGGGAGCCTCGTTCTCGGCTTGTGGCTCGCCATATATGACCCGGCGCTGCTCGCCGAACGCATGAAGCCGACGTGGCAGGCGGGGCAGCCGGGCTGGGACCGGGCGTTCCTCGTCATCGCGTTCGTCGTCTGGTGCGGATGGCTCGTGCTCATCGGCCTCGATGCGCGCTTCCATGCGATCCATCCGTCCGTTTGGACGAGCGCTTTCGG
>JBDHSU010000093.1:0-16099 GCA_039808325.1 Variibacter sp. | reverse complement strand
CCTAAAGAGACGACAAAATACGTTGCTGCTGAGGTCGACAAGTGGAAACGCTTGATCAAGGATGCGAACCTGAAGTTCGACTAAGTCGCGCGAGAGGGGACGCTGGCACCGCATGCAGCCAGGCGCCGGCGTTCCACCTGCGCTCGTGTCGTCGATGTATAGGGCGTTAAGAACGCGACGCCATAAGTGAGCCGGCCATGAATCAGTATCTTCGATGGATCCAGCGCGCCGCAAAATCCTTCGAATGCGGAAGAAATTTTTACGCTGCGCGATCAGAAGTTGACTTTGTCGCTGCGAATGATCTGTGCAAAACGGCCTAAGCAATAGAGAGCACGCTCGTGCTCTTCAGGTGTCGCGCCGGCGCAGCAGTCTTCCAGAACGATGCATTCGTAATCGCGGTCATGTCCCTCGCGGGCTCCCGTATGGACAACGCCATTCGTCGATACGCCGCACAAGAACAGCCGTTCGATGGCGTGCGCGCGCAGGATCGGCTCGAGTGACGTGCCATAGAAGGGGCTGACGCGGTGTTTCACGATATCGAAGTCACCGTCGACCGGGGCGAGGGCGGCGTGTACAGCGGTGCCTTCTGTTCCGAGCTTGAACAGGCCCCGCTCCTTCGCCTTGGAGAAGATCGGAGAGGAGGCCGGGCACTCTCGATAGTCGGGAGAGAAGCCGACGCGGACATAGCCGATGGCAACATTCGCTGCGCGAGCCGCTTGGATTGCCGCGCGCGTGTTGTCGATGACTTTGCGCTCTCGCATCAGCGGCACATAAGTGGTGGCCCCCGGCCCGTTCTCGCCAACGAGATCGTTGATCATATCCATGACCAGCAGAATTGATTTTTTTGTCATCCTAGGTCCGTGCGACTTGCTTGCGAGCTTTGGTACGGGTTTTGTCCATAGAAAGATCGAGCGATTTCTGCAACTCGAGCCAACCGGATTCGATATGGCGGCGCGTGGCGACCATCGCTCCGGCCGCGTCTCCCGCAATCATGCACTTCAACAGCTCAGCATGTTCGGCCACGGCGCGATCGACGCGGCCTTCCACTTTATTGATCAGATCGAATGGATAGCGTGCCCAGAGGATCTGAACGAAATGGAGGGTTTGCGGCATGTCCGGAATGTCGTGGATGCGGCGATGGAACCGATAATTGGCGGCCCGCGCCGCCTCGTTCTCCTTCTGGTGGACCGCGTGCTCGAATTCCGCGGCCATCCGGCTAAGCTCCTCAAGATCGGTGGCCAATGCTTTCTCGACGGCCGTTCGCACGAGCTGCGTCTCCAGGAGAATGCGTAGATTGAGAATTTCGGTGGAGGCGCTGATATCGAACGGGGCGACGGTCGAGCCGCGGTAAGAATCGGCCGTGACATATCCCTCCGCCTCGAGAATTTTCAGCGCTTCGCGGACAGGCGTAATGCTCGTTCGCAGCATCTTCGAGATATCGAGCTGCTTTAGCCGTGCGCCACGTGGGAAACGGCCTGCGATGATTCCTTCGCGCAGAAAATCAGCGACCTGCTCTTCCTTGGTTCTGTAGTCCACCTTCGGTCTCCGTCGCCGCCCCGGGCAGGCGTTCGTCTTATACAATCAGTTCGGTGAAGTCGGACTAGGCTTGTTGAGCGATTGCTCGCGAGTTTCCCGCAACATCTCTTTTCACACAGTCGCGCGAGCCGCGAGGCGCGCCTGTGTGATTTCCCGGTTGCAGGGCGGCGGGACGCGTCAGAGGAAATGGCCGCATGCCAGCAAATTCGAGTTCGATCAGCAGGTCGCTTGACGCTATCAACTGATAATGCATTATGCATTCTATGCTTTTACCTGAGTCCGAGGGCAAGTCCCTTCTTGCCGTTAACCAGATACCTGTCCCGGACGGTCAGAGGGTATTGACCGTTGCGGACCTGGGCGGTCGCAGCTTCAGCTTTCCGGTGGCCGTTAAGGCGGACGTCGCAAGTGGAGGGCGAGGGAAGGCTGGCGGCGTTCGGCGATGTGGGAGCGCCGAGGAAGTGGTTGCCGCATTTCACACGATTATGCGGACTCGTTTTGGAGGAGAAGCACCGCGCGGGGTGCTGATCGAGCCTTGGCTCTCTGTTGCTCGTGAACTTTATCTTTCCGTGACGACAGACGGCGAGGCCGGCGGCTTCGTCTTCCTCTATTCCCCGCAGGGTGGTGTCGACGTCGAATCCGGCCCCGCGCCTGTCCGATACGAAATTGGACATCCCTCCAATTTCCGCGGTCACGCCTTACGCCGAATTCTCGCGAATGCCGAAGGTGATTCCGCTGTTCGCGAGCGGGTCGTCGCTTTGGCGCGCCGGCTCCTTCGTGTCGCAGCGATGCAAGATTGCCTCACCGTTGAAATCAATCCGCTGATCGTGCTGGCCGACGGCAAGTTGATCTGTGGCGACGCCAAGGTCGTCCGCGATGATGCGGCCGCCTATCGCAATGCGCACATCGCAGCCGAACTGGACGTTATGCGCGCTCACGAATCCGAGACGATGCGTCGCAGTCGTGATGCGCAGTTGATCCTGGTGCCGCTCGAAGGCGACATCGGACTGATCTCATCCGGCGCCGGCATGACGATGGCCGCGATGGATGCGATCGAGGCTGCCGGTGGGCGCCCGGCTTGCTTCCTTGATTGCAGCGGAAATCCGACGCCGGAGGGCTTCTCGCTCGCTTTCGATCTTCTCGATCAAGACGCGGGCGTCCGCGCGATACTCGTAAGTATCTTTGGTGGCGGCATGCAGACCGATCGTGTCGCGCGCACGCTGATCGATATTCTCGCCAAAAGATCGCGCGGCAAGCCTGTGATCTTCCGGCTCAATGGCACCGGTGGTGAGCGCGCGACGGCGCTTTTGGAAGACGCGGGTTATCATAATCATCAGGATCTTGGATCGGCGGTGGGAAGCACCCTGCAGCAAGCGCGGGCCGCCGCATGAGCGTTCTTCTCAACCAAGCCACCCGCATCGTCATCCTCGGCATCACCGGGCGTTTTGGGACGTTTTCGGCGCGCGACCTTCACACGTACGGCGCACAGGTCGTCGCCGGCGTGGCGCCGGGGCGAGGAGGGCAGGAAGTCGAAGGCGTTCCTGTCGTTGAAAGTGTAGAGCAGGCGGTTCGCGAACACGGCGCCAACGCTGCGCTTGTGTACGTCCCTGCGCCAGCTGCGCTTGATGCGGTCATCGAGGCCATCGAGAGCGGATGCTCGCTCGTTGCCTATCCCGGCGATGGGCTGCCCGTCGCGGACGCAATCGAGATGCGTGCGGCCGCGCGGCAAAATGCTGCTTGCCTCGTCGGTCCGAATTCTCCAGGCCTCATCTCGCCGGGAAAATCCAAGCTCGGGTTCATGCCGAGCTTTTGTTACCGCCCCGGTTCGCTCGGCATGATCTCACGCAGCGGATCTTTGTCATACGAAGCCGCGCATCGGCTGTCGCAAGCGCAATTCGGGCAGACGACGTGCATCGGAATCGGGGGCGATCCGGTGAAGGGCGTAAACGCTGCCGAGGCCATCGATCTTTTTCATCAAGATCCTGAAACAGAAGCCATCGTCTATCTCGGCGAGATCGGTGGGACCGAGGAGTATGCGGTCGCGGACTATGCGCGTCAGGCAGGTGCAAAACCGGTTGCGGCGCTGCTCGTTGGGCGCACCGCTCCGCCGGGCAAGAAGATGGGACACGCTGCGGCGATGATCGGATCCTACGCCGACACCTGGGTGTCGAAGGTGGATGCCTTGGAGAAGGCCGGTGTCTTCGTCGCACGCAGTTTGGACCAAATAGTTGAAGCCGCTGGGTCTTGCCTCGCGCCGACACAAGAGCGCCAAGGCGCCGCTGCCCTATCGTGATTCAGAGGAGTTGCAGATGAACGTTGTCGAACGCGATGTCGGGCATGCGCCGGCAGAAGGCAAAATATCTGACGACGCTATTGCGGCCGCGCGGAAGATGATCGGTCTTCAGTTGCGTCCCGAGGGCCCTTATCTCCAAGACGCGACTGAAGACACCATTCGCAATTTTTGCAACGGCATCGGCGACCTCAATCCTCTCTATCGTGACCAAGAACATGGGCGATTGAGCCGGTACGGCAGTATTGTGGCGCATCCCATGTTCCCGATGGCGTTCGGATGGATCGGCCGAACACGATGGGGACTGCCGGGTGTGCATGGCTTCTACGCCGGCAACGATTGGGAGCTTTTTCGTCACGTTCGGCCGGGCGACCGCATCACCGCGATCGAGCGTGTGGTTGGTGTGGAAGTGAAAGAGAGTAAATTCTCCGGCCGCTTGGTCTTGCAGTATGTCGAGGCGACATACTGCAATCAGCATGGGCAGATCGTCGCTCGCGCGCTCGGCACCTGCACGCGACATGAACGAAAAGCGGCCCGCGATGCCGGCAAGTACAAGGACATCAAAACGTACGAATACACCGCGGAAGAATTCGCGCAAATCGACGATGCCATCCTTCGCGAAGACGAGCGGACACGCGGCAGCAATGTCCTCTATTGGGAGGACGTGAAGGTTGGCGACGAGCTTCCGCCGATCGTGCGCGGGCCTCTGTCGCTGATGGACACGATGGGCTTCCTGGTCGGCTGCGGCCGTGGTCATACGCATGGTGTCGTCTTCAAGGCAGCGATGAAGCATCCTGGCCATTTCTTCCGCAATCCGGAGGCCGGCGGCGGCATCGAATACACTGGCATTGGCCACCACCGTGAGTCGGTCGCGAAGGAAGTCGGCGTGCCGGGCACGTACGATTACGGCCCTCAGCGCTCGGCATGGATGTGCAGCCTGGTGACGAATTGGATGGGAGATGCCGCGTTCATCAAGCGCGTGCGCACAGAGATGCGGCGTTTCAATACGATGGGCGATTGCACATGGTGCAGGGGTAGCGTGACGAAGAAATACATCAAGGACAAGCACGCGCTCGTCGACATCGAAATCCGGGGTGAAAATCAGCGCGGTGAATTGACGACGCCGGGCTTGGCGACCGTCATCCTGCCTGCCCGTGATGTGAACATCCCGGCGTTCTTTGACGGTTCGGCTCTCGATCTGGAGCTTCCAGTCGTTCGTTGACGAAGAAGTTCGAGGGTCGAAAATGGTGCAGCCGGCGCAAAACGCTCCGTTATCAGGGATGAAGGTGGTTGTTCGCGCGTCTAGCGTGGGCGCTGCATATGCCGGACGGCTTCTTTGTATCCTCGGGGCAGAGACGCTTTTCTTGGAGCCGCCGGAAGGAAGCCCGCTACGCAAAGAGCCGCCATTCCTCGGGGAGGAAAAAGTCAGCGCCTTGTTTGCGTATCTCGCCGCGGGAATGTGCAGCGCAGTGTTCGATGCGCTGGACGAAGACGGCCGCGCCGGCATCGCCGCGCTTCTCGAAGAGGCTGATATTTTCATCGATGACACGCCATCCGCCCAGCGCGCGGCACTTGATACAGATCCGCAAACGCTTGCCAAACGCTATCCGCGCCTCGTGCACGTTTCCGTTCTCCCCTTCGGCGCGAGCGGCCCCAAATCCAACTGGAAAGGGGAAGAGATCGGCCTTCTTCACGCATGCGGCGAAGGCAACCTCCTGCCGAACGGATTGTCTTTTGAGGTTTTGCCCGACCGTCCTCCGGTCAAGATCTATGGGCACTTTGCTTCGCTTCAGGGCGGCATCGCCGCGGCTCTGGGCGCGTTGTCGGCGCTTTGGGTCCGTGACGAAGTCGGCGGTCAATTCGTCGACATCTCGATACAGGACGCTGCGCTCGCGGTTGGTGCATTCGCGGTGCAAAGGTTCGGCGATGGATCGGTCGAGCACCGCAGTTCGCGGTCCTTCCGTTTCGGTGGTGTTTTGCGATGTGCCGACGGCGATGTCGAGCTTTTGACGCTCGAGGATCGTCAATGGAAAGCGCTTGTCGAATTGCTCGAACGCCCTGCTTGGGCTCTTGACCCGGCGCTCGATACATCGATCGAGCGAAGCCGCCGCGGTACGGAGATCAACGCCAATATTCGGGCATGGATGCGGGACAAGAAAGTCTCCGATATCGTCGCCCGCGGCCAGACATTGGGCGTTCCGATCGCGCGATACAACACGCCGGCAGAAGTGTTGGCCGATCCGCACGAGCGCGCCCGGGGTTTGTTTGCGCCTGTGCCGATCGAAGGGATTGGAACGCTCGATATGCTCGTGGCGCCCTTTCGTTTTGGCGCGGAGCCGCTCGCGCTGCGTCAAGGGCCGCCGGCCTTGGGTGACTATTCGCCGCCGCAACCGATCTCGCAGCGACAACCCGCTGAAGCGATGCAGGCGAGCGCGCGATGACCAAGCCGCTGGAAGGTGTTCGGATTGCCGATTTCACGGTTCACGCGGCCGGGCCGTTCTGCACCCATATGCTGTCGCAATTGGGCGCCGAATGCATCAAGATCGAAAGCGCGCATCGGCCCGACATTTTTCGTAAACCGCATCCCGTGTATGGGCGGCTGGGGCCGGCGAGTTTCGATCAGGTCGCATCCAACAAGCTTTCGATCCGCATCAATCTGAAGCATCCGAAGGGCGTCGACTTAGCGAAACGCCTCGTCGGGATTTCCGATGTTGCCGCCGAAAGTTTTCGCCCCGGCGTTCTCGCACGGCTCGGTCTCGGCTATGACGCGCTGCGCGCCGTCAAATCGGACATCGTGCTGCTCTCCGTGTCCTCGTCGGGACAGTCGGGACCGGATTCGCATTTCGCCGGCTATGCTCCGCTCTTCGGAGCGTGGGGTGGGCTTGGTTATCTGACGGGGTTCTCCGACGGGCCGCCGGTCGAGATGCGGCATGCCATGGATCATACGGTCGGGTTGAATGCGGCGCTTGCGGTGGTCGCCGCCTTGCATCAGCGCCGCGCAACGGGCGAAGGCCGACACGTCGACGTCGCGGCGCGCGAGGTTGCTTCGTCCTTGATCGGCGAGGCGCTGCTGCAAGCGGCGGCGGGCGCGCAGCCCTCGCGCATTGGCAACGATCATCCTCGCATGGCGCCGCACGGCGTTTATCCCTCGCGCGGGGACGATTGCTGGATTGCAATCGCGGTCGGCAGCGATGCGGAGTGGCGCGCCTTCGTCAATGTAATCGGCAAACCGGAGCTCGCCGACGACACACGGTTCTCATCCGAATCTGAGCGGCGCCGACATAGCGTCTCGCTCGACGCGATCGTTTCCGGTTGGACGAAGCTATGGTCGGCGGAAGAGGCGGCCGTGTCGCTTCAGCGCGCCGGCGTTTCCGCGCACGCGTCGTGGACGACGCGAGAAATCGTCGACGATCCACATCTGGGTGAGCGCCGATCGATCGTGACCGTTTCGGAGCCGGATGGCCGCCAGCGAGCCGCAGTCGGCGTTCCGATGCGTTTCTCGCAAGGGGAGGACGTCGGCATTGTACGAGGAACGCCGGCCCTGGGCGAGCATGAAGATTATGTCTTCGGTGACCTTCTTGGTTTGAGTGACGCCGAACGCCGATCGTTGCAGGACGAGCAGGCGATCTATTAAAGCCGAAACGAGGAGTTCGTATTTCAATGGAAGTTCGCGCAAGTGTTTCGTCGAGCGGATCGGAGAGGAGTGGTTCTCCGGAGGGCGCAGACGATTGGTCCTCCTGGATCGGGCGTACCGAAACGGCGACCGAGACGATTGCGACGGAACGCGTTGCCGCCCTCGCGGCAATGCTCGATTGGGACGAAGCGCCGGGGAAAGGGGCGGCACTTCCGCCCGGATGGCATTGGCTCTTCTTCAATCCGGCCGTCCGTCGACGAGAGCTTGGAACCGATGGGCATCCAAAGCGCGGTGGATTTCTTCCGCCGATCACGCTGCCGCGCCGCATGTGGGCCGGCGGAAGGCTGACGTATCATGCGCCGCTGATCGTCGGAGCGGAGGCGTCACGCCGCAGCGAGATCGTCAAAATCGAAAGCAAGTCCGGAAAGAGCGGATCCCTGACGTTTGTAACCGTGCGCCACGCGCTCTCGATGGACGGGCAGCTCTGCGTGGAGGAGCAGCAGGATATTGTTTATCGCTCGCCATCGCCGCCGGGACGGCTGGCTGCCGGCGAGGCGACGCCCACACGCGTTGATGTCAGCCAGGAGATCAACCCGGATACGACGCTCCTGTTTCGTTATTCGGCGCTGACCTTCAACGGACATCGCATTCACTATGATCAAACCTATGCGCTGGAGCAGGAAGGCTACCCCGACCTCGTCGTGCACGGACCGCTGACGGCCACGCTCCTGCAAGGGTTGGCGGCCAGCGCGCAACCGGGCCGCCGTCTGGTTAAATTCAGCTTCTGCGGGGTGAAGCCGCTTTTCGTCGACCGCCGGTTCTGGATCGAAGCAGCCGCGAAGCCGGAGGGGGATGGCGAACTTACGATGTGGGCGCGCGATCAAGAGGGACATCTGGCGATGCAGGCCAGCGCGCAAATCGCCGACGGCTAAGGACGTCCCGCTCAACCGAAGCATGGTTTCCAAGATTAGTGCATTGTGCATAATGTATAAGATCGTCGGCAGGGCGGCAGCATTCACGGGAGAGAACTCGAGTGCATGCGCTGAAACATGTCCACGATAGCCGACCGCAATCCGACGAGGGCCCTGTTGCGATCGGTCTCGAGAGAGTCTGCAAGATCTTCGATGCTCAAGGCATCAAGGCGAATGTGCTTGATGACGTTAATCTCGAGGTGCGGCAGGGCGAATTCCTCGCCATTGTCGGACCGAGCGGCAGCGGCAAATCCACGCTCCTGAATATGATCGCGGGCATCGACCCGCCGACGGCCGGGGTCATTCGTTACGATGGAAGGCCTGTGTCGGGCGTAAGCCCGCAGACGGGCTATCTGACGCAGCACGATAGCCTTCTCGCATGGCGAACGGTCGCCGACAATATCGCTGTGCCGCTCGAGATACGGCATATGCCGCGCGCCGCGCGTGACACGCAGATCCAAGCCATCGTGCAGATGGTCGGCCTCACTGGTTTCGAAGGGCATTATCCGCGCCAGCTTTCGGGCGGCATGCGCAAGCGCGTCATGCTGGCGCGCACGCTGGTCTATAATCCCGAAACGATCCTGATGGACGAACCTTTTGGGCCTCTCGATGCGCAGCTCAAGACCGTTCTGCAAGGGGAGCTTCTTAGGCTTTGGAGCAACAGCAACAAGACGATCGTCTTTGTCACGCACGACATCGTCGAAGCGATCACGCTCGCGGATCGTGTCGTCGTCCTCTCGTCTCGACCGGGACGCATCAAGCTCGTTGAGGAAATCGCGTTGAAGCGTCCGCGTGACGTGCACGCCGTGCGATTCATGCCTGCGTTCGAGGATCACTATAAGCACTTGTGGGATGCGATCGAAGTCGATGTCCATCGCGAGGCGCAGCGATGAGCGCACCCGATATCGCAGGAGACGCTCCCGACACGACACGGCAGGAGAAGGGCGCGCGTGCGGATGCCGCGCTGATATGGCTTTACCGCCTTCTTCTTCTTCTCGGCGTGTTGGCCATTTGGGAGGCGGCCGCGGATCGGCTCATCGACCCGTTCTGGACCAGCAGTCCAAGCGCTATCGCTGCAACTCTTGCAAAATGGCTGACGTCCGGCCTGCTCGTGCAGCATCTTTTTGTGACGTTCAAAGAAACCCTGCTGGGGTTTTTTATCGGCGCGGTTCTTGGAATCGCGGGCGGAACACTCATAGGGCAAAGCGAAATCGTGCGCCGGACCGTCGATCCGTTCGTGACGGCCCTTTACGGTGTTCCGAAAATCGCGCTCGCTCCGCTCTTTATCATGTGGTTCGGCATCGGAATGATGCCGAAGGTCGTTCTCGCCGGCGTCAGCGTGTTCTTTCTTGTGTTCTTCAACACGCTCAGCGGCGTTCGTGAGGTCGACGGAAAGCTTGTCGAGGCGCTGCGGATCATGGGCGCGTCGCGTTGGGACATTCAACGCAAGGTGATGTTTCCCGCTTCGCTTCCATGGATATTTCTCGGGCTGAAGCTCGGGCTGCCTTATGGGTTTGTTGGCGCGGTAGCGGCCGAGATGATGGCCTCCAATCAGGGCATAGGCTTTCTGACGCAATCTTCGGCCGGACAGTTCGACACCGCCGGCGTGTTCTCGGCGTTGCTGGCGCTGATGGCGGTGACGAGTGGTTTGAACGAAGCCTTGGGGCATTTGGAGCGATGGATCTTTCGCTGGCGATAGCCGCCGCCATGCCATGCAACGCGACCTAACGGATTCAAGAAAACGGACGGAGGAAATCGTGCATTCAAGAAGAAGCGTTTTGAAGTGCTCATTGGGAGCGGCTCTTGCCACCGGCGCCGTCATAGGCTCGCGAACGAGAGCGATTGCGCAGTCGTCGGAAAAGGTTTCGATCGGTCTCGGCGGCTATACCTTCGCTTTTCTGCCGGTGTTGGCGGCGGATGCTGCGGGACTTTTCAAGGCCGAGGGACTTGATGTCAGCCTCGTACAGACCGGCGGCGGCGCCAACACGATGGCGGCGATGATCGGCGGCAGCGTGGACACCGCCGGGCTCGTGATGAGCGATTTGATTTTGGCGGCGTCGAAGCGGCAGAAGATCGCCGCCTTCGCGCCACTGATGACGCAGTACGCGAGCGATGCGGTCATCAGCAAGGGTGCGGCGGAAAAGGTGGGCATCACCGAAGGGATGCCGCTGCGCGAACGTCTGGCGCGCTTGAAAGGCATGGCGCTTGCGATCAGCAGCCGCGGCAGCGGAACCGACAAGATGTGGCGCTATCTCATCGAGCAGGGTGGGCTCGATCCCGACAAGGACACGAATCTGACGGTCGTGAAGCTCGATCAGATGTACCCGGCATTGCGCGCGGGGCGGATCGATGGCTTCAACACCAGTGCCCCGACGAACAATCGCGCCGTGCAGGAGGGCTTGGCCGTTTGGGCAGCGCGCCCGTCGCAGGGAGAAGTGCCGGGTCTCGAGAATTTTCTCTACACCATTCTCGGCGCCAAACCGGACTTCGTCACGAAGAACGCTGCGGCCGCGGAGAAGCTTGTGCGGGCGTTGGCCAAGGCGAATACGTTGATCCACGGTGACCCCAAACGCGTCGCCGCGCTCATCCATGACAGCTATTTCAAGCAGACGGACCTTGCGTTGCTGGAAGCTGCTGTCGTCGACCAGAAAACGGCATTTGCCGAGCACCTCGCGCTGACGCAGGCAATGTTCGATCAGAACGTCGCCTTCATGACGAAATTCGGTGACGACGTGAAAAGCGTGAAGCTCACTGACGTGATGGAGCCGAAGTTTGTAAGCTCGCTGAAATAGGTGCACCGGCCAACATGCTAAACACGCGTCAGCTTGGGAGATCAGGCCTAGAGGTCCCGGTGCTCTGCTTCGGCGGTAACGTCTTCGGATGGACTGTCGACGAGGCGACGTCCTTTCGGCTGCTCGACGTGATGGTCGCGGAAGGGATGAACTTCGTCGACACGGCGGACGTGTATTCGGTCTGGGCCGAAGGAAACCAAGGCGGCGAGTCCGAAGCGATCATCGGAAACTGGCTTGCGCGTCGACGCAAGAGGCATGACATAATTCTCGCGACCAAGGTCGGCTGGCCGACCGCGTCGGGAGAAAAGGGGCTATCCAAGGCGTATATTCGGAAATCGATCGAGCAATCGCTCCGTCGGTTGCAAACCGACTATGTCGATCTCTATCAGTCGCATCGCGATGATGAGAACGTGGCAATCGAAGAGACACTCGAGGCCTACGACGCATTGATTCGAGAAGGCAAGGTAAGGGTCATAGGCGCGTCCAACTTTCCGGCGGCAAGAGTGCGCGCTTCGTTGGACGTCAGCGTTCGCAATGGCTATCCGCGCTACGAGTCGATCCAGCCGCGATACAATCTTTTTGAAAGGCAGATTTACGAGGGCGAGCTGGAAGCTCTTTGCCGTGAGCAGGGCATCGGGGTGATCTGCCACACGTCTCTGGCGCAAGGGTTTCTGACCGGGAAGTACCGCAGCGAGCAGGACCTTGGGACGAAGGCGCGCAGCGAGGCCATTCGGAAATACATGAATACGCGGGGCTTCAGCATTCTCAGCCGGCTCGATGAGGTTGCGAAAGAGCACGCCGCGACTCCCGCGCAAGTTGCTCTCGCGTGGCTTATCGCGCGCCCGGGAACGACGGCGCCTATCGTTAGCGCGACGAGCGTGCCGCAGCTTCACGAGCTTGTGGCCGCAGCGCGGCTGGAGCTTTCACCGTCCTGTTTGACTCGGTTGAACGCGACCGGCGATGGTCTGTTTAATGCGGTATAACGACGAACTGCCGTTGTGGATGTGCTCGACCGTAATGGAGGCGGGTCATGCATTTTGACCTTGTAACAATCCGTATTTTCGTCGCCGTTGTGGAGGAGCAGTCCCTTGCGGCCGCCGCGCGACGGGAAAATATCGTGGCGTCGGCAATCAGCAAAAGAATCCAGAACTTCGAGACTGAAGCCGGTGTCCGGTTGTTTCGGCGGCATCGCTCCGGCGTACAGATGACGCCGGCGGGCCAGGCCCTTTATCGGCACTGCCGTGAGATGCTTGCTGCGCTCGATCGTGCGGAAGGCGACATGTGTCTCTTTGCCGGCGCCGTCAAAGGATCGGTCAAGCTCGCCGTCACCACGTCGGCTACGCTGCAGTCTCTTCCGGACGAGTTGAGCGCCTTTCTGCAGCGTTATCCCGCTGTGCAGATCGAGCTATTGGAAATGCCAAGTCATTGCGTCGTGCGATCGGTCCGCGACGGCTCCGCCGATATCGGAATCTACTCGACAATGGTCCCCGCGCCCGGCGTCACCAGTCATCCTTATCGCTCCGACAACCTCGCCGTGCTGGTTCCCGAGGGACACAGCCTTGCGGGCAAGCGCAAGGTCTTCTTCGCGGAGACTCTGAATTTCCGGCATGTTTGTCTCAATGCGGAAAGCCCGCTGCAGGCTTTCCTGGAGCAGAAAGCGCACGAGCTTGGTCGAACCCTGGAAGTCACATTGAGTGCGACGAGCTTTGACGCGGTCAGGCGACTTGTTCAGTCCGGACTTGGCATCGGCATCTTGCCGGAAATCTGCATCTTGCCTTACGCGAAGGCGTTCGGCGTGCGAAGCGTTCGCTTGGCGGATGCATGGGGGACGCGTGAATTGCAGTTATGCACTAAGCCTGTGCCGCCATCGCCTGCGGCGCGCTTGTTTTTTGAACATTTGTCTTCGCAATCCATGGCGAATTGCAACAATCAACCCGCCGTCTCCCCGCAAGTCTCGTCGAAGCGCCGCGTGGATGAATTGACGCCCGCCGCGGTCTAGCCGAACCCGAATCCGACCGACACCGTGTGAGTTACGCGAGAGGCAGCGCCGGCTGCCGCTGTGCCCACGGCTGCGCTTGTTCGAACATCGCGCTCACACGCAGGATGAATCCGTCCGCTCCCAACGCTCCAACCAACTGCAGACCGATCGGAAGACCGTCACTTGCCCAGCCGCAGGGAACGGAAATCGCCGGGTTGCCGCTAGCGTTGAATGGGATCGTGTAAGGATACCAAGCCCGACGTGGGGTATCGATTTTCTTCCCCTCGATTTCGATCGGTGCGAAGAAATCCTGATCGATCGGCAAGGCCGTACGCGACAACGTCGGCGTGATGATCAGGTCGGCATCGTCGAACCAAGCCTGCACCTGACGGTAAAGCGAAGTGCGCGCAATCAGGCCTCCCCAAAGGTCATCGCCCGAGATGTTCGACACGCTTGCGAACTGCCGCATCAAGCTCGGTGATACCTTGTCTGCGTTCTGCGCAATCAACTCACCATATTGTCGGCGCCGATAGCTCGCATTCACGACCGATATGAGCTTCTCTGGATTCTCCAATTGCCCGGTGCCTTCGGTAATGTCAGCTCCAAGATCGCTGAAAACTTTGAGAGCCTTCTCGCAAGCGGACCGCACGTCCGAGTCGAGTGCGGCATTGCCCAGAAAAGGCCGCCACTGAATTCGAATGCCTTTGAGATTGCCGCCGGCGCGCACCGCGGCTGCGTGGTCAATGCGGACTCTATTGACGCTGAGAGGATCCGCACTGTCGGGTCCCGACATCACGTCGAGCATGATGGCGGCATCCAGAACCGTGCGGGTGATTGGCGCGACATATTGCATATTGCCGAAGCCATCATCCGCCCAATCGTGGGGAACGGCGCCGAGGCTCGGCTTCATCCCGACGATGCCATTGCACGCCGCCGGAATACGTGCCGATCCGCCTGCATCCGTGGCCACCGCAATGGGACCAAGTCCAGCGGCAACCGCCGTCGCCGCGCCGCCGCTTGAGCCGCCGGACGTTCGCTCCGCGCTCCAGGCATTGCGCGTACGGCCGAAGAGAGGTGCCTCGGTCATTCCAAGAAAAGCGAACTCAGGCGTTGTCGTCTTCCCGACCAAGATCCCGCCCGCGGCCTTCACGCGGGCGACCGCAACCGCGTCACGCTTCGGAACGTGGTCTTTGAAGATCAGGGATCCGAATGTGGTGCGAACGTTCTCCGTCGAGATGGTATCTTTGACGGAGAATGGAATGCCGTGCAGTGGCCCCAAGGGGTCGCCACGCATGATGGTCTGCTCGGCGACCTTGGCTTGGCGCAGCGCTTGGTCATCACAAACGGTGATGAAAGCATTGAGCGACGATTGGGACTTGTCGATCCGCTCGAGAACCGTCCGCGTCAGTTCAACCGGCGAGACCTCCTTCTTGCGGATCAAGCTCGTTAACTTGGAAACCGGCGCGAAGGCGAGATCGTGATCGCTCATCCCATTCTCACTGTTACTCGAACACCGCGACGGCTCGGATCGGGCTCGCTGTTCCGCCCCGAATCTTCAATGGAAAACCGATGAAGCGGAAGCGGCCCTTTCCGACCAGTTTGTCGAGATTGGCAAGGCCTTCGATGTGCGTGATCTCTCGCCGCGCGCACGCAAGATGAGCCTTGAAGTTGGGCTCGCCTTCAGGCGCGGGACTGACGGCTTCGACGCCGAACAGCTTGACGCCGCGATCGGCGAGCCAATCGACGGATTCTTCGGCGAGCCCCGGAAAGTCATGCAGAAACGCCGGCTTTCCGGCCAGGCGTTTATGAACGCCCATCTCCAGCAGAACCGCGTCGTTTGGCTTGATCTCTTGGCCGGATGCCTTCAGTGCCGCTTCCATTTCCGATGTGGTGATGGCGTGACGGAGCGGTGCCTGCGACAGGTCGAGGCAGATGCCGCTCGTATAGAACATGTCGAGCGGCATCTGATCGACACTGGCCGCATTCGGGCGACTATCGAAATGGACGGGCGCGTCGACATGCGTCCCGGAGTGATCGCTCATCGAGAGATACAGCGCCTTCGACGTGAAGTCGGTGCTGCCTGCTCGCTTTTTCTCGCTATGGTCATACCAGACCGAGACGACCATCGGTGGGTGCGATGGATGTGCCGGAGCACGGTGATGGATTTCACGGCTGAGATCGATAATTTGCATGAGCTGGTGGTCCTCTGCTTGTGCCGGCGGGTGGGCGATGTCTATTGGATATCGCCGTACGCGCCCTGTGTGAGTTCTAGACGACGTCGTAGGTTGCCCGCCCATTGATGCGGACGACGACGATGGAGTCGGCGCTGACGTTTTCACCGCTTGGCGGATTTTTGAACGACACGGCAGTTCCCAGCGGAGTTGTCGTGTTGAGTGTAGCCAACGCTTCCCGCAGCTTAGGACGACTGATTGCGCCCGCCTTTTTCAGCGCGTCGACAAGCACCCACATTCCGTTGGCCGCGTGGACCGAGAATGTGGACGGTTCGTCAGAGTAGGCGCTGCGATAGCGCTCGATGAATTTCTTGAGTTCGCTCGAGGGATGCTGGAGGTCTTGGGCGATCCAGGTGTAGCCACCCTTGACGGCGCCTTTCGTGCCGTCCCACGCCACCGTATCCTGGAACACGCCCCAACCCGTGAGAAGCGGCTGTTTCATGCCGATTTCGCGGATTTGGTTGACGGTGCGGATGACCTCGGGCGCAGCCGCGGCAATGAAGATGGCGTCCGGGTTGGCTTTGCGAATGGTCGCGATCTGCGGTGACATATCCTGGTCGCCTGTCCGGAATGCTTCGAACGCGCGAACCTCAAAGCCCACCGTCGCACTCAACGCCTTCACGAGGTCGGCATCGGCACGCTGCCCGTCCTGCATCTGATCGTAGATCAC
>JBDHSU010000092.1:0-16213 GCA_039808325.1 Variibacter sp. | reverse complement strand
CCGCGGTGTTCGTGGGCCGCCCCTACATCTACGCTGCCGCCATCGCGGGCGTAGCAGGCGTCACCCATGCTTCGAAATTACTGAAAGACGAAGTCGATCGCGACATGGCGCTGCTTGGCCTGACAAGCCTTCGCGACCTCTCGCGCGAGCACCTGACCGACGCGCGGTAGGTCCTTATCGCGCGCTCACCTTTGTCCCGCCGCGAACTTCCGCCGGTTTGCGGCATCGAAAGCCCTCAGGCGGCGGGCCATGACCGTGTCGGCATCGTCTCCGAACTTCTCAGCCTCGAATGCAGGTATGTCCCGCCAGCGATGGCACGACACGCTATGCGCCCCTGAAACGGGCGTGAGCTGCGGCGCCGTTACCTTGCAGTCGGGCATGGCGAAAGCGCACCGCGGATGGAAATGACAGCCGGAAGGCGGCGCAATCGGACTGGGTACGTCCCCCTCCGCCACCACCCGCTCACGCTCCCGGTTTGTCGCCCGGGGCACCGCCTCGAGAAGCGCGCGGGTGTAAGGATGCCGGGGCGCAGAAAAAAGCGAATCCGCATCGGAATACTCGACGACGCGTCCGAGATAGAGAACGAGCACGTCGTCGGCCATCTGACGCACGACGCCAAGGTCGTGCGTCACCAGCAATAGCGCTATTCCCGTCTGGCGCCGCAAATCGTTGATCAGATTGATGATCTGCGCCTGCACCGAAACATCCAGCGCCGATACCGGCTCGTCCGCCACCAGAAGCTCCGGCGACGAGGCCAAGGCACGTGCGATGCACAGGCGCTGCCGCTGCCCGCCGCTGAACTCGTGCGGATATCGGTCGAGATGTCCGGCATTGAGGCCGACCATCTCCAAGAGTTCGATGCTGCGCGCCTTGAGTTGCGCCTTGCCGAACAGGCCCGAGAGCTGCAGCGGCTGGGCAAGCATGCGGCGCACCGGCTGACGCGGATCGAGCGCGGAGAACGGGTCCTGGAAGACGATCTGCATCCGCCGCCGCATGGCGCGCAGTTGCGCGCCCGACATTTCCCGCACCGGCTCGCCCGCAAAACGGATCGAGCCCGCCGTCGGTTCGATCAACCGCATCACCATGCGGCTCAACGTCGTCTTGCCGCAGCCGCTCTCGCCGACGATCGCCAACGTACGGCCGCGCGCAAGCGAGAAGCTGACGCCGTCGACGGCGCGTACCGCGGCGGTGGGGCGGCCGCGGAAGTCACGGGCAATGGGAAAGTGCTTTGCCAGCCCTTCCACTTCGAGAAGCACGGATGGCGCGCTCATGTGTGAAGCTCGATCGGGGCTTTCCAGCACGAGACCCAGTGCGCCGGCCCCATCGGCCTGTGTGGAGGCGTCTCCTGCATACACCGCGTGTCCGCGAAGGGGCAGCGCTGGTGAAACGTGCAGCCGGGCGGCCGCTGCGTCGGGACGGGAATCTGTCCCGATATCACGGTCAATCGCTCCTCGCGCCGCTCGAGTTTCGGCGCGGAGCCCAACAGGCCGAGCGTATAAGGATGCTGCGGCGACGCGAACAGCTCGGCGGTTGTCGCCCGCTCGACGATATTGCCGAGATACATCACGGCAACGTCGTCAGCGAATTCGGCAATGACACCAAGGTCATGCGTGATGAAAAGGACTGCGGTTCCATGCCGGCGGCGCAACTCGTCGATCAAGGCCAGAATTTGCGCCTGCACCGTGACGTCGAGCGCCGTCGTCGGCTCGTCCGCGACGAGAACGCGCGGCTCGCACGCCAGCGCCATAGCGATCATCACGCGCTGACGCATGCCGCCCGAAAGCCGATGCGGATATTCCTTGGCCCGCTCTTCCGCCGCCGGTATGCGCACACGGCGAAGCGCCTCGACCGCCTGCTTTGCCGCCTCGCGCCGCGACAGTCCGCGGTGAACGCGAAGGACTTCGGCGATCTGTTCACCCACCGTAAACACGGGGTTGAGCGACGTCATCGGCTCCTGAAAGATCATGGAGATCGCGGCTCCGCGGAGAGGCCGCCACTCATCCTCATCGAGACCGGTCAGTTCATGGCCGTCGAAAAGGATGCTGCCGCCGGCTTGCGCCGGCTTGACCAGCCCGAGCAGCGACGCCGCGGTGACGCTCTTTCCGCATCCCGACTCTCCGACCAAACCCAAGGTGCGGCCGCGCTCGAGCTTGAACGAAATATCGTCGACCGCCCGGACCGGGCCGGCGTGCGAGCGGAACGTAATCGACAGGTTCGTGACGGCCAACACCGGGGCATCGCGCGCCTGCTGCACCTCGTGTTGCGAGGCGCGCGATGCCTTCATGGTGCCGTCAAAGACCATGCGTACCGGCTATTCGAGCGAAGCGTCGAAGAGATGAAACGCGCCGTCCGCATATTGCGTCCACTTCAGGTTGGCGCGGGACGCCTGGATGATGGCGTCGAAATGCGTGAACAGCATCGGCGACTCCTTGGCGATCATCTCTTGCGCCTCATGATACATCTTGACGCGCGCCGGACGATCCAGCGTGCGCCGGGCCTTCACCAGCAGCGCGGTCAGCTCCGCATTCTTCAATCCCGCGAAGTTGTTGGGTCCTTTCTCCGAGAACCAGTTGAACATGTTGCCATCGGGATCGGGGCGCCCCGACCAGGTCGACTGATTGATCTCGAAGTCGCCGGCTCTCAGCACGCGAATATTGCTGGACGCGTCGATTTGGCGGATCTGCACCTTGAAGCCGGCCTGCGTCGCCTGCGATTGGACGATCTCGGCGTTGCGCACGTTGATCGGCGAGCTCGTGACCGTCAGCGTAACTGGGAGGCCGTTCGGATGTCCCGCGTCGGCAAGGAGCTTCTTCGCACCGGCCGGATCGTACGGGACACCTTTGAAATCCGGGTCGAAAGCCCATTTGATCGCCGGCGGGATCGGGCCATGCGCCGGACGCCCGGTGTTGAAGTAGACCACGCGCTGAATGATGTTGGGGTCGACACTCATTACGAAGGCGCGCCGTACCCGCACATCGTCGAAGGGCGGTTTGCGGACATTGAACGAGTACGCGTAGAATCCGACACCGTCCCGCTGGACGATATCGATGTTCTTGTCGCTCTTGAGGCCGGAGAGACTTTGCGGCGGGACCGCATCGATCAATTGCGCCGTTCCGCTGCGGAGATTCGTCAGGCGCACGGTTTCATCCGAGATCGGGCGGAACACGATCTTGTCGAGATAGGGCATGCCCTTGCGCCAGTACCCGTCGAACCGTTCAAGCACGAACTGACCGTTCTTCGTCCAAGACACGAATTTGAACGGGCCCGCGCCCACGGCCTTGGTCGCGAAATCAGCCCCCATCGTTCGCAGCGCTGTAGGCGACACCATCATCCCGGCGCGGTTGGCAAGCGCCACCAGGAGCTGCGAGAACGGCTGGTCCATCTTGATCTGCACGGTGCGTGCGTCGACGACATCAACGCTTTTGACCGGGCCCAGTTCACTCCGGCGCGCCGAGCCGGTCTTCGGATCGAGATAGCGATCGAGATTGAATTTCACGGCCTCGGCGTCGAGCGGCGTGCCGTCGTGAAACTTCAAATCGGGCCTCAGCTTCAGTTCCAATGTGAGGTCGTCGATCATCCGGTATTCGGCGAGACCGGGCTCGATCTCCATATCCGGCGTCATATGGACGAGCGTGTCATGGAGATTGAACTGAATGAAATTCTCGAAATAGCTCCCCATGAACGCCGGATCGAGCGTCACCGGATCGGAGACGAGCCCCACCGTCAGAGTTCCGCCTCGCTTTTGCGCGTCGGCATTCTGAGGCAGGGCGATCAGCGCGGCGGCTGCCGCCAAAGCCAACATCGTCTTACGCATCGATGAGCTCCTCCCGATTGAATAGTCCGCATACCATCGAAGCTGCGCGCGTCATTGATCACGAGGATCGAGACGGTCGCGCAGCCCGTCTCCGCAGAGATTGAAGCCGAGCACCGCAAGAAAGATAGCGACGCCGGGAAACCAAGCCATCCACGGCGCTTCACTCAGGAAGCCAATGGCGTTCTTGAGCATGTTCCCCCAGCTCGGATCGGGCGGCTGAATGCCAAGCCCGAGGAATGAGAGATAGGATTCGGTGATGATCGCCGACGCGAACAGCAGCGACCCGAGCACCAGCAGCGGGGGGAGAATGTTGGGAAGAACGGTGCCGACCATGATCCGGCTTTCTCGCATTCCCATCGCTCGCATCGCTTCGACGTAGTTCATTTCGCGAACGACAAGCGTCTGTCCCCGCGCCATGCGCGCGAACACCGGCACGTATACGACCGCGATGGCGAGAATTGCGTTTTGCAGCGACGGACCGAGTACGGCCGTAATCGCCAGCGCCAGAAGAATGCTGGGAAACGCGAAAAGGACATCCATCAAACGCATCAACAGGCCGTCCACCGCGCCGCCGACGTAGCCGGCGGCCAGACCGATGGCCGTCCCAACCGCAAGCGCGATGCCGACGCTCACCGCCCCCACCAGGAGCGACACGCGCGCGCCCGCGAGAATACGCGCGAGCACGTCGCGTCCGAGCTCGTCGGTACCGAACCAATTCAGACGGTTGGGCGGCAGCAGGGTTCGAGTGAAATCGGCCGTCGTCGGATCATACGGCCAGAGCGCCGCGCCGACCGAGGCCATCAGGAGGATGAAAACGATAATGATGATTCCGATGAGGCTGCGGCGATCGGCACGCGTGCGCCGAAGCAGGCTGCGCAGACGCCCTTCCTGCGCCTCTTCAGCACTCGGCGCGAGCATCGCGCTCATCGATAGCTGATCCGCGGGTCGAGCATGGTGTAGATAAGGTCCGTCAGCAAGTTGATGATGACGAAGATGAATGCCGTCGTGAGAACGCAGCCGAGCACGAGCGGGTAGTCCCGCGCGAAAATCGCATCGACCGTCAGTTTGCCGATACCGGGCCACGCGAACACAGTCTCCGTGACGACGACGCCGCCGAGAACGTGCCCCATCTGCACGCCGATCACCGTCACGATCGGCATCAAGGCGTTGCGCAGGGCATGCTTATACGTCACGGCGCGCGCGCTGAGCCCTTTTGCGCGCGCCGTCCGGATATAATCTTGCGAGAGAACCTCGAGCATCGCGGCGCGCGTCATGCGCATCGTCGCCGCCGCCAGTGCGGTGCCGAGCGTAATCGCCGGCAGAATCAAATGCGACAGCCCTGCAACGGGATCCTGCAGCAGCGGCACGCGGCCGGACGACGGAAGAACCGGGATCGCGATGGAAAAAACCAAGATCAAGATGATACCGAGCCAGAAGCTCGGCAGCGACAAACCGCAAAGTGCCCCAAACGTCACGGCGAGATCGGAGCGGCTGTTGGGCTTGCTTGCCGACATGATGCCGGCCGGAATGGCAATCAGCAGCGATATAAAAAGCGCCGCCACCGCGAGCTGCGCGCTCGGCAGCAGCGCCTCGCCGATGGCGTGGGTGACCTCACCGCCTGTCTGGATCGAGCGCCCGAGATTGCCTTGCAGCAACTGCACCAGCCACAATCCGTACTGCACGATAAAGGGCTGATCGAGCCCGTACTTCTGGCGCAAAACATCGATGGCATGCTGATCGGCCTCGAGGCCGAGCATCGCCTCGATCGGATCACCCGGCGCAAGCTTGATAAGCGAAAAGGCGATGAAGGAAACGCCAAGCAGGAGCGGAACGAGTGCCGCAACCCGGCCAAGCGCATAGCGAATCATCGCGCGGATTCCTTGAACCGGCAATCCAAGGCCGACATCGCACCTCATTCCGATGAAAGCGCTTTCAGTATAGAAAGCCGCTTGTCGCCATTGTCAATACAGCTATCTTTACCGCCTTCGCGGAGCTGTCCCCATGAGCGCTCGACCAAACTTAAAGCGGCGACGGCGGCCGTCGGACACCGTGCATCTGCGCGACGTCGCCGCCCAGGCGGGCGTCTCGACAGCCACCGTGTCGCGCGTGCTGAACGGTACGGCGATGGTGAGCGACGGCGTTCGCGAACGGGTCGAGCGCGCGACCAAGAAATTGGGATATGTCCCGAACGGCGCCGCGCGCGCCCTCTCCTCGCGACGCATGCACGCCATCGGAGCCATCGTGCCGAGCATCGAGAATAGCGGCTTCGCCGCGGCGATCTCGGGTCTTCAACGCCGACTCGACGAATCCGGGTTCTCGCTACT
This sequence comes from Variibacter sp., assembly GCA_039808325.1. Taxonomy (GTDB): domain Bacteria; phylum Pseudomonadota; class Alphaproteobacteria; order Rhizobiales; family Xanthobacteraceae; genus JAFKKS01. Next base: position 10,075 of record JBDHSU010000092.1, on the reverse strand, counting down.
GCTGGCCAGTTCGCAATACGACCCGAAAGTGGAGCTTCGCGAAGCGACGATGCTTCTTTCTCACGGTGTCGACGGCCTGATGATCGTCGGAGGCGATCATCATAAAGACCTTCTGCCGCTTATTCAGAAAAAGCAGGTGCCATTCGTCGAGACGTGGACGAAGACGCATCATCATCCGTGCGTCGGCTTCGATAACGCCGCCGCGGCCGCGCGTTTGACCGAGTATCTTCTCGATATCGGGCACACACGCATTGGCGTGATCGCCGGCCAGACACAGCACAACGACCGCGCGTCGCGTCGCGTCGCGGGAGTGCGCCGTTGTTTGGCGAAGCACGGCCTCACGCTTGAATCGGAATGGTTGATCGAGAGGCCTTACAGGATTCCGGACGGCCGGCTCGCGATGAAGTCGCTTCTGTCCAGCGCCGCGCGCCCGACCGCCATCATTTGCGGCAACGACCAGTTGGCATTCGGCGCGATCATCGAGGCGACTTCTCAGGGGCTGAAAATTCCAGAAGATATTTCGATCGCGGGATTCAACGACCTCGACTATGCCGCCTACCTCAATCCTCCGCTGACGACGATGCACGTGCCGGCCGAGCAGATCGGGCGCGCCGCCGGCGACTACCTGCTGGGAAAAATCGCCGGTACGCCAACACTCCCCATAACCGAGATCGAAGTGAACCTCATCGTTCGCGGCAGCACCGGCCCGCTCGTGAAGCAGAAACGCGGCGGAAAGGCTGCCCGGTGAAGGAGAATGCCGACCTGAAGAGGTCCGACAGGGCAGCAACGGCTGAAACTCAACCTCCCGTTATCTTGACATCCGATCGCAAGCCACTTCATTCTTTGGATGTAATCGTTTACTTGATTGCGGGATCAAGTATCGCCGACAACCTGAGCCGCGATCCCCGCGAGTTGGAGAGGCTGCAATGACGCTCGTGAACCTTGCGAAGCTGCTGACCGCAACCGCTGCGTTGACTTGCCTGTTTGTCGGGGGCGACGCCTTCGCTCAGGCCAAAAAGCGCATCGCGCTGGTGCAGGCACATCAGGAGTCGCGCTTCCGCATCGATCTCAATGCCGGCGCGACGGAAGAAGCCAAGAAGCTTGGCGTGGATCTCGTCATCTACAACGCCAACAACAATCCCGGCCTGCAGAACGATGCGATGGAGACATACGTCAACGACAAAGTCGACGCGATCCTCGTACTGGCTATCGACGCCAATGGCATCAAACCCTCCATCGCCGACGCCGTGAAGGCGGGCATTCCCGTGCTGGCCGTCGACACGGTCGTGGATGGCGCCAACCAGGCGAATATCGGTGTCGACAACAAGGATGTCGGCAACACTCTCGGCCGCCTCGTCGGGGACTATGTGAAGAAGGAGTTGAATGGGAAGGCCGAAGTCGGTGTCGTCGGCGCGCTCAATTCCTTCATTCAGAATCTGCGGCTCGACGGCTTCAAGGAAGGGCTCGGCGCGACGGCGCCGGACGCAAAGATCGTCGGCGTCGTCGATGGCCAGAATACGCAGAACGTCGCGCAGAACGTCAGCGAGGCGCTTTTGACCGCAAATCCGAAATTGTCGGTGATCTACGCGACCGGCGAACCGGCGATGGTCGGCGTCATGGCGGCGGTTCAATCGCAGGGCGCGCAAAAGCGCGTCAAGGTTTTTGGCTGGGATTTGAACGCTCAGTCCGTGAAGGGGATCGACGAGGGCTGGGTCCGCGTCGTCGCGCAGCAGGAAGCGGCCAAACTCGGCTCGACTGCCGTCGCCACCGCCGTGAAACTGCTGAAGGGCGAGAAGATCGACGCCAAAGTCAGCGTGCCCGTATCGATCGTCGACAAGAGCAATGTCGACCAGTTCCGGGGACGTTTCAAATAAGCATCGAGGCGACGAGATGAGCGGCACCGCGTCTGAGAAACGCATCGACGTCCCCCGAGTCACGATGTCGGGGATCGTCAAGACTTACGGTCCGATCAAGTCGCTCCGCGGCGTCGACTTGACGCTCAGCGCCGGCGAAGTGCTCGGGCTCGTGGGCGACAACGGCGCCGGCAAGTCGACGTTGACGAAGATCCTCTCGGGCGCCGTCGCTCCGGACGCCGGCCGCATCGTCATCAACGGCGAGGAGGTTCACTTTCGAAGCCCGGCCGACGCGCGGCGCAAGCGGATCGAGATGGTCTACCAGGACCTTTCGCTCTGCGACACCGTCGACGTCGCCGGAAATCTTTTCATGGGCCGCGAGATCATTCGCCGCGTGGCTGGCGTCCCCCTCCTCGACCATCAAACCATGCACGGCAAAGCGCGGGAAATGCTCGAAGGACTTGGCATTCGAATTCCCGACACCGGCGCCCTCGTCGGAAATCTTTCAGGCGGCCAGCGTCAAGCCATAGCCATCTCGCGCGCCGTATCGTTCGATCCGCTGGTGCTGATCATGGACGAGCCGACGGCCGCGCTTGCCGTCGCGGAAGTCGAGGCCGTCCTCGAAATCATCCGGCAGGTCAGCGCCCGCGGCGTCAGCGTGATCCTCGTAACGCATCGCCTGCAGGACCTATTCTTGGTCTGCGACCGCATCATGGTGATGTACGAAGGCAATAACGTCGCCGCGCCCAAGGTGGCCGAGACAAGCCTGCCTGAAATCGTCGAACTGATCGTCGGACGCAAGTTCGAGGCCGCGTCGGCCCGCGCCCATTAAAGTTTGGTCATCATGAGCGTCGCAGCAGAGCGAACAAATGATCGGCACACGCCGCTTTCGGTCTGGAAGCGCATCCTCGTCGACCATTCCGGCGTGCTCAGCATCGCTGTTTTCGTCCTCGCGTGCTGCGTCGTCTTTTCCCTGATCACCGACAACTTCCTGACGTCGCACAATCTGCTCAGCGTCTTGCGCCAAGCGGCCCCGCTGATGATCGCCGCCTGTGCGATGACGTTCGTCATCACGACGGGCGGCATCGATCTCTCCGTCGGGTCGATCGGCGCGGTCGCCGGCGTCGTCGCCTCCGTGGCGCTGCATTGGTGGGGATTCTCGTCGGGCCCGGCGATCGCGCTCGCCATCGTCATCGGCGGCGCCATTGGCCTCCTGCATGGCTACCTCGTCGCTTATGAGAATATCCCGCCCTTCATCGTCACGCTCACCTCGCTGTTCATCTATCGCGGCGTCGCGCTGTTGGTGACGGAGGGGTATTCGATTCCGCTTCCGCCGGGCTCCGTGTTCGTCGAGATCGGTCGAGGCTGGCTGTTCGGCATCCCGATGCCGGTTCTTCTCGCCGCGCTCGCGTTGATTATCGCCTATATCGCGCTCAACCACATGCGCTTCGGCCGCTATGTCACCGCGATCGGCGCGAACGCCGAGGGAGTGCGCCGCTCCGGCGTCAACGTCCGCCGCGTCGTCACCTCCGTCTATGTGTGGTCCGGCATGGTCGCCGCCTTTGCCGGCCTGATCATCACCGCGCGGCTGGGAAGCGGCTCCGCCAACCAGGGCGTGATGTTCGAGCTCGACGTCATAGCGGCCGTGGTGCTCGGCAGCACGAGCCTCTTCGGAGGCCGCGGCACGACTATCGGCACATTGTTCGGTGCATTGGCGATCGCCATCATCCAGAACGGCCTCATCCTCGCCCGCGTCTCGCCCTACTACACCCAGATCGCAACGGGCGTGATCATTATCGTGGCGATCTGGCTCAATACCCGGCTCCTTTCGCGGCCCGGACGCAAGGTTTGACATGAGCGATCTGGACGCGCTGTTTCAGCGGCCGGCGCGCCCGCCGATCGGTGTGACAAGCGGCCATGTCATGACCGTGCTCGGCCCTCTCCCTGTCGAACGCATGGGGGTGACCCTTCCCCACGAGCACATCCTTCTCGACGGATCGAACAAGTTTCGGCCGGCCTGCAACTGCGGCCAGCCGGCGGATCTTGCCGACCGCCCCCTCACGATGGACATTCTTGGGGAGCTGCGCGTCGCCCCTGTCGCCAATCGCGACAACTGCATGCTGGACGACGTCGAGCTGGCCGTCGAAGAGTTGGAAAAATTCAAGGCGCTGGGCGGCCGGACGGTTGTCGACGCGACGAGCGCGGGAATCGGTCGCGATCCAAAGGCGCTTCAGGATATTTCCCGTAGGACCGGCCTCAATATCGTCATGGGCAGCGGCTTCTATCTCGCGCCCGCGCACCCCGCATTCGTCGAAACAAAATCGATCGACGAACTCGCCGACGAGATGGTCTACGAAGTCGGCGGAATGGAAACGAGGCCGCGCGTGCTCGCCGGCCTCATCGGAGAGATCGGAATCTCGCCGGAGTTTGTCCCGGCCGAGGAAAAATGCCTGCGCGCCGCCTCACGCGCGGCCGCCCGCACGAAAGTGCCGCTATCCATCCACCTTCCAGGCTGGGAGCGTTACGGTGAGCGCGTGCTGGACATCGTGGAGGAAGAAGGCGCCGACCTCGCGCACACGATTCTTTGCCACATGAACCCCAGTCACGACGACCTGCCGTATCAGCGTCGCCTCGCCGCGCGCGGCGCCTTCCTGGAATACGACATGATCGGCGTCGACTTCTATTTTGGCGAGAAGCAGGTTCAATCGCCTTCGGACGATCAGAACGCCCGCGCCATCCGTCGATTGATCGACGACGGATTTCTCGCTCACCTGCTCCTGTCGCAGGACGTCTTCCTGAAGATGATGCTGACCAAATATGGCGGTTTCGGCTATGGTCACATCCTCAAGAACTTCGTGCCGCGCCTGCGCACGCATGGCGCCGACGAAGAGCAGATCCAAGCACTTCTGGTCGACAATCCGAGGCGCGTTCTTTCCACCGGCGCCGCCTCCTCGCCGTCCGCGGCGAAATGAGCTAGCCTGCACTCTCCCGACGCCGAAGGGACCGGCAACCGCGCAAGAAAGTTGAAATATGAAACCCGTTCTTGGCCCGCACTATGCATCGCGGCGCTCTCCCGTCTTTGCACGAAACGTCATCGCAGGCTCGCAGCCCTTGGCCGTCGAGGCCGGATTGCAGATGCTGCGCAGCGGCGGCAACGCGCTTGACGCGGCGCTCGCCACCGCCATCGCGCTTGTCGTCGTCGAACCGACCGGCAACGGGCTGGGCTCCGATGCGTTCTGCATATTGTGGGACGGCCATGAGTTGCATGGCCTGAACGCGTCCGGCCGCTCCCCGAGCGGCTGGACGCCGGAGCGCTTCGCCGGGCGGACCGCAATGCCCGAGCGCGGATGGGAGAGCGCAACCGTGCCCGGCGCGGTCTCGGCCTGGGTCGAGCTTTCCCGCCGCTTCGGCAAGTTGCCGTTCGCGAAATTGTTCGAGCCGGCCATCGCCTATGCCGACCGCGGCTTTCTCGTCTCCCCGATCATCGCGCGGCTATGGGCGCGCGGCGCAGCACTGCTCAAAGAGCAGCCCGGCTTTGCCGAGGCCTTCATGCCGGGCGGGCGAGCGCCCGCCGCGGGCGAGCTTTTCGTCAACAAGCCGCTCGCACGCTCGTTGCAGTTGATTGCAGAAACGAACGGCGAAGCCTTCTATCGCGGCGAGCTCGCGGAAAAGATCGCAGCGTTTGCCGCCGCGCATGGCGCTTGCATGACGCAGGACGATCTGGCCGCGCACCATAACGACTGGTCCGGCACGCTGTCGCAGCGTTTCGCGGATGCGGCGCTTCACGAGATCCCGCCCAACGGGCAAGGTATCGCCGCTCTGATGGCGCTCGGCATCCTGCAGCACACCGAGATCGCGGATTGCGAGCCCGACAGCGCCGAGAGCTGGCACTTGCAGATCGAGGCCATGAAGCTCGCCTTCGCCGACGTCAACGCTTACGTCGCCGACCTTGCGGCCATGACGGATGTGACGCCGTCGACACTTCTCGATCCCGATTTCCTGGCGAAGCGCGCGACGCTGATCGATCGCAAACGCGCGCAGGTGTTCGGCCCGGGCGCGCCGAAGCACGGCGGCACCGTCTGCCTCGCGACCGGCGACGCCGCCGGCATGATGGTCTCATACATCCAGTCGAATTATTCCGGCTTCGGTTCCGGCGTCGTGGTGCCCGGCACCGGCATCAGCCTGCAGAATCGCGGCTTCGGCTTCACGCTTGCCGAAGGGCATCCGAACCGCGTCGCGCCACGCAAGCGTCCGTTCCACACGATCATCCCTGGCTTCGTCATGCACGACGCCTCCCCGGCGATGGCGTTCGGCCTGATGGGCGGACCGATGCAAGCGCAGGGGCATGTGCAGATGTTTCTACGCACGCAGATCTGGAAACAGAATCCGCAGATGGCGGCCGACGCTCCGCGCTGGCGCGTCATCAACGGGCTCAAGGTCGCCGTCGAGACCAACGGAAACGGCACCGCTCTTGCGGACCTCGAAGCGCGCGGCCATGCGCTGGTGCACGAACCCCCGGAGGAAGCCTTCGGCTTCGGCGGCGCGCAACTCGTGCAGCGCCTCGCCGATGGTTATGTCGCCGGCTCCGATCCGCGCAAGGACGGAATGGCCACAGGCTTTTAAAACCCGCGAGACATGGCCGAGACAGCGGATTCGCGACGCGCCGGCTGCCCTCGCCGCACGTCGCTCCACCACGTCTCGATCGACGCGATCTCCGCCGACAGCGAAACAAAGAGCGGCGAAGCAAACTGCGCCCATGCCGTATAAAACGCCGGCGATACCGTGGTGAGAAGGGGGGCTTTGGCTTCCATCGCGGCGATGAAGGCAGGCACGAGGCCCGCACGCGCCGCTTCGAGCTTGCCGAATTTGCTCAAGATCACGAGATCGCATCCCGCCGCGATATCGCGCTGGATCGTCTCGCTGGCCGACACCGCGCCGGCTCCATCGAGGTGACACGCTTCCGACCCCGGCCCGAGGTCTTGAAAGATCGGATGCAGGCTTCCATTGCGAATGCTTCGCAACCGGCCGGCGCTGCACGCGCGATCAGCCAGCCCGTGCCCTTCCTCGACAACACCGGCGATGCGCGTGGACGGGCTCCAGCGATCGATGAGTTCGCGAAAAAGATCTTGAACAACGGCGCTGGGCGCGCCCCGCACAACTGCGACGATCTTGGCGGCTTCACTCATTGCGCTCTCCCGAGGCGGCAATCCTGCGCCTTGGATCGACGCGTGGCAATCCGGCAGACCGATGTGCGCTTTTTGCGCTAGCGCAAGATCGAACGGCCGAAGGCAAGGTACCGTGCCCACAACCATGCTGACGACCTCATCTGTTTATCCGCCCATCCTGCTGCACGCGTTTCGTATCTGCTTCCTGCTCGCCGCGATCTGGGCGGCGGCCGCTGTCCCTCTCTGGCTTCTCTCCTATTCCGGAATCATCAGCCTTTCGAGCGCCTACGGCGACGTGAACTGGCATGCGCACGAACTAATCTTCGGTTATGCGGCGCTTGTCGTTTGCGGCTTCTTGTTCACGGCGATACCGAACTGGACCGGCCGGCTTCCCGTCTCCGGCTGGCGCTTGGCTGCCCTGGTATTCCTCTGGCTGGCGGGACGCATCGCCATGGCGACGGCCTCTGTCATCGGCCTGGCCGCGGCAGCCGGCGTCGATCTTCTGTTTTTGGCCGCCGTGCTGACGGTGGCGGCGCGCGAGATCATTGCCGGAAAGAACTGGCGGAATCTGCGGGTACTCGTTCTTGTCTTGTGGCTGCTTCTCGCGAACGTCTTATTCCACGCGCTCGTCCTGACCGGCCACGCGACCGACCTGAGTCTGCGCGGGTCCGTGGGCGCGTTGGTTGCCCTCATCACATTGGTCGGCGGACGGCTGGTGCCGAGCTTTACGCGAAACTGGCTCGTGAAGCGCGACGCGACGCGCTTGCCGGCCCCTTTCGGCCCGTTGGACGCCATCGCCATCGGAGCGGGCGTAGCGGGCCTGTTTGCCTGGATCGCAGCTCCGACAGGCAATCTCACCGCCATTCTGGCCGCCCTAGCGGCGATTCTACTGGCTTGGCGTCTTTTTCGCTGGCGCGGTTGGGAGACATGGGCGGAGCCGCTCCTCGCGATCCTGCACGTCGGCTATGCGTTTGTACCTCTGGGGTTCGCCCTTCTGGCTGTGAATGCGATCCGGCCCGACCTGGTCCCGGGGAACGTCGTGACGCACGCGTGGACGGCCGGTGCGATCGGCGTCATGACGCTTGCCGTGATGACCCGCGCAAGCCTGGGACACACAGGGCACGCGTTGACGGCCACGCGCGGGACTATTCTGATCTATGTCGCGATCGTGTCGGCAGCAGCTCTGCGTATCATCGCACCATTCTGCGCCGCGTGGTCTCTGCCTCTCCTCGATATCTCCGGTACGGCGTGGTCCCTCGGCTTTCTAATTTTTGTCCTGACCTACGCCCCCATTCTGACGTCGCAGCGACGCGGCAAGACGCATTGAGGAAGCCTTCACCTTATGCGCGCCAATCGATTGCGAGTTTGCGGAAGCGCAAAATCCGCCACTGGGAAAGCCTGTATGTTTATAACGAGTGAGGCGGCAAAAAGCTCGGGAGAGTGACATGCGCGGCGCTTACGGTGCTCATTTTCGCTCAATGACCGGAACGTTCGGCCGCGCCGTCGCCACCCTCTGGAGAGGCCAGCAAGAGGCACGCAAGTTCACCGATTTTGTATGGCGCTACCCCGACGACGCCGACCGAGTCGCTCACGATATGGGGCTGAGCGTTCCCGAGCTAATGAACGTTTCCACCGCAGGAGGCTCCTGGCGCCGCTTGCTGAGCGCCCGGATGTCCGCCCTCGATCTCGAGCCTGGGATCATCGACGACAAGAGATCCGAACATGCACGGGATTTGACGCGCATTTGCGCGCTCTGTGACAGCAAGACGCGCTGCGCGCGCGACCTGCGCCGTCAACCCGGGAGTGGCGTCTGGCGAACGTACTGCCCGAACGAATCCACATTGAATTCATTAGCCAGGCAAGACGCCGTCGATCGCATGCTCAAGACGATCAACAGCCCGATACACGGCTGACCTTCTCCGCAACCGCCGCCCGGAGCGAGGGCGCTGGAGTATCATCGCGAAAAGCGGAAACCGGCTTCGGAAGGATCATGCTAAAGTAATAGGATGAGCGGGGTCTCATTCAACACAGTCGAATAAGCCCCTGAACGATCGTTGGCGTTCAGCCGCTCTTCGCGATCGAAGGCGGTTCGATGGCCGCAAAGCCGCGCTGCAAGCCCGCCGTCAAGTCGGAGGCGGCCTCAAGCCCGATGGAAAGACGGATGAGACGGTCGGTGATACCGGCCGCCTTGCGCGCCTCAGCTCCCATCGCAGCATGCGTCATCGTCGCCGGATGAGCGATCAGGCTTTCGACGCCGCCGAGCGACTCGGCCAACGTAAAGACCGCGACCGCCTCGACGAACCGGCGCACGGTGTCGGTATCGCCGTTTAACTCGAAGCTCAGCATCGCCCCGAACCCGTCTTGCTGGGAGGCCGCAAGTGCATGACCGGGATGAGTCTCAAGACCAGGATAATAGACGGCGGCGACAAGCGGATGATGCGCGAGGAAGCGCGCCACCGTCATCGCGCTCTCCTGCTGACGCTGAATGCGCGGGAACAAAGTCCGCAATCCCCTTAGCGTCAGATACGCATCGAATGGCGATCCCGCCGTGCCGATGACATTGGCCCACGCCGCCAGCGCTTCGACATCGGCCACGTCCGCGGCGACGACCGCGCCGCCGACCACGTCGGAATGCCCATTGAGGTATTTGGTGGTGGAATGGAGAACGAAGTCGGCCCCAAGCCCAATCGGGCGCTGCAAGGCGGGCGACAGGAAAGTATTGTCGACGACGACCTTCGCTCCGGCGCCCTTGGCGCGGGTGGCAATGGTGCGGATATCGGCGACACGCATCAGCGGGTTGCTCGGCGTTTCAACGAGCACAAGCCTGGGGCCGCGCGCGAGAGCGGCCGCGAAGGCCGCGTCGTCACGCTGATCGACGAAATCGACGTCGAACTGTTCTCGCTCCTTGCGCATTGCGAGAAGGCGATAAGTGCCGCCGTAACAATCGTGCGGCGCGAGAATGAGATCCTGCGGCCCCGCAAGCGACAGTACGAGATCGACGGCCGCCATTCCCGACGACGTCACCACCGCGCCGGCGCCGCCCTCGAGCTTGGCCAG